>NZ_JBWKRS010000013.1:0-46827 GCF_059419385.1 Pseudomonas sp. GW821-FHT05H12 | reverse complement strand
TGGGGTGTGTCTGCCTTGAGCGGACGGAGTCGATTCCACTAAAGCCATCGCAGGCAAGCCAGCTCCCACATTTGCATCTGCACAGTGTTCAAAATTTGATCAAACCTCTTGAAACCCTTTAACGCCCTGCCCTCCAGCCGTTACCCAACAACTTATCCACAAAGCCACCCACAGCAATTGTGGGCAACTGCGCTATTCACCTGAATTTAATTGAAGAAAATCCGTGACTTATTCAAGTCGTGGGGTTTCGGCATGTATTGCTCACTTATTGATCAAACACCTACAAGCCCCGTAGATAGAGGCCTGTAGCGGTACGCAAACACCTTATCCACAGAGCCACCAACAGAGATTGGGTGTAACTTCAAAAACGTTGTGGAAAACCCTATCAAACCGTCATGAACCGGGGGTTTTCACGGTTTCACAGTAAAATTGGTCATCTTTTACCCAAGTCTGTGTAAGCCACGTTTTATAAGGCTCTCAGCCGATAGCGAACATCTTATCCACAGAAGCGCCAACAGACTTTGGGGGCAAGTCTGTGTGTAAGCGCGGTTTTGCACGGGGAAAAAATCCAGGAAAAACCGCCAGTTAGCCTGGTTGTTTTTCGTACAGCGAGCTGGAGGGCTTGATTTGCAAGGGGTGTGGACAGCCGCGAACAGGTTATCCACAGACGGGTCAACAGGGATTGTGGGTAAGCCCATTGTGGGAGCCGGCTTGCCGGCGATGACGGTATGTCAGTCGAGACATCAGTCGGCTGAACGACCGCTATCGCCGGCAAGCCGGCTCCTACAAGGTTTGGGGGGGTTTTGGGTTAGCGTACGACGCCTTCTTCAACCAGCAGCTTGAGGATGGCTTCGGCACCCGCCTCCGGGCTGAGGCCCTTAAGCACTTGCCCGCCGCCGCCACTGGCCTTGGCCGTTGCGGCTTTCATCCGATCGGCACCGCTCTTGGCCTTGATCACCTTGAGGCGCTTGGGCCGAGGCTTGGCCGGTTGCAGCACGGCGCCTGTGAATAACTCGTCCTCTTCCACCTCAACCTCATGGGCAGCCAACTCGCCGCGTTGCGCGGGGCCGTAGGCACTTTGCCGGGGCTTGGGCGCGGCGTTGTCCACCGTTGCCAGGAAGGGCAAGCGCACCTTCAAGCGGCGGCGCTGGCCACGGGGCAAGGCTTGCAGCACATGGGCCACGCCGCCGTCGATGGACTCCACTTGCGCCAGCCCGACGATCAACGGCCAGCCCAATTGTTCGGCGAGCAGGAACGGCAGCATGCCCGAGCCTTCGCCGGTTTCCGCCTGGCTGCCAGCGAGCACCACCTGGGCACCTGCCTCGCGCAGGTAGTCGCTGAGCACCGGCAAGGCATCGCTGCCTGCGGGCTGTTCCAGCACCTGCAGTTGCGGCAACCCCATGCCCAGGTAGCTGCGCAGGGTCGGCTCGTTGATGTTGCCGGCATGCAGCACCTGCAACTTATCCCCAGCCATTTGCAGGCCCAGTTCGACGGCGCGCGCGTCCTGCTCGGCACGGCGCGGGCGCCCTGAAGTGGGGTGGGCGCCGATGGACACCAGGCTGATTACATTCGTGGTCATGGCCAACTCCTTAAGCTGCATCGCGCTTGGCGCCGTTGCGGTAAGCCTCGACCGCCGCGATCAAGGCGTGCAGGATCGCGGCGCTTTCGCCAATCACCGACAGGTCGGCACGCTTGATCATGTCGCAGCCAGGGTCCAGGTTGATCGCCACCACCTTGTCGCAGGCACCGATGCCCTGCAGGTGCTGGATCGCGCCGGAAATGCCCACCGCCACATACACCCGTGCCGTGACCCAAGTGCCACTGGCGCCGACCTGGCGATCACGCGCCATGAAGCCGTCGTCCACCGCCACCCGCGAAGCGCCTTCGGTGGCGCCCAGCGCAGCGGCGGTCTGGTGGAACAGCGCCCAGTCCTTCACACCGTTGCCGCCAGAGAAAATGAATTCCGCCTCGGCCATGGGAATCGCCGCCGGGTCCACCGCCACTGCGCCGAGGTCTTCGATACGCGGCAGGCTGCGGGCCAGGGGTGTGGATAACTCCACGGGCAAGGCTTCGTGACGGGTTTCGCTGACCGGATCGGCGCATTCGGCCGCCACCAGGATCAGGCGCGGCAGAGGGCGGGCCAAGTCTTCCTGGCCAGCACCGGCACGGCCGATGCACTCGTTGCCCTTGATCTGCCAGACACGTGTGGCCGGGCGTTCCTTGAGGCTGGCGGCAAAACGTCGACCCAATTCGCCCCCGCCACTGCGGCTGTCGGGCAGCAGCCAGTGACGCGGGTTGAATTGGTTATCCACAGCCCGCAAGCCCTGGACACGTTGCTCCGGAGAATAACCGTCGAATGCGTGACCTTCCAACACCAGCAGGCGGTCGACGCCGGCTGTGGCAAACGCGCTTTCCTTGTGCTCGCCAAACACCACCGCCAGCACGGCGCCGTCGCTGCCGGCCAACTGCCGCGCCAGGCCGAGCAAGTCGCGGTCGTGGCTGCTCAGGCGGCCGCCGACCATGTCCGGCACCACGTTGATGTAGAACGCAGGCGCTGGCACCTGGTGCAACGGCAACTGCACTTCCACCGCCGCCGTGCGCTTGGCCGCGCCGCCCTGTTGGGCGCCGCTGCGGTCGATGCGCTTGATACCGTTGGGGCCGATAAAACCGACGCCATGCACATTCTTGCGGATGACGCCGTTGGGCCCCATCCAGCTGTGTTGCACCGGCTGCATCGCCGCATGGAGCGGGTGCAGGCGGTTACGGGCGATCCATTCGGCCCGGGGGTCGCGGCGGATAATGTCGCTCATCAGTGCACCTCCGCAGGTTCACGCTTTAAAGGAGCTTTTGCCGGTGCGGCGTCTTCGAGCAATGCATCAGCAACAAGCTCGGCAATATCTTTGATCAGTGGGCGCGGTTCGACCACACCCTCAAGCATCGCCGTGCACTGTGGACAACCCACGGCCACCAGCTCGGCACCGGTTTCGCGGATGTCTTCCATGCGCATGTCCGGGATACGTTGCTTGCCGGGAATATCAGTGATCGGCGCCCCGCCACCGCCGCCGCAGCAGCGTGAACGGAAGCCCGAGCGTTGCATTTCCTTGACCTCGATACCCAGCGCTCGCAGCACTTGGCGCGGCGCTTCGTATTCACCGTTGTAACGGCCCAGGTAGCACGGGTCGTGGTAGGTCACGCTGTTGCCTTTGTGCTGGCCCAGGTTCAACGCGCCCTCGCCGATCAGCTCGGCCATGAAGGTGCTGTGGTGCTGCACGAGGTAATTGCCGTTGAAGGCGCCGTATTCGTTTTTCAGCACGTGGAAACTGTGGGGGTCGCAGGTGACGATGCGTTTGAAGCTGTATTTGGCCAGGGTCTGGATGTTGCGCGAGGCCAGCAGCTGGAAGGTCGCTTCATCGCCCAGGCGGCGGGCCACGTCACCGCTGTCGCGCTCTTCCAGGCCGAGTACCGCGAAGTCCACATTGGCGGCCTTGAGCACTTTGACGAACGCACGCAAGGTGCGTTGGTTGCGCATGTCGAAGGCGCCGTCGCCGACCCAGAACAGCACGTCAGTGGTGCCTTTTTCGCTGAGCAGCGGCAGGTTCAAATCCGCCGCCCAGTTCAACCGGCCACCCGGTGCAAAACCGCCGGGGTTGTCGGTGGCGATCAGGTTTTCCAGGACTTCGGCGCCCTTGTTCGGGGTCGCACCCTTTTCCAGGGTGAGGTGGCGGCGCATGTCGACGATGGCGTCCACGTGCTCGATCATCATCGGGCACTCTTCCACGCACGCGCGGCAGGTGGTGCAGGACCACAGGGTCTCGGCGTCCACCAGGCCATTGACGATCGGCTGGTGCGGGTTGCCGCCATGTTCGCCAATGGCTTTGCCTGGATACGGGCTGCCGGCGAACTTGGCATCGGTGCCACCGGCCAGGCCGACCACCATGTCCTGGATGAGTTTTTTCGGGTTCAGCGGTTGGCCGGCAGCGAACGCCGGGCACGCGGCTTCGCATTTGCCGCACTGCACGCAGGCGTCAAAACCGAGCAGTTGGTTCCAGGTGAAATCCTTGGGCTTTTCCACGCCCAGGGGCGCGGTTTTATCGCTGAGGTCCAGCGGCTTCAAACCGGTGGACCGGCCACCGCCGAAGCGTTCGGCACGGCGGTGCCAGGCCAGGTGCAGCGCACCGGCGAAGGCGTGCTTCATCGGGCCGCCCCAGGTCATGCCGAAGAACATTTCGGACACACCCCACAGCACACCCACGCTCAGCAAGGCGGCGAGCAGCCAGCCGCCGAAGTCAGCCGGCAGAATCCCGGCCACCGGCAAGGTGACCAGGAAGAAGCTCACCGAGAACGCCATGAGGCTCTTCGGCAGGCGCATCCACGGGCCTTTGGACAGGCGTGACGGCGGGTTGCGACGACGCAGGTACACGAAGGTAGCGCCGACAAACATCAGCACCGAGGCCAACAGCAGGGCATAACCGAGGATGCGGTTATGCAGGCCGAAACCGTGCACCAGAATGGCGAGCAGCGCCGATAGCACAAACCCGAGCGCCGTGGCGACGTGGGTGTTGGCGATGTATTTGTCGCGGGCGACCACGTGGTGCAGGTCGACCATGTAGCGCTTGGGCATGGCCAGCAGGCCGCCCAGCAAGTCGACCTTGGACGCACGGCCACGGCGCCACATGTTCACCCGGCGCAGGGCGCCGAGGACGGCGAGGCCCAGGGCGGCGAACAGCAGGATGGGAAGAAGGGTGTTCAGCATGGTGAAGCTCCCAAAGACCTCGGGGTCTTGCAGGTCGAGATGCCTTGCTCAATTCCTGTGGGAGCGGGCTTGCCCGCGATTGCAGTGTGTCAGTCAACAAAGATGTCTACTGAACCACCGCTATCGCGGGCAAGCCCGCTCCCACAGGGTTCTCCACAAGCCGTCAGAAATCCTTGCACAGGCGCAGGGCGTCATAGATCGCAGCGTGGGTATTGCGCTGCGCCACACAGTCACCGATGCGGAACAGCAAGTACCCGTCACCCGCTTCGCTCAAGCACGGTTGCGGCTTGATCGCGAACAGGGCTTCGACGTCGATCTGGCCCTTGTTGCGCGAGCCTTCCTTGAGTGCGTAGTAGATGGCTTCGTCCGGGCGCACGCCGTTCTCGACGACCACCTGGTCCACCACCCGCTCCTCTTTGGCGCCGGTGTATTCGTTCTCCAGCACCGCCACCAGCTTGTCGCCTTCGCGGTAGACCTTTTCCAGCATCATGTCGCCGGTCATGATCACTTCTTTGGGGTACATGCTGCGGTAGTAGGTGGGGAACGACGTACCGCCGATGGCCACGCCCGGCTTGATGTCATCGGTGACGATCTCGACCTGGCTGCCTTTGTCGGCCAGGAAGTCGGCCACCGACATGCCGGTGAATTCGCAGATGGTGTCGTACACCAGTACGTTCTTGCCCGGCGCGACTTTGCTGTCGAGCACGTCCCAACTGCTGACGACCAAGCCTTCGGCCGCGCCCCAGTGTTCGTTCTGTTCGACGTTCGGGGTGCCGCCGACCGCCAGTACCACCACGTCCGGACGCAAGTCCAGGATGGTGTCGGCATCGGCCGCCACGCCCAGGCGCAGGTCAACTTTCAAGCGTGCCAGCTCCAGCTGGAACCAGCGGGTGATACCGGCGATCTGGTCACGCTGCGGCGCCTTGGACGCCGTGGTGATCTGCCCACCGATAAATTCTTTTTTCTCGAACAAGGTCACGTCGTGGCCACGCTCGGCAGCGACGCGCGCAGCTTCCATCCCGGCAGGGCCGGCACCGACCACCACGACTTTGCGTTTTGGCCCGGTGGATTTTTCGATGATGTGCGGCACGCCCATGTATTCGCGGGAGGTCGCGGCGTTCTGGATGCACAGCACATCCAGCCCTTGGTACTGGCGGTCGATGCAGTAGTTGGCGCCGACGCACTGCTTGATCTGGTCGATCTGGCCCATCTTGATCTTGGCGATCAGGTGCGGGTCGGCAATATGCGCACGGGTCATACCGACCATGTCCACATAACCGCCTTCCAGAATCCGCGTGGCCTGGTTCGGGTCCTTGATGTTCTGCGCATGCAGCACCGGCACCTTGACCACTTCCTTGATACCGGCCGCCAAATGCAAGAATGGCTCCGGTGGATAACTCATGTTCGGGATCACGTTGGCCAGGGTGTTGTGCGTGTCACACCCTGAGCCGACCACACCGATGAAATCGAGCATGCCGGTGTCGTCGTAGTACTTGGCGATCTGCTTCATGTCCTCGTGGGACAAGCCGTCCGGGTGGAATTCGTCTCCGCACAGGCGCATGCCCACGCAGAAGTCATCGCCCACTTCGGCGCGTACAGCCTTCAGCACTTCCAGGCCGAACTTCATGCGGCCTTCAAAGGTGCCGCCCCATTCGTCGGTACGCTTGTTGACCCGCGGGCTCCAGAACTGGTCGATCATGTGCTGGTGCACAGCGGACAGTTCCACGCCATCCAGGCCACCGGCCTTGGCACGGCGTGCAGCCTGGGCGTAGTTGCCGATCACGCGCCAGATTTCTTCCGGCTCGATGGTCTTGCACGTGGCACGGTGCACCGGCTCACGCACGCCGGACGGCGACATCAGGGTTGGCCAGTTAAAACCATCCCACCGCGAGCGACGACCCATGTGGGTAATCTGGATCATGATCTTGGCGCCATGCTTGTGCATGGCGTCGGCGAGGTTCTGGAAGTGCGGGATGATGCGGTCGGTGGACAGGTTGACCGAGCTCCACCATTCCTGCGGGCTGTCGATGGCCACCACCGAGGAGCCGCCACAGATCGCCAGGCCGATGCCGCCCTTGGCTTTCTCTTCGTAGTACTTCACATAGCGGTCAGTGGTCATGCCGCCGTCGGTGGCATACACCTCGGCGTGGGCAGTGCTGAGTACGCGGTTGCGAATGGTCAGTTTGCCGATCTGGATCGGCTGGAACATTGCTTCGAAAGCCATGGCACGGTCCTCGGCTTACAACGGCTTGACGGTGAACAGGCCGTCATCGTGGCCCTCTTCGGAGCCTCCGTAGACTTGCTCTGCGACAGTGCGGATCTGGCTCCCGCGCGCTTGAAGAATCTGGTCCATGGCGCCGGCAAACCAGCCGGTGAACATGTAGTCGACCTTGCGCCCGACCTTGCCGTACACATAGACGAACGCCGAGTGTTCCAGCTTGACGCTGGCGGTGCCTTTGTCCAGGTCGATGTCCTGGATCTTGAACAGGCCCCAGCCGCGTTGCGACAGGCGCTTCATGTAGTGCTCGAACACCGCAACGCCTTCCAGGCCGTGGCATTCAGCTTCTTTTTCGCACCAGTGCCAGGCGGACTTGTAGCCGGCTTTGTAGAGGATTTCGGCATAGGCATCGGCGCCCAGCACTTCTTCAATACCGATGTGGTTGTTGACGAAGAAATGGCGCGGCACGTACAGCATCGGCAGGGCGTCGGAAGTCCAGACACCGGTTTCGCTGTCGACTTCGATAGGCAATTGCGGGGCGATCTTGGCCATGGAAACTTAACTCCAGAAAATTCGTTTGGATGCCCGCTGCGCGAAGGGCAGCGGGTTAAGGATTAGGAGAGCGGTGGCTTATTCGCCCCAGACGTCTTTCAAGACGTTGACCCAGTTCTCGCCCATGATCTTGCGCACCACGCGCTCGCTGTGGCCGCGCTTGAGCAGGGTCTCGGTGAGGTTGGGGAACTCGCCCACGGTGCGGATGCCCAGCGGGTTAATGATCTTGCCGAAGCTGGTCAGGCGGCGGGCGTAGCCCTTGTCATGGGTCAGCATTTCGAAGAAATCCTGGCCATGGCCCTGGGTGAAGTCGGTGCCGATGCCGATGGCGTCTTCGCCGACAATGTTCATGGTGTATTCGATGGCTTCGGCGTAGTCGTCGATGGTCGAATCGATGCCCTTGGCCAGGAACGGCGCGAACATGGTCACGCCGACAAAACCGCCGTGGTCGGCGATGAACTTGAGCTCTTCATCGGACTTGTTGCGCGGGTGCTCTTTCAGCCCGGACGGCAGGCAGTGGGAGTAGCACACCGGTTTCTTGGATTCGAGGATGACTTCTTCCGAAGTTTTGGAGCCCACGTGGGACAGGTCGCACATGATGCCGACGCGGTTCATCTCGCCCACCACCTCACGGCCAAAGCCCGACAAACCGCCGTCACGCTCGTAGCAGCCGGTGCCGACCAGGTTCTGGGTGTTGTAGCACATCTGCACCACCCCCACGCCGAGCTGCTTGAAGATCTCGACATAACCCAGTTGGTCTTCAAAAGCATGGGCGTTCTGGAAGCCGAAGATGATGCCGGTCTTGCCCAGTTCCTTGGCGCGGCGGATGTCGGCGGTGGTTTTCACCGGGATCACCAGGTCGCTGTTCTCACGGATCAGGGTCTGGCTGGCCACGATGTTATTGATGGTGGCCTGGAACCCTTCCCACACCGACACGGTGCAGTTGGCGGCGGTGAGACCACCTTTGCGCATGTCCTCGAACAGGTCGCGGTTCCACTTGGCAATAATCAGCCCGTCGATAACGATGCTGTCGGCGTGCAATTCGGCTGGGCTCATCAGGCGTCCCCTTATTGGCGATTCACGCGCCGAATCGTCTGCCGGCGCTTTGGGGCCAGCATATGCCCAGGGGCCGACAGAGCCGGGTGCAAAAACGACAGGGGAATTGCCGAAAGCGTCAATCCACGACAATTGGCAAATATGGCATTAGGCCTCTACTCCTTGTAATTTGTCCGGCAGGACCAAAAGACCCGCGCCTTAAGGCGCGGTGAAGCAGCCCAAAGGCATGATCAAAAAGCTCAATTAGAAAAGGAGATTCGGGGAAATGCTCACTTCAATCGATCAAGACGGGGCGATTCTTCATTTACGTAACAGGGAGAGCCACAATCTATTCGATATCGACTCTGTTTCCTTACTCATTGGACCCAATGGCAGCGGGAAAAGCCGATTTCTTCAACAGACGGTGGAAAAATTCGCGCCTCGGGCTCGACCTAAATTTGATTCGGACTGCCGACTGTCATTTGATTACCGTGGAACATTCGATCAAAAAAACTTAAGCGAATGGGGTTTAGTCTACTACACGCCCGTGCGTAACCGATTGACCTTCAGAAAACAGACAAACTTTATCGATGCCTCGCGCGCCCGCGACCAAAACCTCTTTCAACTTTATGAACATAAAAACATCTTAGAAGAGTTCGGCCTGAGCCTGGAGCTTTTCGCGAGATTTAGGTTTGACGAAAGAAAAATCAAGGATTTTCTAGCGAGAGCGCTGATTGACGACGAGAAAAACGAATATTCGAAGGTTTTCGACCACCCCGGTGTACTGTCCATCAGGGATTTGGAAAAGCGTCTTAAAAAATTCTCGGACTTCAATGGAAATCAAGACGAGCTAACTCACATGGAGCTCGAGTTAAAAAGCAGGATTGATTCGCTCGGCGACGAAATACTATTGGACTTGAATACCTCCGCGCAACACAACGTCAATAATCCAGAAAATTACCTGCTCGCACTATTTGGCGTTTTCCAGGCCATGCAGAAAATGAATCACAGTTTCCGAGCCTATGTCTCGCTACTCACCGAAGACATCCCATCTTACTACTTCAAGACAATCACTCTCTTACCTTCAAGAGAAGACAAGGCGATCAGTTGTCACACACTGTTCAAACGAACACTTATGATCTTGCAAAGATTCGACTTCAAAAAAGTTTCACGCGGCACTCATCAGTATCAAATTCAAGTAGAACGCGACCGCAGGATCTTCGAGAATTCAAATTTAAGTATTTTCGACATTGTGCTGCCCGGCATGAGCTCAGGCCAATGGGCAATAATAAATCAAGTAATCTCCATCTATGAAGCAATCAAGCAATTAGCCACAAAGCCTGACAAGGCCGCGAAAATCCTAGTACTTATTGATGAAGGCGATGCTTTTTTGCATCTGGCTTGGCAGCGTAAGTACATCTGGCAGGTCAACAATTTTCTGGCTGCGTGTAAGACAGAGTTTTCAATCCCGTGCCTACAGCTAATCATAGCGTCTCACTCTCCCTTGTTGACGTCTGATGTACCCAAGGAATTCATATGCCAATTGCAGCTACCGGAAACCGGCCAGGCTCGAGTACCGCAAGAGGATCAGCCTTCATTTGCTGCACCGCTTAACGCAATATTGAACATTTGCTTTGATGCAAGCACCATTGGCGAATTTGCTACACGACGAATAAATTCAACGATTGAGAACATTAAGCATAAACAACTCTCACCTCGTGACAAGTATCTTATTTCGATCATCGATGACCCGATCATAAAACGAGAGCTTGTGAGAATGAGCGAGCGCCCATCGTGATTATCAATGCTGCCAACACTTGGAAAACGGCCGAAAATCAACACACTACATATTTGAATTCGGTAATTAGACGTTTCCTCGAAAGACCTGCCGACACACTTAAGTCGACGCTGTCCCAGCCGTTTGTTCGACTTATTAGAAATAGACTGACATCCCATCAGCGTGCGGACATGGACATTACTGTTCAATGGCTGCTGCAGATAAAAAATCATGTCAATGTGTTTGAATATAACCATCTGATTGATGATTTGAAGCACGCATTCAACTACACATACTTTAGCAACAAAGAGAAACCCGGCTGGAACGCCTATAGTCTTTGTCGAGAGTCCAAGCTTAAAATCTGCCCTTACTGCCACCACGCATACGCTTTTACTGTATTTAAGGGTGAGGATGGGGCACTCAGACCTACACTTGACCATTTTTATCCAAAATCGCTTTATCCACATTTGGCTTTAACCCTATGCAACCTCATTCCTAGCTGTTACTCGTGCAACTCTTCTCTTAAAGGTGATGACGACGTTTACGCCAACAAACATCTGCATCCATATTTTGATGAGGAAACTATAAACTTCAAGATCACCCACGCATCTAAAACCATCGTAGATATTATCGGCTCGTTTCAAAAAATAAAAAATGAGTTGACAATTGAACTACTTTGGCCCGCAGACTGTGTCGCGAGCAGCAATAGTATGTCTCTCTTCGCTCTTGCAGCTCGCTATGAACACATGTCTTGCGAAGGGGTCGACTTTATTGCCTCACAGGTGGAAATTGAGGCGCTGTTAGGAAACCAAAAGGTCATCAAAAACATGCCTGATGAAGATGCTGACAAAAGCGGCGGTCCACTAAAGATCGAGGACGCCTACCTGAAAGCACGGCTACTGCGGTTTGAACGCAACGAGTACAAGCAATATATCTTGGGAAAAATGTACGCAGACCTATACGACCAATTCCATCGAGGGCTTGATAGCTGACTCTGGAATCGTACGTACATCCTCTGGGAGTTGTCGAAAGCGTCAATCCGCGACAAAGGGCATCAAGACACGTCTGACTGGCAGCTGTTATTTGTCTTACGCTTGGGCCAGAATTCCGCATCACCTGATATGAGACGGCGCAATGAAATCGATTTTCCTGGCTTTGGCACTCATCGCAACCACCGCACACGCGGCTGAAGACACCGACAACACGCCGTGCGATGGCATCGAAAACGACAAGCAAACCCTGGAATGCGCCACCTACAACAAAACCACCGCCGAGCAATTGCTCAAGGACAACTACCAAGGCCTGCTCGAACGCATGGGTTCGACCTACGGCAGCAACAAGTCGCAGCTCGCCGACATTACCGCTCGTCTGAAGGATGCCCAGCAGAAGTGGGAAAAACTGCGTGATGCCGATTGCGCCGTGGACACCTTCCCGGCAGTGAACGGCACCAAGGAATACGCCATCCAGCAGAACGACTGCCTGGCGCGGATGAGTGATGAGCGGTCGGAGTTTTTGGAGTCGATCGGACAGGAATAACAGGCTTAACACCGCTTGGAACGTTGAAAAGGAATTCACATGTATTACGCCCGCGAAGCGGAACGGGATTACCTGTTCACGCGCGCTGTTCTGCTGTTTATATTCACATTGATACTGTCACTGATGCTGTCCCTGTCGGTCAGCCGGGGTGCACCACACGGACTGATCAAGGCAGCCCCCGTAGAAGCCGTTGGGGAAATCACTCAACTCGAAAGCGTCGGCCCGCGAAACACAAGCACCAACGTTTATTACTCGTTCAGCCATGAAGGCCAACGCGAAGACGGCATGGTGAATAACAGCAGCTTCGTTGAAGACCCTGGTTACGAAGTCGGCGACGAGGTCGCCGTGGTGTATTCAAAATGGTTTCCAACGGTGCATAACATCAAGGCCAACTTTCATTCGAGTTCGCCTAATTTCTACATCATGAGCGCCAGCAGCGGCTTGATGATTGTGTGCTGGATGCTGATCCTGTGGACCGTGCACCGGATCTATCAGCACAAAGCCGAAGATCGCTATTACTGACCCCCTCTCATTCCATAGGCTCGAAAATGACTCTCTGCGGCATCGAAATCAAAGGCAGCGAAGCCATCATCGCTGTCGCTTCCCTGGACAACGGAGCGCTGGCCCATGTCACCCTGGCCACCAAGAAAATCGCCCTGGAAGACGACGATGAAGCGGCCAACGTCAAAGCCTTCGCCGCCCAGGTGAAGGCGTTCGTACAGGACAACGCCATCGAGCGAATCGCCATCAAGAAGCGCAGCAAGAAAGGCGAGTTCGCCGGTGGCCCGACCACGTTCAAGATTGAAGGGGTGTTTCAGTTGCTGGACGGTGTGGAGGTGACGCTGCTGTCGCCGCAGACCATTAATGCGCAGAACAAGAAGCACAACTTCGAGTTGCCGGCGACGCTGAACAAGTACCAGCATGAAGCCTACAAAGCGGCGTGTTCGGCCCTGCTGAAAAAATAAGCCACACCACCTATCCACTGTGGGAGCTGGCTTGCCTGCGATAGCGGTACATCAGTTGACATCTATCGCGCTGACCCACCGCCATCGCAGGCAAGCCAGCTCCCACATTTGATTTGAGTTGTCCCTTAGTCAGGTGTACGGCGCTTGTGCTTCAGCCAATCTCCAAACGTCTTGTCCTCCAGGGCATACCCGCCCCGGCTCGACTTCCACACCAACTCCTTATCCCGCAGGGCATCAATGCAAGCCTGAATCGTCTGGGTGCCCGGCACTACATCGCTGCCCATCTCTTCCAACGCCTTGCTGACCGCCGCGAGGGTGCTGTCGGTAAACGGCGCAAACGGCTCGTTGTTTTGCGAACGCTCCACCATCACGTCCAGCACGGCACGCTGGGGAATAGTGAGGTTGTTCCAGGCGCTTTCAAACTCGGTCCACACACCTGCGCGCAGCAACTCGGCTCGGCTGTGCAGCAGTTGGCCCAGGTTGCTCGCCTCGCCCAGTTCCAACGCCACTTCACCAATAATGGTGCGCAGCATCTCGGGACGACGGCCCACCAACTCAAAGGCCTCATCGATGTCGGCAGCGTTGAACTGGTTAGTCTTGGCCAGATTCGCGTTGAGGTGCGCGGTGTAGGCCTGGGTGAACGCTTTGCCTAACAGCGGAAACGGCGTGATGCTGGAACCGAAGAACGGCTGGCTTTTGCCCAGCACCAAGTGGGCCAGCTTGTCGCGGTTGGAGCCGGTGAACACCAGGTGCAACCCACTGCCCTCCTCATCACGCCCTTGGTTGAGCTGATCCCGGGCGGCCTTCAACGCGAACATCGCGTTGATGCCTGAATCGCTGGTCAGCGCGTGCTGCGCTTCATCAATGACCAGCACAACGGGTTTTTCCGCCGCGTGATGCAGCAGCTCCAGCGCCTGGGTCAACGTCGCGCCAACAGGCAACTGAGGCTTGCTGAAATCCCAGGACAGCGTCCGCAGAAAGCTCAGCTTTTCGATGCCAATGTTCTTGGCCAGCTTGCGAATGCCCTTTTCGTAGGGCACCAGCGCGGCGGCAATTGCGCTGGCAATCAACTCTGCCGGATCTTTCTCTTTGTCCGCCCACAGGTCGACATACACGGCCAGCCAGCCTCGAAGCTGACACTCCGGGATGAGGTCTTCACGCAAAAAAGTACTTTTGCCTGTTCGGCGCGGCGCTGCGAGAAACAGGCCAGAGGTGAAATCCTGAATGCCAGCCCCCACCAGGCCGTCGGCAATGCTGCTAGCCAGGGCGGGGCGGCGGAATACAAAGCCGCTGTGCTTGGACATGGTTTTATACTCAATTATTCAAAGGACTATAAATTATAGTCATGAGTATAATTGACTATAATTGCCCGTCAAACTACCTCCCGTCGCCGATCCTCCCTCGGGCACTTGGCAAACCGCGCCCGATAACTGCGCGTGAAATACGACGGCGACTCAAACCCGCAGGCAATACTCACTTCCAGCACGCTCATGTCGCTTTGACGTAAGAGCTGCCGGGCTTTTTCCAGGCGCAGGCCGAGGTAGAAGTTGCTGGGTGTGTCGTTCAAATGCAGGCGGAACAGGCGCTCCAGCTGGCGGCGCGTCACTTTGATCGCTTCCGCCAGGGCCAGGGTGCTCAAGGGCGGCTCGGTGTGCTGCTCCATCTCACCAATCACCTGCACCAGCTTTTTGTTGTTGATGCCATAGCGTGTGGCAATCTGCATGCGCTGGTGGTCTTTGCGCGGGCGAATGCGGCCGAGCACGAACTGCTCGGACACCTGGATCGCCAGTTCCGGGCCATGGGCCTGGGCGATCAGGTCGAGCATCAGGTCGATGGAGGCCGTCCCGCCGGCGCAGGTGATGCGACGGCGGTCGATCTCGAACAGTTCCTGGGTCACGGTGAGCAGTGGATAAGATTCCTTGAAGGCGTCGATGGCTTCCCAATGCAGGGTCAAGCGATGGCCGTCGAGCAGGCCAGCTTCGGCAAGCACGCAGGCGCCGGTGTCGATGGCGCCCAGGGTCACGCCGTCGTGATCGAGGCGGCGCAGCCAGTGCTCCAGGGCGGGCGTGGCGAACTGCAGCGGTTCGAAACCCGCCACCACTAACAACGTCGCACCTTTTTTCAGTGGCTCCAGCGCAGCGTCGGCGTTGACCGACATGCCGTTGCTCGCCAGCACCGCGCCGCCGTCGGCACTCAACACATGCCAGCGGTACAGCTCGCCACGAAAGCGGTTGGCCACCCGCAGCGGTTCCAGCGCAGAGATAAAGCCAATGGCCGAGAAGCCCGGCATCAGCAAAAAGTAGAAATCCTGGGACATGGTGGCGCTCTCGTAGGACGGGCAGCGTGGCACTGTGATACTCCCGTTCTCGGGTGGATTCAAGGGGGCAGGTCGCTGCAGTGCAAGAGCTGGTCGCCGCCGTGCGTTTTGTCGCCTGCGAAGGTACGTAACTTGGCCTCACGGCGCACAAAGACGCCGGACCCCACAATAACGACCTGCCGAGGGATCCACCATGAACCGACTGATCAGCCGCTGCGTGCTTGCACTCAGCGCCAGCGCCATCTTGAGCACGAACGTACTGGCCGCCGACGCGGCGTCCTGCCAGAACGTGCGCATGGGCGTGGTGAACTGGACCGACGTAATCGCCACCAGCGCCATGACCCAAGTGTTGCTCGACGGCCTCGGCTACAAGACCAAACAGACCAGCGCCTCCCAGCAAATCATCTTCGCCGGCATCCGTGACCAACGCCTGGACCTGTTCCTGGGCTACTGGAACCCGCTGATGACCCAGACCATCACCCCGTTCGTCGACGCCAAGCAGGTCAAGGTCCTCGACAAGCCGAGCCTGGAAGATGCGCGCGCCACCCTGGCCGTGCCGACTTACCTGGCCGACAAGGGTTTGAAGACCTTTGCCGACATCGCCAAGTTCGAAAAAGAACTGGGCGGCAAGATCTACGGCATCGAACCCGGCTCGGGCGCCAACACCCAGATCAAGGCGATGATCGCCAAGAACCAATTCGGCCTGGGCAAGTTCCAGCTGGTGGAGTCCAGCGAAGCCGGCATGCTCGCCGCCGTCGACCGCGCCGTTCGCCGCAAGGAAGCCGTGGTGTTCTTCGGCTGGGCGCCGCACCCGATGAACGTCAACGTCGCCATGACTTACCTCACCGGCAGCGACGACGCCCTGGGCCCGAACGAAGGCATGGCCACCGTGTGGAGCGTCACGTCGCCGACCTACGCCGAACAGTGCCCGAACATCCACAAGTTGCTGACCAACCTCACCTTCACCGCCGCCGACGAGAGCCGGATGATGCAGCCGTTGCTGGACCACAAGGACGCCATCGAGTCCGCCAAGCAGTGGCTCAAGGATCACCCGCAAGACCAGGCCCGCTGGCTGGAAGGCGTGACCACCTTCGACGGCAAGCCGGCCGCCGCCAACCTGCAATTGACCAGCAAATAACCTGATTTGAATCACCGCTTCGCAGCCGCTCCTGGCTGCGAACGGCACCATTACGCCCGCCTGTAAGGAACCGCCTCATGAACCACGACGTCATCATCACCTGCGCACTCACCGGTGCTGGCGACACGACCAGCAAAAGCCCACACGTGCCGGTCACTCCCAAACAAATCGCTGCTGCGGCGGTAGAAGCCGCCAAGGCCGGCGCCACGGTTGTGCACTGCCATGTGCGTGACCCACAAACCGGCAAGTTCAGCCGCGACGTGGCCCTGTACCGCGAAGTGATGGAGCGCATCCGCGAGGCCGACATCGACATCATCGTCAACCTCACCGCCGGCATGGGCGGCGACCTGGAGATCGGTGGCGGCGAGAACCCGATGGAGTTCGGCCCCAACACCGACCTGGTCGGCCCGCTGACCCGCCTGGCCCATGTGGAAGAGCTGCTGCCAGAAATCTGCACCCTGGACTGCGGCACCCTGAACTTCGGCGATGGCGACACCATTTACGTCTCCACCCCTGCGCAACTGCGCGCCGGCGCCAAACGCATCCAGGAGCTGGGCGTGAAGGCCGAGCTGGAAATCTTCGACACCGGCCACCTGTGGTTCGCCAAGCAGATGATCAAGGAAGGCCTGCTGGACGACCCGCTGTTCCAACTGTGCCTGGGCATCCCATGGGGCGCACCAGCCGACACCACCACCATGAAAGCCATGGTCGATAACCTGCCGGCCAACGCCGTGTGGGCAGGCTTCGGCATCGGTCGCATGCAAATGCCGATGGCCGCGCAAGCGGTGCTGCTGGGCGGCAACGTGCGGGTCGGCCTGGAAGACAACCTGTGGCTGGACAAAGGCGTGCTCGCCACCAACGGCCAACTGGTGGAGCGCGCCAGTGAAATCCTCAGCCGCCTGGGCGCACGAGTCATGACCCCGGCCGAAGGCCGCGTGAAGATGGGCCTGACCAAGCGCGGCTGATCCTTTCAGAACACAACCAACCCTGTAGGAGCCGGCTTGCCGGCGATGAGGCCCTCATGCCTGTGGCGATGCCTCTGACGCCATCGCCGGCAAGCCGGCTCCTACACTGCCTCCATTCAGGAATATGCCATGAGCTTTATCACCGAAATCAAAACCTTCGCCGCCCTCGGCAGCGGTGTCATCGGCAGCGGCTGGGTGTCCCGCGCCCTGGCCCATGGCCTGGACGTCGTGGCCTGGGACCCGGCGCCCGGCGCCGAAGCTGCGCTGCGCAAACGCGTCGCCAATGCCTGGGGCGCCCTGGAGAAACAAGGCCTGGCGCCGGGTGCCTCCCAGGACCGCCTGCGCTTTGTCGCCACCATCGAGGAGTGCGTGAAAGACGCCGACTTCATCCAGGAAAGCGCTCCGGAACGTCTCGAGCTGAAGCTGGAATTGCACAGCAAGATCAGCGCCGCGGCCAAGCCCAACGCATTGATCGGCTCCAGCACGTCCGGCCTGTTGCCAAGCGAGTTCTACGAAGGATCGACCCACCCGGAACGCTGCGTGGTCGGCCACCCGTTCAACCCGGTTTACCTGCTGCCGCTGGTGGAAGTGGTGGGCGGAAAGAACACTGCACCGGAGGCCATTCAAGCCGCGATCAAGGTGTATGAATCCCTTGGCATGCGCCCGCTGCACGTGCGCAAGGAAGTCCCCGGCTTCATCGCCGACCGCCTGCTCGAAGCGCTCTGGCGCGAGGCGCTGCACCTGGTGAATGACGGCGTGGCCACCACCGGCGAAATCGACGACGCGATCCGCTTTGGCGCCGGCCTGCGCTGGTCGTTCATGGGCACCTTCCTGACCTACACCCTGGCTGGCGGCGATGCCGGTATGCGGCACTTCATGGCGCAATTCGGCCCGGCGCTGCAACTGCCATGGACCTACCTGCCGGCGCCGGAGCTGACCGACAAGTTGATCGATGACGTGGTGGACGGCACCAGCGATCAGTTGGGCAAGCACAGCATTTCGGCGCTGGAACGCTATCGTGATGATTGCCTGCTGGCGGTGCTGGAAGCGGTGAAGACCACCAAGGAAAAGCACGGTATGACATTCGCTGAATAACCGCTGTTGATCCCTGTAGGAGCCGGCTTGCCGGCGATAGCCCCCTCAAGGACGCCATCGCCGGCAAGCCGGCTCCTACAGTTGACCGAGTACCTACCCGGAATTTATGTCATGCCTGCACTGACGACCTACACCACCCACATCCAGCCCGACTGGGTGGACTACAACGGCCATCTGCGCGATGCGTTCTATCTGCTGATCTTCAGCTACGCCACCGACGCACTGATGGACACCCTGGGCCTGGACAGCGAAAACCGCGAAGCCAGCGGTCATTCGCTGTTCACCCTCGAGCTGCACCTGAACTACCTGCACGAAGTGAAACTTGGCGCCGAGGTGGAGGTGCACACCCAACTCATCGCCCATGACGCCAAGCGCCTGCACCTCTATCACAGCCTGCACCTCGTAGGCGACGAGAAGGAATTGGCGGGCAACGAACAGATGCTGCTGCACGTCGACCTCGCCGGCCCGCACTCCGCGCCGTTCACCGAGGCCACGCTGGAAAAACTCACGGCCATCAGCGCAGAACAGGCCGACCTGCCACGCCCCGCCCTGCTTGGCCGAGTGATTGGACTGCCACCCAAAAAATAAAAACAAGGAGCCACCATGCAAACCGCCGCCGCTGTTGCCGATTTCCGTACCTACCCGAAGATCTGTGACCTCGACGAGGTCCAGGTGCTCGACGATCAGATTCGTGTGCGCTGGGCCGATGGGCGGGTCAGCCCTTTCCATCATCAGTGGCTGCGGGACAACTGCCCGTGCGCGCACTGCGTGTACAGCGTGACCCGCGAGCAGGTGCTGGAGATCGTCGATGTAGACGAGCAGCTCACCGCAATCAGCGCGCACATCGTGCAAGGTGACCTGAGCGTGGAATGGAGTGGCGGCCACCACAGCCGGTACGACCCTGGCTGGTTGCGGGCTCACGCCTACGACGATGAGTCCCGTGCCGAACGGCGTGCGGCAAAACCCAAATCCCAGCTGTGGGACAGCCGTTTCGAGCTGCCGATTTTCGACTATGCAGCCGTCATGCAAGACTCCGACGCGTTGCTGCAGTGGCTGCTGGCCCTGCGCGACACCGGCCTGACGCAAATCCGTGGCGTGCCCACCGAGCCCGGCTCACTGGCGTTCATCGCCAAGCGCATTTCGTTCATCCGCGAGAGCAACTTCGGCGTGCTGTTCAACGTGCAATCCAAGGCCGATGCCGACAGCAATGCCTACACCGCGTTCAACCTGCCGCTGCACAGTGATTTGCCGACGCGGGAGCTGCAGCCGGGCCTGCAATTCCTGCATTGCCTGGTGAACGACGCCGACGGTGGCGAGAGCATTTTTGTCGACGGGTTTGCCATCGCTCAGGCCCTGCGCAACGAAGACCCCGAGGCGTTTCGCGCCCTCTGTGAGATCCCCGTGGAATTTCGCAACAAGGACCGCCACAGCGACTACCGCCGGCTCGCGACGATCATTGCGCTGGATGCCCTGGGCGAAGTGGCGGAGATCCGCATGGCTAACTTTCTACGCGGGCCGTTCGAGGCCAGCGTGGAGCA
Source organism: Pseudomonas sp. GW821-FHT05H12 (assembly GCF_059419385.1). NCBI lineage: Bacteria > Pseudomonadati > Pseudomonadota > Gammaproteobacteria > Pseudomonadales > Pseudomonadaceae > Pseudomonas > Pseudomonas sp. GW821-FHT05H12. The sequence continues at coordinate 26,938 of NZ_JBWKRS010000013.1, read as the reverse complement.
GATGCCTTTGCTGTACCGCGCGTATCGGCGGTTTATTGCGATGACGCGGGAGGAGCGTTTCCGCGTGGTACAGCGCCTGAATCCGGGTGAGTTGTGGTGCTTTGATAACCGCCGGACGTTGCATGCGCGTAATGCATTCGACCCGGCGTCCGGGGCGCGGCATTTTCAGGGGTGCTATATCGATCGGGATGAGTTGTTGTCGCGGATATTGGTATTGCAACGGTAGACCGAGGTGCAGCCATCGCAGGCAAGCCAGCTCCCACAGGGGAATGCATTCCAAAGGTGGAACTCGGTCAAATGTGGGAGCTGGCTTGCCTGCGATGAGGCTGGTACAAACACCCCAAAACCCAGGCAAAAAAAGCCCCAACCCAGCCGTGACTGGATCGGGGCAGAGCGCTTGGTGTGAGCGTGACATCCCGAGGGTGACCAAACCTTCAAGGTGCTTGCCTGGCATTCAGTGTGCCTATTACTGCTGTCGGTAAATGGCCCGAAAACGACATGCTCATAGCCATCTGAGGCATTCGTTGATTCTGCCCTTGCCGACCGCTCGGGGGGCTACCAGAATCGAGGTCAGACCCCGCTCCCTACACCAGGAAAAACGCCATGATGCACGCGGATTTGATTGACCAGGATGACCTGCTGGGCCACCTGCGCTCGCTGGGTTTTGAAGTGTCCAGCGGCGCCACCGCCGAGCAGGCTTGCGAGTGCGCGGTACGCGGCTTGAGTGCGGCTCGGGCCAAGGCACTCAAGGGCATGGTGGAACAGATGTACACCGGCAGTGCGACGATTTTGCCGGCGGTGCGCCAGGCGATCGACAAGCAGTTGTTGCCGGCGTTGGTGCAGTTCAAGCAGAACTCTGGCGCCTGATAGATTGCTATCGCTGGCAAGCCAGCTCCTACAGGGGAATGCGTTCCAACTGTGGGAGCTGGCTTGCCTGCGATGAAGGCGACTCGGTCTAAAGCCTTACGCTGGCAAACGTCGACTCATTACGCGCCTGGCTCAACGCCGACATCGGCCCCGACAACGGTGACAACACCAGCGCCTGCGGAATCGGCATCATCGCCACCTGTTGGGTGGTGTTGGAGCCTACGCGCTCATCCCGTGGCGGAATGCCGAAGTATTCGCGGTAGCACTTGGAGAAGTGCGGCGTGGAGACAAACCCGCACACCGACGCCACTTCGATGATCGACATCGGCGTTTGCTTGAGCAACTGCCGAGCACGGATCAGGCGCAGCTTGAGGTAGTAGCGCGACGGCGAGCAGTGCAGGTATTTCTGGAACAGGCGCTCCAGCTGACGACGGGACACGGCGACATACACCGCCAGTTCGTCCAGGTCGATCGGCTCTTCCAGGTTGGCTTCCATCAGCGCGACGATTTCCTGCAGCTTCGGCTGGTTGGTGCCGAGCATGTGCTTGAGCGGCACACGCTGGTGGTCCTGTTCGTTGCGGATGCGTTCGTACACGAACATCTCAGAGATGGCGGCCGACAGTTCACGGCCGTGGTCGCGGCTGATCAGGTGCAGCATCATGTCCAGCGGCGCGGTGCCGCCCGAACTGGTGAAGCGGTTACGGTCGAGGGTGAACAGGCGTGTGCTCATGGCCACGCGGGGGAAGGCTTCCTGCATCGACGCCAGGCATTCCCAGTGCACGCTGCAATCGAACCCATCCAGCAACCCGGCGCAGGCCAGGGCCCAGCTGCCGGTGCACACCGCGCCAAGGCGGCGGGACTGGCGCGCCTGGCTTTGCAGCCACGACACGTGCTCACGGGTCACGGTACGTTGGATACCCACGCCGCCGCACACAATCACGGTGTCCAGGGCTGGGGCTTTGTGCATGGAGGCATCGGGGGTGATCTGCAGACCGTCGCTGGCCCACACCTGGTTTCCGTCAACACTCAAGGTGGTCCAGCGATACAACTCGCGGCCGGAGAGTTGGTTGGCCATGCGCAGCGGTTCGACTGCGGAAGCCAGGGAAATCAGCGTGAAATTGTCCAGCAGCAAAAAGCCGATGGATTGAGGCGCACGGTTCTGGGGTTGGGCCCCGGAGTTGAACGACGTCATCGCGGTATCTCCTCACACAAAGCGGGTGATGGCCTCAGGCGAGGCTCTTGTTATTGCGCTCGTCTGCGACACAGAACGAGGCTTTGAATTGATAGAGCAAATGCCATGCCTAAAATTGAATGGCCGTCCAATAACTCCTAAAAACGACCTCATGACGCGTCTATATAAGCCCGCGCGGTATGTGCGGGATATGACCCGAAATGGGCGTAGGAGCAGGCCTACCTGAGGGGTGTGAGCAGATCGGTAGCACTTGTGGGAAGGCGCTTTGCGGGTGTGGGAGAAGTCTGTCACCGCAAGCGCGGATGACGAGGGGTCAGGCGGGAAATCGTTTGGGAGCTACTTATCTGTTTGCGACGCGCTAAAAGGTGGCGCTTTTGGATCCGGGTGTTCACTTTATGAGCAGTGTTGCCTGGGCTGACGCTATCGCCGGCAAGCCGGGCTCCTACAATGGAACGCGCACTCCTGTAGGAGCCGGCTTGCCGGCGATAGCCATTTCAAAGGCTCAACATTCCACGGCACTCACCGCCAACCCACCCCGCGATGTCTCTTTGTACTTGTCATGCATGTCCGCCCCGGTATCGCGCATGGTGCGGATCACCCGGTCCAGGGAGATGAAATGCTGGCCATCCCCGCGCAAGGCCATCTGCGCAGCGTTGATCGCCTTCACCGCCGCAATCGCATTACGCTCGATGCACGGCACCTGCACCAACCCGCCCACCGGGTCGCAGGTAAGGCCGAGGTTATGTTCCAAACCGATTTCAGCGGCGTTACACAATTGCTCCGGCGTGGCGCCGAGGATCTCCGCCAGCCCGGCCGCAGCCATGGCGCACGCCGAACCCACCTCGCCCTGGCAGCCCACTTCGGCGCCGGAGATCGAGGCGTTTTTCTTGCACAGGATGCCCACCGCCGCCGCGCCGAGCAGGTAGTCGACCACGTTGGCTTCGGTGACGTCCTCGCTGAACTTCATAAAGTAGTGCAGCACCGCCGGGATGATCCCCGCCGCGCCATTGGTCGGTGCGGTGACCATGCGCCCACCGGCCGCGTTTTCTTCGTTGACCGCCAGGGCGAACAGGTTGACCCATTCCATGGCGCTCAAGGTCGAACCGATCACATTGGGCTTGTTCAATTCCTGCAGGCTGCGATGCAACTTGGCCGCACGCCGGCGCACGTTCAGGCCACCGGGCAGGATGCCTTCGTGCTTGAGGCCTTGTTCCACGCAATCTTGCATGGCGCGCCAGAGCTTCATCAGGCCGCTGCGGATCTCTTCTTCAGAGCGCCACACCTTTTCGTTGGCCATCATCAACTCGGCCACGCGCAGGTTGTGGGTCTTGCACAGCTGCAGCAGCTCCACCGCGCTGGAAAAGTCGTAAGGCAACTCGGTGCGGTCCATGTCGGCCACGCCGCTTTGCGCCTGAGCTTCATCCACCACAAAACCGCCGCCGACTGAATAGTAGGTGTCGCGGTGCAGCTCGCCGTCATCGCCATACACCACCAGGGTCATGGCGTTGGGATGGAACGGCAGGTTTTCGTCGAGCAGGCGCATGTCCCGCGCCCACACGAACGGCACCGGCAAACGCCCGTCCAGCAGCAGCGTGTCGGTTTCGCGCAGAGTGTGAATACGCAGGCCGATCTGCGAGGGGTCGATTGCATCCGGCCATTCCCCCATCAAGCCCATGATGGTGGCGGTGTCGCTGCCATGGCCGATGCCCGTGGCGGACAGCGAGCCATAGAGCTGAACTTCGACGCGCCGCACTTGTTCCAACCATTCACGTTCACGCAGTGCCTGGACGAACAATGCCGCGGCGCGCATGGGGCCGACGGTGTGAGAACTCGAAGGCCCGATGCCGATCTTGAACAGGTCGAAAACACTGATAGCCATTGCCGTGCAACTCCTCGGGTGAACAGGCCAGGCACCAAGGAGCTGCTACGCTCAGATCGCCCAGATGGCGGCATCATCTAGCTTTTATCCGTCATCACGGCGTCTCACACCGACGTGACCATGCTCAGTAACGTCGCTCGCGTTCGATCACTTGTTTTGGCCGTTTTTAGCGGTGCAGATCGGTAAAAACCGCAGTTTTGCCGTGGAAAAAATCTGTAAGCGACGTCACCGACACTGGATACGACCATCCCTGTACTGGATACGACGCCCCCTGTAGGCGTCAGATTTTCACTGGTACATGATCAGTCTCGACTCGTTTGCAAGGCACCGTGCCAGAGCTGTTGTCGCACGCACCAACCGCAACACCTATAAAGCGCGGCGAACGCCGCCAGAAAAAACACAGGAGTCTAGCCCCATGAAAGGTTCACCCTCGTTGTTGTTGGCCGCCATGTTGAGTCTGCCAGTCCTGGCGCACGCTGCAGAACCGGCACAATGTCAGACCGTCAACTTCTCCGATGTCGGCTGGACCGACATTACCGTCACGACCGCGACCACCAGCGAAGTCCTCAAGGGCCTGGGCTACAAGCCCCGCACCACGATGATTTCGGTGCCAGTGACCTACAAGTCCCTGGCTGACGGCAAGAACATGGACATCTTCCTCGGCAACTGGATGCCGACCATGGAAAACGACATCAAGCAGTACCGTGATGCCGGCACCGTGGAAACCGTCCGCGCCAACCTCGAAAACGCCAAGTACACCCTGGCGGTGCCCGAGGCGCTGTACAACAAAGGCCTTAAAGATTTCGCCGATATCGCCAAATTCAAGGATGAGCTGGGCGGCAAGATCTACGGCATCGAGCCGGGTAACGACGGCAACCGCACCATCCAGACCCTCATCGACAAAGATGCCTTCGGCCTGAAAACCGCTGGCTTCAAAGTGGTCGAGTCCAGCGAAGCCGGGATGCTGTCGCAAGTGGAACGCGCCACCAAGCGCGACCAGGCAATCGTGTTCCTCGGCTGGGAACCGCACCCGATGAACACCCGCTTCAAGATGAAGTACCTGACCGGGGGTGACGATTCGTTCGGCCCCAACTACGGCCAGGCCACCATCTACACCAACACCCGCAAGGGTTACACCCAGGAATGCAGCAACGTTGGCCAGCTGCTGAAAAACCTGGTGTTCACCCTGAACATGGAAAGCACCCTGATGGGTAAAGTCCTGGACGACAAACAGAAACCCGACGTCGCCGCCAAGGCCTGGCTCAAGGCCAACCCGCAAGTGCTCGACACCTGGCTCGCCGGTGTCACCACCGTTGATGGCAAACCAGGTCTGGAGGCCGTTAAAGCTTATCTCGCCAAGTAATCGCTGACCCCGGGGCGGTGCGCTGCCCCGGGATGTTTTCCCTTTCGCATGTGGACATTCACTACCATGCTGACTGAACAGAAAATCCCACTAGGCCAGTACATCGCTGCCTTCGTCGAATGGTTGACCAAACATGGCGCCAACTACTTCGACGCAATCGCATCGACACTGGAAACGATGATCCACGGCGTGACGTTTGCGCTGACCTGGTTCAATCCACTGGCATTGATCGGTCTGATTGCACTGCTGGCTCACTTCATTCAACGCAAATGGGGCCTGACTGTTTTTGTCATCGCCTCCTTCCTGCTGATCCTGAACCTGGGGTACTGGCAGGAAACCATGGAAACCCTCGCGCAGGTGTTGTTCGCCACCCTGGTCTGCGTGGTCATCGGCGTGCCGCTGGGCATTGTTGCCGCGCACAAACCGATGTTCTACACCATGATGCGGCCGGTGCTCGATCTGATGCAGACCGTACCGACCTTCGTCTACCTCATCCCTACCCTGACCCTCTTCGGGCTGGGTGTGGTGCCTGGGTTGATTTCCACGGTGGTGTTCGCGATTGCCGCGCCTATCCGCCTGACCTACCTGGGTATCCGTGATGTACCGCAAGAGTTGATGGACGCCGGCAAGGCCTTTGGCTGCTCGCGCCGTCAGTTGCTCTCGCGCATTGAACTGCCCCACGCCATGCCGAGCATCGCTGCCGGCATTACCCAATGCATCATGCTGTCGTTGTCGATGGTGGTGATCGCGGCCCTGGTCGGCGCCGACGGCCTCGGCAAACCGGTGGTCAACGCACTGAACACCGCCGACATCGCCCTGGGCTTTGAAGCCGGCCTGGCAATCGTGTTGCTGGCCATCATGCTCGACCGCATCTGCAAACAACCCGACGCCAAAGTAGGGGGTGATGCATGAGCATTATCCGATTCGACAATGTCGATGTGATCTTCTCCAAGGACCCACGCGAAGCGCTCAAGCTGCTGGACCAGGGGATGCACCGCAACGAGATCCTGAAAAAGACTGGGCAGATCGTTGGCGTTGAAAAGGCCAGCCTGGACATCGAGAAAGGCGAGATCTGCGTGCTGATGGGCCTGTCGGGCTCGGGCAAGTCGAGCTTGCTGCGTTGCATCAACGGCCTCAACACCGTCAGCCGCGGCCAGTTGTTCGTGGAGCATGAAGGTCGCCAGATCGACATCGCCTCCTGCACCCCCGCCGAGCTGAAAATGATGCGCACCAAGCGCATTGCCATGGTGTTCCAGAAGTTCGCCCTGATGCCGTGGCTGACGGTGCGCGAGAACATCAGCTTCGGCCTTGAGATGCAGGGCCGTCCGGAGAAAGACCGGCGCAAGCTGGTGGATGAAAAACTCGAGCTGGTGGGCCTGACCCAGTGGCGCAACAAGAAGCCGGATGAGCTGTCCGGTGGCATGCAGCAGCGCGTGGGCCTGGCCCGTGCGTTGGCGATGGACGCCGATATCCTGCTGATGGACGAACCCTTCTCCGCCCTCGACCCGCTGATCCGCCAGGGCCTGCAGGACGAGCTGCTGGAACTGCAACGCAAGCTGAGCAAGACCATCGTGTTCGTGAGCCACGACCTCGACGAAGCACTCAAGCTTGGCAGCCGTATCGCGATCATGAAAGACGGCAAGATCATCCAGTACAGCGTGCCGGAAGAGATCGTGCTGAACCCGGCCGATGACTATGTGCGCACCTTCGTCGCCCATACCAACCCGCTGAACGTGCTGTGCGGCCGCAGCCTGATGCGCACCCTGGACAACTGCAAACGCGTCAACGGTTCGGTGTGCCTGGACCCGGGCGGCGACTCGTGGCTGGACCTGGCCGAAGGCAACACCATCAAGGGTGCCCGCCAGAATGGCGCGGTGATGAACCTGCAGAACTGGGCGCCGGGGCAAGCGGTGGAAGGTTTGGGCCGGATACCGACGCTGGTGGATTCGAACATCGGTATGCGCGATGCGCTGCAGATTCGTTATCACACCGGGAACAAGCTGGTGTTGCATGACAACAACCAGGTGGTGGGGATTCTGGGGGACAGCGAGCTGTACCATGCCTTGCTGGGCAAGAACCTGGGCTAGACCAGCCCCACAACCCTCAATGAAGAAACTGGGTCAATGTGGGAGCTGGCTTGCCTGCGATAGCAATCGTGAATCCAACATAGCTATCGCAGGCAAGCCAGCTCCCACAGTTGACCTCATTTCAATCATGAACCAGCGGCACCAGTGACGGCGCCGCACAGCTCAATCATCAGCTATAGACACGGCCAAGGAGCTGCCGATGGCTTTCAAACTGATCGAGCACGTCCCGGGTGATCTGTTCCTGGGTAAAGCCCATCAGGTCGTATTCCTGAGGTCCGTTGTGCAGGTAGACCTCGGCCCGGTAGTAACGGGTGCGCTCTTCCTCGGGCAGGTCGGTCGGTGCCGACGAGTAAGCATCCAGGCTCACTTCGTAGACAAACGGGTTACCCTCTTCCATCTCGATACGCACACCGATGCAGCGCTTGGACTTACCGAGCAAGGTCTGCACTTCGAGGCCCTGCTCACGCAGAGCGCTCGCGGCTTCTTCCAGCGCTGGCGTGACGTGCTTATCCATGAAACGCTGCACAGTGCCTTGGCTCGGTTGCAGGTCCAGCGCAGTCAAACGCTCGCTGAAACCACGACGGCCACGCTCTGCCAGTTGCGCCTGCTCTTGTTCGATGGCCACGTCCTGGCGCATCGCTTTGTGCAAGCCGAACATGAAGAAGATCAGCACCACCGAGAACGGCAGCCCTGCCAGTACCACCATGGTTTGCATGGCTTCGAAGTTACCGGCAAACAGCAGGCCGATGGTCACCAGGGTGATCACCGCCGACCAGAAGATCCGCAGCCAGTGCGGCGCATCTTCGTCCACGTTGCCGCCTTTGCACGAAAGGTTGGCCATCATCACCGCGCCGGAATCCGCCGGGGTCAGGAACAGCACGAAGCCTACGAAGATCGACACACCGATGACGATTTTCGACGCCGGGTAATGCTCAAGCAGTTGGTAGATGGCCATGGACGGTTGTTCCAGCGCCGTCTTGCCCAACTCCACTGCACCGTGATTCAGCACCAGGTCCAGGGCCGAGTTGCCGAAGATCGACAGCCACGCCAGGGTGAAGCCCAGTGGAATCAACAGCACGCCCGCCACCAGTTCACGCACCGTACGACCACGGGAAATACGCGCGATAAACATACCGACGAATGGGGCCCAGGAAATCCACCACGCCCAGTAGAAAAGGGTCCACAGGCCCATCCAGCGCTCGGTCTTGTCGGCGTCGCCTTCGTACACATAAAGGTCAAAGGTTTTCAGCACCAGGCCGTTCATGTAGTCGCCGATGTTCTGCACAAAGCCGTTGAGCAAGTGCAAGGTCGGACCGAACAGCAGCACAAAGATCAGCAAGCCGCTGAACAGCACGATGTTGAGGTTGGACAGGCGGCGAATGCCGTTCTCCACACCCGACACGGCGGCGATGGTCGCCACGGTGCTCATCACAATGATCACGATCAGCAGGTTGGTGTTGCTGTGCTGCATGCCGAACAGGTTTTCAAGCCCCGACGACACTTGCATCGAGCCAATGCCCAGGTTGGTCACCAGGCCCAGCAGGGTCACGAACATGCCGAAGCCGTCCACTGCATGGCCGGCCGCACCTTTCACCCAACGCTCGCCCACCAGTGGGTAGAGTGCCGAACGCAAGGCCAGCGGTTGGTTGTGGCGGTACGCAAAGTACGCCACGGCCAGGCCGACCAGGGCGTAGATCGCCCAGCCATGCAGGCCCCAGTGCAGGAAGGTCAGCTGCAGCGCCTGGCGCGCGGCGCCATTGCTGGCGGCGGCGCCTTCAGGCGGGTTGAAGTAGTGGTCCAAAGGCTCGGACGCACCGAAGTACAGCAGCGAGATGCCAATGCCGGACGAGAACAGCATGCCGGCCCAGGCGCCGTAGCTGAAGTCCGGGGTGTCGTCCTTGCTGCCCAGTTTCAACTTGCCGTAGGACGAAAACGCCAGGCCCACCACAAACACCAGGTAGGCAGCGATGACCACCATGTAGTACCAGCCGAAGCTTTTGGAAAGCCAGGCCTGTGCAACGCCGAGCATGCGCCCGGCCTCCTGCGGGGCGATGATCAGAATGGCGGTCAACAACAGAATCAGCGCGGTGGAGGCGTAGAACACCCAACCGTTGACCCGGACCTTTTCCGGCGGGGTCTTTATAAGAGAGGCAGAACTCATGGCGCAGATGCTCCGGGCAGTGCGAGAGAGAAACACAAGGCAACGGTTATCCCGGGACATCGATTTTTCGGCAGTCGACGGACGGGTGTTATAAAGACACCCCGAAAATTCCTGAACCCCGCCGAAGCGGTGGCCAGGCCCTGATACGGCCTGTTTCAAGGATTTTTGCAGGTGTCAGATGTCGCGGCCCATTTATAGGAAATACCTGTAGGCAGCGACCATTTGTCGCAGATCTTATTCTTTGTTGATTGAACGTTCAATCAAAACAAAATAGACTGGCCATCAAGCCGACGGACGTTTATCGCCCATCGGCAGGCCTAAGGAGAGGTGCTACATGCCCAAGGTCGGTATGCAACCCATACGCCGCCAGCAGTTGATCGAAGCCACGTTGACGGCCATCGATCAGGTCGGGATGGGGGATGCCAGCATTGCGCTGATCGCCCGCTTGGCCGGCGTCTCGAACGGCATCATCAGTCACTACTTTCAGGACAAGAACGGCCTGATCGCAGCGACGATGCGTTACTTGATGAACGCGCTGATCGACAACGTCCACGAACGCAGGCGTGCCCTGAAGGATGACAGCCCACGGGCGCACCTCCAGGTGATTATCGAAGGCAACTTCGACGCCAGCCAGGTCAACGGCCCGGCAATGAAAACCTGGTTGGCTTTTTGGGCCACCAGCATGCACCACCCGTCATTGCACAGGTTGCAGCGGATCAACGATCAACGTCTGTATTCCAACCTGTGCTGCCAGTTTCGCCGAGTGCTGCCGCTGCCCCGCGCACGCAAAGCAGCCCGAGGCCTGGCGGCCCTGATCGACGGTTTGTGGTTGCGCGGCGCCCTGTCGGGAGACGCTTTCGACACGGAGCAGGCGCAACGGATCGCTTACGAATACATGGATTTCCAATTGGCCATGCAGGTGAGTTAGAGCACACATAACCGCTCAACCCCTGAACTGCTGTCGCTCAGTGTTGCCACACCCTTATGGCCCACTGTTCGGCGGTTAACGCCAACCACTTATGCACTTGCGAGGACTTTATGGCCCGTTTCGAACTGCAAAAACTCTACATTGACGGCGGCTACAGCGACGCTGGCAGCGATGCCACCTTCGACGCCATCAACCCGGCTAACGGTGAAGTTCTCGCCCAAGTGCAACGCGCGACGAAAGAAGACGTTGAACGTGCCGTGGTCAGCGCTGAAAAAGGCCAGAAAATCTGGGCCGCGATGACCGCCATGGAGCGTTCGCGCATCCTGCGCCGTGCCGTCGACATCCTGCGCGAGCGCAACGACGAGCTGGCCGCCCTGGAAACCCTGGACACCGGTAAAGCCTTCTCCGAAACCAAGTACGTCGACATCGTCACCGGCGCCGACGTGCTGGAATACTACGCAGGCCTGGTGCCGGCCATCGAAGGCGAGCAGATTCCGCTGCGTGACACCTCCTTCGTCTACACCCGCCGCGAGCCGCTGGGCGTGGTCGCCGGTATCGGCGCATGGAACTACCCGATCCAGATCGCCCTGTGGAAATCCGCACCGGCCCTGGCCGCCGGCAACGCGATGATCTTCAAGCCAAGCGAAGTCACTTCGCTGACCACCCTGAAACTGGCCGAGATCTACACCGAAGCCGGCGTTCCGGCGGGCGTGTTCAACGTACTGACCGGCAGCGGCCGTGAAGTCGGCACCTGGCTGACCGAGCACCCGCGCATCGAGAAAGTTTCGTTCACCGGCGGCACTGACACCGGCAAGAAAGTCATGGCCAGCGCGTCGAGCTCCTCGCTCAAAGACGTGACCATGGAACTGGGCGGCAAGTCCCCGCTGATCATCTTCGACGACGCCGACCTCGACCGCGCCGCCGACACCGCGATGATGGCCAACTTCTACAGCTCCGGCCAGGTCTGCACCAACGGCACCCGTGTGTTCGTGCCCAAGCACCTGCAAGCAGCGTTCGAAGCCAAGATCGCCGAGCGCGTTGCACGCATCCGCGTCGGCAACCCGCAAGACGAAAACACCAACTTCGGCCCGCTGGTCAGCTTCCAACACATGGAAAGCGTGCTGGGCTACATCGCCAAGGGCAAAGAGCAAGGCGCCCGCCTGCTGTGCGGCGGCGATCGCCTGACCGACGGCGACTTCGCCAAAGGCGCCTTCGTGGCCCCGACCGTGTTCACCGACTGCACTGACGACATGACCATCGTGCGTGAAGAAATCTTCGGCCCAGTCATGGCGATCCTGACCTACGAAACCGAAGAAGAAGTGATCCGCCGCGCCAACGACACCGACTTCGGCCTGGCCGCTGGCCTGGTGACCAAGGACTTGAACCGCGCCCACCGCGTGATTCATCAGTTGGAAGCAGGTATCTGCTGGATCAACGCCTGGGGCGAGTCCGACGCGAAGATGCCGGTCGGTGGCTACAAGCAATCCGGTGTGGGCCGTGAGAACGGCATCAGCTCGCTGAACAACTTCACCCGCATCAAATCGGTACAGGTTGAGCTGGGCGATTACGCCTCGGTGTTCTGATACCCCGAGTTTTGTGTTGCCTGTGAGGCCCCTATCGCAGGCAAGCCAGCTCCCACATTTGGAATGCGTTCCCCTGTGGGAGCCGGGCTTGCCCGCGATGAGGCCCGACCTGACTATCTCAAAAGAGGGTGCATCCAATGTCCCAAGAATACGATTACATCATTGTGGGTGCCGGCTCCGCCGGTAACACCCTGGCGACCCGTCTCACCGAAGACGAAGGCGTCACCGTCCTGCTGCTGGAAGCCGGCGGCCCCGACTACCGTTTCGACTTCCGCACGCAAATGCCTGCGGCGCTGGCGTTCCCGCTGCAGGGCCGCCGCTACAACTGGGCCTACGAGACCGATCCAGAGCCACACATGGACGGCCGCCGTATGGAATGCGGTCGCGGCAAGGGCCTGGGTGGCTCTTCCCTGATCAACGGCATGTGCTACATCCGTGGCAACGCGATGGACTACGACGGCTGGGCGAAACTGCCAGGCCTGGAAAACTGGACCTACCTCGATTGCCTGCCGTATTTCCGTAAAGCCGAAACCCGCGACATCGGCCCGAACGATTGGCACGGCGGCGATGGCCCGGTCAGCGTGACCACGCCAAAAGCCGGCAACAACCCCCTGTTCCACGCCATGGTTGAAGCCGGCGTACAGGCGGGCTACCCGCGTACCGAAGACTTGAACGGCTACCAGCAAGAAGGCTTCGGCCCGATGGACCGTACCGTCACGCCGAAGGGCCGTCGCGCCAGCACCGCGCGCGGTTACCTGGACACCGCCAAGAAGCGCTCCACGCTGACCATCGTCACCCACGCCCTCAGCGACAAAGTACTGTTTGAAGGCAAGCGTGCCGTTGGCGTGCGTTACCTGATCGGCGCTGCCGAAGAGCGCGTTGAAGCCCGTGCACGCAAGGAAGTCATCGTGTGCAGCGGTGCAATCGGTTCGCCGCAACTGCTGCAACGCTCCGGTGTTGGCCCGTCCAAGCTGCTGGAAAGCCTCGACATCCCGGTGGTCCACGACCTGCCAGGCGTCGGCGAAAACCTGCAGGATCACCTTGAGCTGTACCTGCAATACGCCTGCACCCAACCGGTGTCGCTGTACCCGTCGCTGCTCTGGTACAACCAGCCGGCGATTGGTGCCGAGTGGCTGTTCAACGGCACCGGCATCGGCGCCAGCAATCAGTTCGAAGCGGGCGGTTTCATCCGTACCCGTGAAGAATTCGAATGGCCGAACATCCAGTACCACTTCCTGCCGGTGGCGATTAACTACAACGGCAGCAACGGTGTGCAAGAGCACGGCTTCCAGGCGCACATGGGTTCCATGCGTTCGCCAAGCCGTGGCCGCATCCAGCTGAAGTCGAAGAACCCACGGGACTACCCGAGCATCCTCTTCAACTACATGGCCACCGAGCAGGACTGGCAAGAATTCCGCGACGGCATCCGCCTGACCCGTGAAATCATGCAACAGCCGGCGCTGGACCAATACCGTGGCCGCGAAATCAGCCCGGGTATTGACGTGCAAACCGATGAGCAGTTGGACAAGTTCATCCGCGAACACGCCGAAACCGCGTTCCACCCGTCCTGCTCGTGCAAGATGGGCACCGACGACATGGCGGTGGTGGATGGCGAAGGCCGCGTGCATGGCATGCAGGGCCTGCGTGTTGTGGATGCGTCGATCATGCCGATCATCACCACCGGCAACCTGAACGCGCCAACGATCATGATCGCCGAGAAAATCGCCGACAAGATCCGTGGCCGCCAGCCGCTGCCGCGCAGCACCGCCGACTACTACGTGGCCGGCGATGCGCCGGTGCGTGGCAAGCCGCTGCGTGAAATCGCGCAGTAACTGATACACCGCGGCGCTCCCATCGCAGGCAAGCCAGCTCCCACACCGACCGAGTTCGTCTGAACAACTCGATCACCTGTGGGAGCCGGGCTTGCCCGCGATGAGGCCCGACCAGACGCCGAAAAACCACCCGCCTACACTTTCCTTGATCAGCTCCCAGCCCAGGCCTACTCTGTTTGCCTGCCCGCGCCGAGCCGCCCACAAGGAAGGCCCCATGTTCGATTACCACACCACACTCAAGCAGCACTTCAGTGCCCTGCGCACCTGCGCCGAATTTTTCTCGCTGCGTTACGTGCGCGAATCCGGCCAATACCTGTCGGTCCGCAAGAACGTCGCCGAGCCGCCCCACCTGAACCACGACGAAGGCGCGATGCTCACCGTGCGCCTCAACGGCGTCGAAGCCTACGCTGCCACTAACGATATTTCCCTCGCGGGTCTGCAAGCCGCCCTCGAACGCGCCGAACAGCAGGCCCGGCAGATCAAGCCCCACGCCCTGCTCGACCTGCGCGAACAACACGTCTCCAGCGACGTCGCCGACTACTTGTCGCCCGAGCTTCAACAGCCCTTCCCTTCCCTGAGCGACTGCTACGCATTGCTCGGCAGCGAATCGGCCGCCGTGCCCAAGGATGAGCGCCTGGTGAACTGGGAAGTCAGCCTCGGCCTGACCCACGTCGAACAGATCTACCTCAATAACGCCGGCGCCGAACTGCGCCAGGCCCAGCGCTTTGTGTTCCCTGGCGTCAACGTCACCGCCTACGACGGCAACGACAGCCAGACCCGCACCCTGGGCGGCAGCAACTTCGGCCAACAAGGCGGCTTTGATGTGATCAGCCGTTTCGGCCTGGTGGGTGCCGCGCCGCGCATCGCCGACGAAGCCCTGCAATTGCTGCTCGCGCCCAACACGCCCAACGGCCCGCGCGACCTGTTGCTGATGCCCGACCAAATGATCCTGCAGATCCACGAGTCCATTGGCCATCCTCTGGAACTGGACCGCATCTTGGGCGATGAGCGCAATTACGCTGGCACCAGTTTTGTAAAGGCCAGCGATTTCGGCCACCTGCAATACGGCTCCAAGTTGCTCAACGTGACCTTCGACCCGGACATCCCCGAACAACTCGCCAGCTACGGCCATGACGACGACGGCACCGCCGCCAGCAAGCAGTTCCTGATCCGCGAAGGGCTACTGCTCAAGCCGTTGGGCGGGGCGCTGTCGCAATTCCGTTCGGGCATGAGCGGCGTGGCCAACAGCCGCGCCAGCAGTTGGAACCGCGCGCCCATCGACCGCATGGCCAACCTGAATATCGAAGCCGGCGATCAGAGCCTTGCGCAACTGATTGACGGTGTGGAAAACGGCATCCTGATGTCGACCAACCGTTCGTGGTCCATCGACGATGCGCGCAACAAGTTCCAGTTCGGCTGCGAGTGGGGCCAGTTGATCGAGAACGGCGAGCTCAAAGGCGTGGTGAAGAACCCCAACTACCGCGCCATTTCCGCGCACTTCTGGCGCAACCTCAGCGCGGTCGGCGACGCCACCACCTTCAAGGTACTGGGCACGCCCAACTGCGGCAAAGGCGAACCCAACCAGGTGATCCGCGTCGGCCATGCCTCGCCCGCCTGCGTATTCAGTGATGTCGATGTATTTGGGGGAGACGCCTGATGAACAACTTCAAGGCATTGGTGGAATGGCTCAAGCACGCCATCACCGACAGCGAGCAATTCCACCTGGGTTATGCCGATGAGGCGTCCGAGTTTGTGCGCTTCAACCACGCCAAGGTGCGCCAGGCGGGCCAGGTGCAACAGGCCAGCCTCAACCTGAAACTGATCAATGACGGCCGCCACGCCGACCTGGGCATTACCCTGTCCGGCGAGCCGGAGCTGGACCGGCAGCGTCTCGCCGATGGCCTGCAGCAACTGCGCGAAACCCTGCCGCTGCTGCCAGAAGATCCGTACCTGCTGCTCAATCACAACGCTTGGCAAAGTAACAACGAACAAACGCGACCGCTGCCTGATCTGGCCCGGGTGTTGGAAGAAATCAGCCAGGCTGCTGAAGGTGTTGACCTGGTCGGGTTCTACGCCGCTGGCCCCATCAGCCGTGGCTTCGCCAGCTCCGACGGTGCGTTCGGCTGGCATCGCGCCAATAGCTTCAACTTTGATTTCAGCCTGTTCCACGCCAATGGCGAAGCGGTAAAAGCCAGCTACGCCGGGCACACCTGGGACAGCGCCGAGTTCGCCGAACGCTTCCAGCAGGCCCGCGAGCAACTTGAGTTCCTTGGCCGACCGCTGCACACCCTCGCACCCGGGCAATACCGCGCCTACCTGGCCCCGGCGGCGATTGAAGAAATCATCAGCATCATCACCTGGGGTGGTTTTTCTGCCCAGGCCATCGCCAGCAAAGGCAGTTCGTTGCAGAAGCTGTACGCCGGTGAGCAATCCCTGAGCCCGCTGGTGACGGTGGATGAACGGATCAGCGGTTCCCTGAGCCAGGGGTTTTCTACCGAAGGCTACCCGCGTGGTGATGTCACGCTGATCAATGCAGGCAAGGCCGAAGGCCAGTTGATCAACTCGCGCAGTGCCGCCGAATACGGCTTGAGCACCAACGGCGCCAGCAGCGATGAATCCCCCAGCGCCTTGCAGATGGCCGCGGGCAGCCTGGCCCAGGCCGACATCCTCAAGCAGTTGGGCACCGGGTTGTACATCAGCAACCTGTGGTACCTGAACTACTCCGACCTGCCCGCCGCCCGCCTGACCGGCATGACGCGCTTCGCCACGTTCTGGGTGGAAGACGGCGAGATCAAGGCGCCGGTCAGCACCATGCGTTTTGATGACAGCGTGTACAGCCTGCTCGGCTCGCAACTCGAAGCCCTGACCGCTGATCGGGAACTGCTGTTGTCGGCCAGCACCTACGGCCAGCGCAATACCGCATCCAATCTATTGCCCGGCGCCCTGGTCAAACGCCTGACCCTCACCCTGTAACCCACCCCGTGCCGGCGATGGCGCCCTCTCGAACACCGCAACATTCAAGGGCCCCATCGCCGGCAAGCCGGCTCCTACAGTGGGTGCGTCATGTAACACCCCGTTCCCGTGTAGGAGCTGGCTTGCCAGCGATTGGGCCCGTATGCCATGCACCACGCTTAACGACGCCATCGCCGGCAAGCCGGCTCCTACAGGGGAATTACCGTCACGGCGACGACGCTTCCCTTCTCCATACTTTGGCCGTTCGGCCTGTTGTTCCCCTCCAGATTCCCCGTTATAACGGTTAGTGGCACCTAGCCACGTCCGTGCGGTAACAATAATTCCAACCCCGCCGCCCTTAAACCACTTGAGACCAAGTGATGCACGACCTTGCCCGGGAAAGGGCAAGCTGGAGCGTTGACATGAACCATGGAAGTTTTGTCATTGAAAGGCTGTTCAAGCACTACAACGTTCACATAGAGCAACTGGGTAAAGACCCACACAAGAAAACCGTGCTGATGGTCAACGGCGCGCTGTCCACCACCCGCTCGTTTGCGCGCACCAGCAAATGCCTGGCGGAACACTTCAACGTGCTGCTGTTCGATCTGCCCTTTTCAGGCTATTCGCGCGAATACAACACCGACCTCGACCTGGTGACCAAGGACGACGAAGTGCAAATGCTGCGCGCCCTGGTGGAGCGCTTTGAGGTCAACCACCTGGTGTCGGCCTCCTGGGGCGGCATCTCCACATTGCTGACCCTGGCCCACAACCCGCCCTCCATCGAAAGCTCGGTGGTGATGGCCCTGGCGCCCAACCTCAACCAGGCCATGCTCGACTACGTGGAGCGCGTGCGCGTGCTGATCGAAGCCGATGACAAGTCGGCCGTTGGCCATTTGCTCAACGAGACTGTCGGCAAGTACCTGTCACCCAGACTCAAGCGCAACAACCATCGCCACCTGTCGACCATGGCCACCACGGAGTACCGTCAGGCGCGCTTTCATATCCACCAGGTGCTGGCGTTGGGTGATGGCAACTACCTGCCAGCCCTCAGGCAGATTGAAACACCGGTGCATTTCCTCAACGGCACGCTGGACGAATACACCCCGGCCGCCGAGGCGCAGTTGTTCAAGCAATACGTAGGGCGCAGCAGTTTTGCCGTGGCCGAGCACACCGGCCATTTGCTCGACCTGGAGTCCCGCGAGGCCGCCTTGGCGGTGCACCGTGCGCTGTTGGATTTTTTGGTGGGCAAGGACGCCGCGCTGTCAGATATAGACGAACCGCCAGTGGGAAAAGGAGCGACGGATGGCGCATAATCGCCGACACATAGCCTGCTAACAAAAGGGTTTTCCATGCCGAATCGCGTCCCGCTCGATGCCAAGACCGCCCGCTGGCTACCCTGGGTGGTCGCGATTGCCTTCTTCATGCAGTCGCTGGACGGGACGATCCTCAACACGGCACTGCCGGCCATGGCCCGGGACCTCGCGGAAAACCCGCTGCGCATGCAAGGGGTGGTGATCGCCTACATGCTCACCGTCGCCTTGCTGATCCCGGCCTCAGGCTGGGTCGCCGACCGTTTCGGCACCAAGAAGATCTTCTTTGGCGCCATCATGCTGTTCACCCTTGGCTCGCTGCTGTGCGCACTGTCCAGCAGCCTGACCATGCTGGTGGGTGCGCGGGTCATCCAGGGCTTGGGCGGTGCCTTGATGCTACCCGTCGGCAGGCTCGTGGTGCTGCGCGCTTACCCCCGCTCCGAGCTGGTGCGGATCATGGGCTTCATTACCATCCCCGGCCTGCTCGGCCCGTTGCTCGGCCCGACCATGGGCGGCTGGATGGTGCAATACCTGACCTGGCACTGGATCTTCCTGATCAACCTGCCGGTGGGCATGGTCGGTTGCTACGCCGTGTGGAAACTGATCCCCGACCTGCGCGGCAGCGAACGCACGCGTTTTGATAGCGTGGGGTTCCTGCTGTTCGGCGCGGCGATGGTGCTGATCACCATCGCCATGGAAGGCCTGGGCGAACTGCACTTGCCGCACCTGCGGGTAATGTTGCTGCTGTTCGGCGGGCTGGCGTGCCTGGCGGCCTATTGGTTGCGAGCCGGGCATATCGATAACCCGCTGTTCTCACCGGTGCTGTTCAAGACCCGCACCTTTGCCGTGGGCATCCTCGGCAACCTGTTCGCGCGGCTGGGCAGCGGCGCCCTGCCGTTCCTGGTGCCGTTGCTGCTGCAAGTGGCGCTGGGCTACTCGCCGTCGGAAGCTGGCATGAGCATGCTGCCCCTGGCGGCAGCGGCGATGTTCGCCAAGTCCATCGCTCGCACGCTGATCGAGCGGCTCGGCTACCGCGTGGTGCTGACCGGCAACACTTTGTTCCTCGGCATCATGCTGGCCAGCATGGGCCTGGTCAGCGAGCACACGCCCTACCCGCTGCTGCTGTGCATGCTGGCGATCCTGGGGGCGATCAACTCCCTGCAATTCACCGCGATGAACACCGTTACCCTGATCGACCTGGACGACGCCCAGGCCAGCAGCGGCAACAGTTTGCTGTCGGTGGTGGCGCAATTGTCCCTGAGCCTCGGGGTGGCCTGCGCCGGTGCGCTGCTCGGCGGGTTTACTGCCGAAGCCGGGAACGATGGCGTGGAAAGCGTGCTCGGCGCGTTCCAACTGACCTTCCTCACCGTCGGCATCATGGCGATGCTGGCGGCGGCGATCTTCCTGCAGTTGTCGCCCACCGACGGCAAACGGGTGGTCAGCCGCGAGCATGATATCGAGCACTAGCGGGCGTCTCGTCTAGAACTTGCAGGGAAAATCCTTCGAGACTGGTACACTGCGCAACATTTTGTTTTGCAGAGCCAGTCCCGTGACTACCATCGCCACCGCTTTTAATACTTTGCCCCTGTCCGCCGCCATGCTGGCTAACCTCGACTCGCTGGGTTATGTCGAGATGACGCAGATCCAGGCGCAAAGCTTGCCGGTGATCCTCAAGGGGCTGGACCTGATCGCCCAGGCCAAGACCGGCAGCGGCAAGACCGCCGCCTTCGGCATCGGCCTGTTGAACCCGATCAACCCGCGCTACTTCGGCTGCCAGGCCCTGGTGATGTGCCCGACCCGTGAGTTGGCCGACCAGGTCGCCAAGGAAATCCGTCGCCTGGCCCGTGCCGAAGACAACATCAAGGTACTGACCCTGTGCGGCGGCGTGTCCCTCGGCCCGCAAATCGCCTCCCTGGAGCACGGCGCCCACGTCATCGTCGGCACCCCGGGCCGCATCCAGCAGCACCTGCGCAAGGGCTCGCTGGTACTGGACGGATTGAACACGCTGATCCTCGACGAAGCCGACCGCATGCTCGACATGGGTTTCTACGACGCCATCGAAGACATCATCAGCAAGACCCCGCCGCGCCGCCAGACCCTGCTGTTCTCGGCCACCTACCCGGTGAGCATCAAGCAGTTGGCCTCCAAATTCATGCGCGCGCCGCAACAGGTGAAGGCCGAAGCGTTCCACTCCGACGACCAGATCGAGCAGCGTTTCTACGAGATCTCGCCGGAAGAGCGTATGGACGCAGTGACCAAGGTGCTGGCGCACTTCCGTCCGGCCTCCTGCGTGGCGTTCTGCTTTACCAAGCAGCAAGTGCAGGAAACCGTGGATCACCTGACGGCCAAGGGCATTTCCGCCGTTGGCCTGCACGGCGACCTGGAACAGCGCGACCGTGACCAGGTGCTGGCGATGTTCGCCAACCGCAGTACCTCGGTACTGGTGGCCACCGACGTTGCTGCACGCGGTTTGGACATCGACTCGCTGGACATGGTGATCAACGTCGAACTGGCCCGCGACTCGGAAATCCACATCCACCGCGTGGGCCGTACGGGCCGCGCCGGTGAGACCGGCATCGCCATCAGCCTGGTGGCGCCGTCCGAAGCGCACCGTGCCCAAGCCATCGAGCAGTTGCAGAAAACCCCGCTGAACTGGGACCAACTGGACAACCTCAAGCCGCAAAGCGGTGGCCCGTTGCTGCCACAGATGAGCACCCTGTGCATCGCGGCTGGCCGTAAAGATAAGGTGCGTCCGGGTGACATCCTCGGCGCGCTGACTGGTGAAGCCGGGATTCCGGGTGCCCAGGTGGGCAAGATCGCGATCTTTGATTTCCAGGCCTTCGTGGCGGTGGAACGCGGAATCGCCAAGCAAGCGTTGCAGCGCTTGAATGACGGCAAGATCAAGGGCCGTTCGTTGCGCGTTCGCATCCTGTAAGAACCCCACATATTTACTGTGGGAACCGAATCAATGTGGGAGCTGGCTTGTGTGGGAGCTGGCTTGCCTGCGATAGCATCACCTCGGTGTACCTGACATACCGAGGTGATCCTATCGCGGGCAAGCCCGGCTCCCACACAAGCCAGCTCCCACATTTGATTGCATTTCATATTAAGTTTTTGTGAGGACATTGCTTTGCGCTCGACCGAAGTTGTGATCATTGGCGCCGGCGCCGCAGGCTTGATGTGCGCGCTGACCGCTGCCGGGCGTGGGCGCAAGGTGATGTTGATCGACCATGCGAACAAGGCCGGCAAGAAGATCCTGATGTCCGGTGGTGGCCGCTGCAACTTCACCAATATGTACACCGAGCCGGCTAACTTCCTGTCCCAGAACGCGCACTTCTGCAAATCCGCCCTGGCCCGCTATACCCAGTGGGACTTCATCGGGTTGGTGGCCAAGCACGGCGTGCCGTACCACGAGAAGAAGCTCGGCCAGCTGTTCTGCGACAACAAGTCCAGTGACATCCTCGGCATGCTGCTGGACGAGTGCATCCAGGTCGGCGTGAACCTGAACCTGGACACCTCGATCCAGGAAATCGCCAAGGTCGACGGCGGCTATCAGTTGCAGACCACCTTGGGTGAACTGCGCTGCGAATCCCTGGTGATCGCCACCGGTGGCCTGTCGATTCCGACACTTGGCGCCACCGGCTTCGGCTACCAGGTGGCCAAGCAGTTCGGCCATGAACTGCTGCCGACCCGCGCCGGGTTGGTGCCGTTCACCATCACCGACCAGCTCAAGGAGTTGTGTGGCGAGCTGTCTGGCACTTCGGTGGATTGCCTGGTGAGCTGCAACGATCAGAGCTTTCGCGAGAACATCCTGTTTACTCACCGTGGCCTGAGTGGGCCGGCGATTTTGCAGATTTCTTCGTATTGGGAAAGCGGCGATACGGTCGAGATCAACCTGCTGCCCGACCACGACGCCCACACCTGGCTGCAACAGCAACAGGTCGAGCGCCCGAACAGCGAACTGAAAACCCTGCTGGGCGAGATCTTCACCAAGAAGATGGCTAACCTGCTGGCCGAAACCTGGTTTGCCTCCAAGCCGATGAAGCAGTACACCCACGCCGAGATCGCCGATATCGCGCAAAAACTCGGCAGCTGGCAGTTGGTGCCTGCGGGCACCGAGGGTTATCGCACCGCGGAAGTCACGCTAGGCGGCGTGGACACGCGGGAAGTGTCGTCCAAGACCATGGAGTCGCTGAAAAGCCCGGGCCTGTACTTTATTGGGGAAGTGCTGGATGTGACCGGTCACCTGGGTGGTTTCAACTTCCAGTGGGCCTGGGCTTCGGGCTATGCGGCGGCGCAGTACGCCTGACACGGCTTAACCTTGAAATGCTATCCCCTGTGGGAGCTGGCTTGCCTGCGATGGCTGTAGTGAATTCACCACTGCTATCGCAGGCAAGCCAGCTCCCACATTGGTTTTGTGGTGAACGAGAAAATTTTGCTGTTAGATGTGATCGCCACGCTTGCCGTGGCGTCATTACTGGCTCAATTTAGCGGCATCGTCCCGGAAGACTCCAGACTTCATGTCATCGACCTCGTTCAAGCAGTCCATGCGGCGCCTGTGGGCGCTGGATAAATTCAGTTACAGCGTTCGGGTATTCATCGCCCTCACCGGCAGCATGGCGCTGTGCTGGTATCAGGATGAAATGACACTGCTGATCCCGCTGTTCCTGGGGATTATCGCCAGCGCTCTGGCCGAGACCGATGACAGCTGGCAAGGCCGCCTCAACGCCCTGGCGGTGACGCTGGTGTGTTTCAGCATCGCCGCGCTGTCGGTGGAGCTGCTGTTCCCCTACCCCTGGATCTTCGCGATCGCCCTGGCCCTGGCCAGCTTCTGCCTGACCATGCTTGGCGCCTTGGGCGAACGCTATGGCGCGATTGCTTCGGCGACGCTGATCCTGTCGGTGTACACCATGATCGGCGTAGACCAGCGTGGCGGCGCGGTGACCGACTTCTGGCACGAGCCTTTGCTGCTGGTGGCCGGCGCCGCCTGGTACGGCGTGCTGTCGGTGTTGTGGCAGGCGCTGTTTTCCAACCAGCCGGTGCAACAGAGCCTGGCGCGGTTGTTCCGCGAGCTGGGGCGTTACCTCAAGCTCAAATCGTCATTGTTCGAACCGATCCGCCAGTTGGACGTGGAAGCACGCCGCCTGGAACTGGCCCAACAAAACGGCCGTGTGGTCGCAGCATTGAACGCGGCGAAGGAAATCATTCTGCACCGCGTGGGCAATGGTCGCCCGGGTTCGAAGGTCAGCCGCTACCTGAAGCTGTACTTCCTGGCCCAGGACATCCACGAGCGCGCCAGTTCCTCGCACTATCCCTACAACGCCCTGGCCGAAGCCTTCTTCCACAGCGATGTGCTGTTCCGCTGCCAGCGCCTGCTGCGCCAGCAAGGCAAGGCCTGCCAGACCCTGGCCGAGTCGATCCAACTGCGCCAGCCGTTCATCTATGACGACAGTTTTGCCGAAGCCCTGGGCGACCTGAACGCCTCCCTGGAGCACCTGCGCATCCAGAGCAACCCGGCCTGGCGCGGGCTGCTGCGCTCCTTGCGTGCCCTGGCCGCCAACCTGTCCACCCTCGACCGCCTGCTGGGCGATGCGAGCAACCCCGATTCCCTGGCCGATGCCACCGACAGCAGCCTGCTCGACCGTGCGCCGCGCAACCTCAAGGAAATGTGGACGCGCCTGCGCACCCAGCTCACGCCAACCTCGTTGCTGTTCCGTCACGCGTTGCGCCTGCCGCTGGCGCTGAGTGTCGGCTACGGCATGGTGCATTTGATCCACCCGTCCCAGGGCTACTGGATCATCCTCACCACCCTGTTCGTGTGCCAGCCCAACTACGGCGCCACCCGGCGCAAGCTTGGCCAGCGGATCGTCGGCACCGCCATCGGCCTGACCGTGGCCTGGGCGCTGTTCGACCTGTTCCCAAGCCCGCTGGTGCAATCGCTGTTCGCCATCGCCGCCGGCCTGGTGTTCTTTATCAACCGTACCACCCGCTACACCCTGGCCACGGCGGCGATCACCTTGATGGTGCTGTTCTGCTTCAACCAGGTGGGTGATGGCTACGGGCTGTTCCTGCCACGGCTGTTCGATACCTTGCTGGGCAGCCTGATTGCCGGCCTGGCGGTGTTCCTGTTCCTGCCGGACTGGCAGGGCCGCCGCCTGAACAAGGTGCTGGCCAATACCCTGACGTGCAACAGCATCTACCTGCGGCAAATCATGCAGCAATACGCCGCCGGCAAGAGCGACGACCTGGCCTATCGCCTGGCCCGGCGTAACGCGCACAACGCCGATGCCGCGCTGTCGACCACCCTGGCCAACATGCTGATGGAGCCGGGGCACTTCCGTAAGGAGGCCGATGTGGGCTTCCGCTTCCTGGTGTTGTCGCACACCTTGCTGAGTTATTTGTCTGGCTTGGGCGCACACCGGGAAACCCAATTGCCGGCCGAAGTGCGCGAGCATTTGATCGGCGGCGCCGGTAATTCGCTGGCGGCGAGTATTGATGAAATCGCCACCGGGCTTGCGAACAAGCAGCCGATTGCGATTCAGAGTGATGCGGAAGAGGCCCTGGCGGCGGACCTTGAGCAGATGCCGGATGAGATCGATGAAGGGCAGCGGTTGGTGCAGACGCAACTGGCGTTGATCTGTCGGCAGTTGGGGCCGTTGCGCACGCTGGCGGCGCATTTGATCAAGGATACCAGCGAGGCTTAGATCGCTATCGCAGGCAAGCCAGCTCCCACAGTTGAAGGTATTCGCAATTCAAAATGTGGGAGCTGGCTCGCCTGCGATGGGGCCCTAAAGCCGCCTACATACCGTGCTCTTTCATCAACCGCTCATAGCTGCCATCGACCTTCATCTTGGCAATTTCCCGGTCGAAGCTGGCCACGATCTGCTCATGCTGCGGGTTCTTCAGGCTCACCAGGATGTGCAGGCTGTTTTCGGTCAGGGGCTTGGGCAAGAACTCCACCGCATTGCGCACACGCGGTGACTCCCGCGCCAGGTAGTAACGGGCCACGTACTCATCTTCCACCGTCAGCCGCACACGCTGCGCCGCCAGCATGCGCACGGCCATGGCGAAGTTATGCACCGGTACTTTCTGCAATTGGGTGTCCTGGTCGAACGCTGGCGAGTAGGCATAGCCGCGCACCACGGCAATGGATTCGTCGTGCAGTTGCTCCAGGTTCTGGTAGTCGATGGGGTCGTCGCGGCGCTTGATGAAACGCACGCGATTGAGCAGGTATTCGCCGGAAAACTGCCCCAGTTGCGTGCGGGCATCGTCGTACCAGGCATTGACCAGCACGTCGTAACGCCCGTCTCCCACGCCCATCAGCGCGCGGGCCCAGGGTACCTGCTCGAAGTCGCTGGCATACCCCGCACGCGCCAGGGCCGTGGTGACGATGTCGGTGGCCAGGCCGCCATTGATCAAGGTGGCATCGGTAAAGGGAGGCCAGGCATCCGCTACCAGGCGCAGACGCTGTGCGAGCGCCGGTGTCGCCAGCAGCAACATTCCTATCAAAGCAACGGCACGAGAAAATCGCGGCATGCTCAAAGTCCTTGGCGGGCAGGCGTTGGCCTGAGCTCAGGCTCAACCTGAGGTTCTAACAGTAGCTCATCAATGAGACTGCATTGCAGATTACACAAAGAAGTCAGCGGCGAATGCACAGAATGATGGCAAATTGACGCCATTCACAAAAATGCCAGATTTAGACAGCGCCGCCCGCCGCGCTTACTATCGGCACAGACACTTGATAAGAGAACACACCATGACAGTCGAATGGGTCTGCAAACACCACGATGACCTGGGCAAGGACCAGCTGTACGCCATCCTGCGCCTGCGTAACGAGGTTTTCGTCGTGGAGCAGAAATGCGTATACCAGGACCTCGACGGGCAAGACCTCTCGGGCGACACCCATCACCTGATGGCGTGGCAGAACGACGAGCTGGTGGCCTACCTGCGCCTGCTGGACCCGGAGTCCCAGGGCGGTGACGTGGTGATTGGCCGGGTCATCGTGGCACCCGTGGCACGCGGTACGGGGCTGGGGCATCGGATGATGGAAGAGAGCCTCAAGCGCATTGAGGATATTTGGCCTGAGACGCCGATTTTCCTGTCAGCCCAGGCACATTTGCAGGGGTATTACGGGCGGTATGGGTTTGTGGTGGCGGGTGAGGAATACCTTGAGGATGATATTCCACATATTGGTATGCGGCGCGACTGAGGGCCTCATCGCAGGCAAGCTGAACTGGTCAAGTATTCTTGGACACCATTTAAGGTTCATGCCGCCAGTCTCTCCCTGACGACCGGCGACCGGTAATCGTTGTAACTGTGGGGCCTAGTGATGTTGTAGCGTGAGACATAACGCTGCACATCGGCTCGGGCCTCATGCTCTGATGCATAGCCCGTTTCGGGCACCCACTCTGATTTCAAACTTCCGAAGAAACGCTCCATCGGGGCGTTATCCCAGCATTCGCCTTTCCGGCTCATGCTTTGCCGCAGGCCATGCTCCAGCAGCTCATTCCTGAACTTATGACTGGTGTACTGACAACCTTGGTCTGAGTGAAACAGTACCTCTTTAGGGTGACCTCTAAGCTCAACAGCCATCCGTAAAGCTTCGCAGGTCAGCGTGGCATCGGAAATCATCGAAAACGACCAGCCCACGATCCGACGGGCGAACAAATCCAGAACCGCAGCGAAATACAACCATCGCTTGCCGACTTTGATGTACGTCACGTCGCCACACCACACTTGATTGACCGCCGTGACATCAAACTTACGCTTGAGCACATGTGGCGC
>NZ_JBWKRS010000012.1:70501-178986 GCF_059419385.1 Pseudomonas sp. GW821-FHT05H12 | reverse complement strand
GGCACCGAGTGTTGGGGCGAAGGCCTTTTGCTTACTTTTGGGCCTTTCCAAAAGTGAGCCGCTGTAAGAGCGGAACCATAAGTAGCCGTTACCTAAATAACGGATATGTACTCAATCAAAAACAGCGCGCCCGCATAAAATCCCCCCACCGCCGCACCAGGTAGTTGTGCTCATCCATCACCGAATTCCACACCGCAATATGCCCCATGCGCTGCTCATAAGAACCCCCATCACGCACGTCGCCAATGTCGATCAACGGCAATCCATCGCTACCCAACAACTCCTCCCGCGCAGGCAATCCGGCATACCAGTAATCCCACTCGGCACTGCTGAGGTGGTCACGACTGCGCGCCGGGTTACCGATGTAATACCCCTGGCGCGCCATCACCGCACCCGGCCAACCCGACAGCCACCAATTGAGGTAGGCATACGCCGCATCCAACACCGCCCCCTGCGCATGGCGTGACAACGACAACCCGCCGAACCACGCGCGATAACCTTCACGCGGCACCGCCAAGCGATACTTCACCCCCGCGCGATGCAGGCGCATCAGAGTCGGCGACCACAGGCTCTGAATATCGATGGTCGGGCTGAGCATCAATTGCGCCGCCTCTTCGTCATCCGACCAGAACGCCGCAAAGTGCCCTTCCCTCTGCTTGCGCACCAGTATGTCGGCGAGCACGTCGATCTCTTCGATGCTCATGTTGCCGATGTCCTTGAACTGCGCCAGCCCCGCACCCTGCACCGCCAACGCGGCGTCCAGGGCACCGATGGCCGCGTCGCTTTGCAATGCGGTACGCGCGCTCCAGGCCGGGTCCAGTAACCACCCCCAACTTTCGTTGCCATGGCAAAAACCCTCGGGCAAGCGCTCGGGGCGGTAGGCGAAACTGTCGGCGTTGTGGGTCAGGGGCAGCATGCTGATGCGCTCGGTCACGGTACTGCCGAGGCTGCCGTCGTGCTGCACGAACAGGCGCTCGCTCGGCACGCTGCCACTGCCCAGGCGATCATCGGCCGACAGCCGCCCGCGCTTGGGCAGGTCGTTGATCTCATGCCACAGCGCGATACGCCGCGTGTCGATCGGCTGGATCGCCCGCGCCGGCCACACGAAGTCGACGTTGTGAAACCACTGATCGTAAAGGTCGTAGCTGTCGGGTTGCATCACCGCGATACGCTGGGCCTGTTCCACATCGTGCACCTGATACACCAGGCGAATGCCCAGGTCTTGTTCGGCCCGCACGCGCAGGCATTCGAGCAGGGTCACCGAGGTGCCGAGGACGCGTAAGGTGATCATGCTGCAAACCGCCGCGAGAACACGTCGAAGGAGCGGCGCAACAGCGCCGGGTCCAGGCCGCGCAGGATAAACACCAGGCGCGACTGGCGGTCGCTGCCCGGCCACGCGGGCAGGTGGACCGGGGCATGCAGGCAGTGCTGCACGCCATGAATGACGATGGGGGCCGAGCTTGCGTTCACGTTGAGCAGTCCTTTGACGCGAAGGATTCGTTCGCCATGGCATCTTAACAGCATCGACAGCCACACCCCGAAGCCGACCCAGTCCAGTGGCTGATCGAAGGTCAGACAGCACACTTGCGCTGCGCCGTGGGTGGCAGTGGTGGGTTGATGCAGTTGCCAGCGGCCAACCTCGACGGCCGGCTCGGCGCCTCGCAAGCCTTCGCCGAGCAGCAGTTGATCGCCGCTGTGGATAGCGTGGGTATCGAGGATCGGCGTACCCGCGTTGAGTGCCTGCAGATGCGCACGCAACGGGGCGCAGTCGCCGGCCACATCAGTCTTGCTCAGCAACAGGCGATCGGCGGCGGCGACCTGGGCCAGCCATTCCGGGTGCAGACGCTCTTGCAAGGTGGCGTGGCTGGCGTCGACCAGGGTGATCACCAGGCCGATGTGGAAACGCCCGCGCAATTGCACATCGTTGTTCAAGGTGGCAAGGATCGGCGCCGGGTCGGCCAGGCCGGTGGTCTCCAGGATCACCCGCTTGAACGCCGGGATTTCACCGCGCTCACGGCGCTGCAACAGGCCGAGCAGTGCGTCTTTCAACTCGCCACGGATCGAACAGCACACGCAGCCGCTGGGCAGCAGCACAGTGTCCGGCGCCACCTCTTCCACCAGCAGGTGATCGATGCCGACGTCGCCGAATTCGTTGATCAGCAGCGCGGTGTCGCCCAGGCTCTCGCCTTGCAGCAGGCGCTTGAGCAAGGTGGTCTTGCCGCTGCCGAGGAAACCGGTGATTACATTCAAAGCAATGCTCATATTCCAACCTCATGACGCGTCCCCTTGTAGGAGCCCGGCTTGCCGGCGATGGCGATCTTGAAGGCGCCATCGCCGGCAAGCCGGACTCCTACAGGTCAGGGTGTTTCAGCAAGCACGTTTAGATGATCGAGCAATTTGGGATCAAGGGGATCCAGCGGCCGGCCAAGCATGGTCTCGGCGGCCTGCCAGAGTTGATCCAAACCGCTGGCCAATGCCTGTTTGCCGGTGGCACCCAACAACAGGTAGGAGGCGCCCTGGAAGTCCTCGACCTTGAGCCGGAACACCGCCAGCACTTGGTTGATCGCCGCGATCCGGCGCAGGCGCTCGCGGCGCCTTGGCAGTTCATCGCCCAGGGGGTCGCTCCAGTGCAGGTCTTCGCCGAGCAATCCGCAGAGTCCGCACATGGCTACACCTCGTTCATGGCATGACATCGCCGGAGTTCGGGCCCAGGGTCTGGCCGACGAACAGGTTGCCGCCCGGTTCACTGGCGAGCAGCACGGCGGTGGGCGCCACTTCATCCGCCAGACCGAAGCGGCCCAGGGGCAGTTCCTTGGCCTTGGCGCCTTTCCAGTCGTCGCTGATCCCGCCCACCAGCGGCGTTTCAATCGGGCCAGGGGCGATGGCATTGACCAGCACGTTGTCCTTGGCCACTTCCAGGGCCAGGGATTTGGTGAAGCCAATCACGCCCGCCTTGGCCGCCGCGTAATGGGTAAGTTCGGCACCGCCCTTGATGCCCAGTTGCGACGCCACGTTGATGATGCGTCCCCAGCGCTGCGCCAGCATGTGCGGCAAGGCGCGCTGGCTGGCGACGAACACGCTGGTGAGGTCGACGCGCAGCATGTCGTTCCACATCTCGATGGTCAGGTCGACACAGCGCGCCTGGGTGAGCATGCCGGCGTTGTTGACCAGGATGTCGATGCCACCGAAGTGTTCGACGCAGCGGTCCACACTGGCCTGGGCGCCTTCGACGGTGCCGACGTCCGCCAGGCACTCGACCACCTCGGCGCCGAGGTTACGGCAGGTGATCGCGGTTTCGGCGAGGCTCGCGGCATTGCGGTCGGCCAGCAGCAGGCGTGCGCCTTCGGCGGCGTAGGCACGGGCGATGGCGGCACCGATGCCGCTGCCGGCGCCGGTGATCACCGCGCGGCGGTTAATCAGTTGGTTCATACAAAAATCTCCTCAGACAAAACACCGATCCATTGTGGGAGCTGGCTTGCCTGCTCCCACATTTGGATCTATGTACATCCGTTAGTCCGGCCAGCGCACGGTAAGGCCGCCGTCGATGATGATGCTTTGGCCCGTGAGGTAGCTCGACGCTTCACTGGTCAAGAACTGCACCAGCGACGCCACTTCATCCGCCCGCCCGACCCGGCCCAGGGGAATCGCCCGCGCAGCCTTGGCCAGCCCTTCCGGCCCCAGCGAGTTCTGCGCATCCAGCGACTGCGGCGTCTCGATCAACCCGGGAATCACCGCGTTGCAGCGAATCCCCAGCGGCGCCAACTCCACCGCCAGCGAACGGCACAACCCCGGCACACCGGCCTTGGCCGCCGCGTAGTGGCTGTGCTCCTGCCAGCCGTACACGCCGCCGGCAATCGACGAGATCGCCACCAGCGCGCCGCCCTCACGCATATGCCGCGTCGCCGCGCGGAAGGTGCGCATCACCCCCGTCAGGTCGACATTGAGCATCTCGTCCCACAGCGCGTCGCTCATTTCCAGCAGCGGCGCGCGGCGCAGCAGGCCGGCGTTGGCCACCGCGTAATCCAGGCGGCCGAAATGCTGCACGGCCTGCTCGGCCAGCGCATCCACCGAGTCGCTGTTGCCCACGTCCAGCGGCAGCATCAGGCACTCGCCGCCCGCCTCTTCCACCAGACCCACGGTGGTGTGCGGGTCGTGAGGGTCGGCCGGGTAATACCCGCCGACCACCGCCACGCCATTGCGCGCATACGCCACGGCGAGGGCTTGGCCAATGCCGCTGGCGGCACCGGTAATCAAGGCAACTTTACGGCTCATCATTCACTCCTTACTGAACGGTTTCCGGACGCACATGGCGGGCGGCAAACATCAAGGCGCCGGACAAGAAGCACGGCAGTGCACCGAACCACAACGCGGCGGTCTGCCAGTCGCTGCCGGCCGACAGCACCTGGGTGGCGCCAAAGCCTGCGACCACCGCGCCGATCGGGCCCATGGCATGGATGATCGCGCCACCGGTGGCGCGGATGCTGGTGGGGAAACTTTCACTGATGAAGAACAGCGCCGCCGAGTACGGGCCGATCAGGAAGAACAGGCCCAGGCTATACAGCCCGACCACCATCGCCATGTTGCTCGGGCCGAACAGCATGCCGGCGAACGACAGCCCGCCGAGCATCCAGCCCAGGCCGATCACGTTGCGACGGCCGATCTTGTCGCCCATCCAGCCGTGGCTGAGGTAACCGCAGTACCCCACCAGGTTCGACAGCACGAGGATGATCAGCGAGTTCTCGAACGAGATGTGGTGCACGCTGACGATCACCGAGGTGCCCAGCACGCTGAACACCTGGATCGCCGCCCAGTTGAGCAGCAGCGCTGCGCCGATCACCAGCGTGGCGCGACGGGCCGGGCCACGGAACGCAGCCTTGAGGCCGGCCTTGCTGTGTTCGTCGTAGTCGACGCCGTAGGTCACGGCAACGTTTTGCGCTTCTTTCACCGCACCGTTTTTACGCAGCTCGCTGATGCGCTGGTGGATCTGAAACTGCGGGCTCTCCTTGAGCTTGCGCGCCATGATCGCAATCACGATGGCCGGGATTGCAGCGAAGATGAAGCAGCCTTGCCAACCGATGATCGGCAGCAACAGCGCAGTCAAGCCGGCAGCGATCAACGCGCCCACCGGCCAGCCACCCTGCACCAGGCTGTAGATAAAGCCACGGCGCTTGGTCAGGCGCGGGTCTTCCGAGGCGCCATACAACTCACTCAAATACGTGGCGTTGACGGTTTCCTCGGCATAACCCAGGCCACCCAACGAACGGATCAGAATCAGCGGTGACTTGCCCCACGCGCCGCCAATTGCCGTCAACGCCGAACACAGCGCGGAACCGGCCACGGTGAAGATGATGCCTTTGCGCCGGCCCAATTTATCCACGACCGGGCCAATGGCAAAGGCGACCACCGCCGTGCCCACGGCGACCCAGGTCGCGATTTGCGCTTGCTCCACTTCACCCCAGCCAAAGTGGCGGCCGATCTCCGGCAGCAGGGTGCCAAACAGGATGAAGTCATACACCGCAAACACCCAGGCGAAGAACGCGATCCAGGTCGCGAAGCGCACTTCCTGGGACGTCAGTTGCCGGGGTTTCCAGCCGGTCAGGTCAAGCTTGTTGTAGATGGACATGGGTTGCGCCTCAGGGGTGGAAGCATGGGGGTCATTTACGCAGCCCACCCGTAGGAGCCGGCTTGCCGGCGATGGCGCCCTTGAAATTCACGCAGGTCTCAAGGGCCTCATCGCCGGCAAGCCGGCTCCTACAAGGTGGGCGACATCAGGTACGGGGTTGGCGGCGGATAAAGTCGTCGGCGATTTCGTCGAAGGTGACGAAGCGCACGCCGGCATGGCTCTGGATGTGTTCGATCAGTCGCTCCAGCATCAGCAGCACTTGCGGGCGGCCGGACACGTCCGGGTGAATGGTCATGGTGAACACCGCGTGTTCATGCTCGCGGTAAACCCAGTCGAACTGGTCGCGCCACATTTCTTCGAGGTGACGCGGGTTGACGAAGCCGTGACTGTTGGGGGCTTTCTTGATGAACATCATTGGCGGCAGGTCATCGAGGTACCAGTTGGCCGGGATCTCCACCAGGTCGGTTTCTTCGCCACGCACCAGGGGTTTCATCCAGGTGTCGGGGTGCTGGCTGTAGTCGATCTTGGTCCAGCTGTCGCCCTTGCGCACGTAGTAGGGATGGAAGTCGTTGTGCATCAGGCTGTGGTCGTACTTGATGCCTTTTTTCAGCAGCAGCTCGTTGGTGACCTTGCTGAATTCCCACCACGGCGCCACGTAACCGGTGGGGCGTTTACCGGTGACCTGGGTGATCAGCTCGATGGATTTATCCAGGACGATCTCTTCCTGTTCGGCCGTCATGGCGATGGGGTTTTCGTGGCTGTAGCCATGCACACCAATTTCGTGGCCGGCGTCGGCCACGGCCTTCATCTGCTCGGGGAAGGTTTCCATCGAGTGGCCGGGGATAAACCAGGTGGTGCGCAGGCCGTAGCGTTCGAAC
Source organism: Pseudomonas sp. GW821-FHT05H12 (assembly GCF_059419385.1). Taxonomy (NCBI): domain Bacteria; kingdom Pseudomonadati; phylum Pseudomonadota; class Gammaproteobacteria; order Pseudomonadales; family Pseudomonadaceae; genus Pseudomonas; species Pseudomonas sp. GW821-FHT05H12. Next base: position 172,485 of record NZ_JBWKRS010000012.1, on the reverse strand, counting down.
AATTTGAGCAGGCGTGGCGCGCCGACTTCACCGGCGAACAGGCCGCGGGAGATGTCGTCCGGCGAGTCTTCGCCGCCGTAGGAACCGAGCCAGCCGGCGACGGCGTCAACGTCGACGCCGAATGCACAGAGAATGTCTTTAGCCATGGTGTGTCTCCTTAAACGTTGAGTACGGATTCGACGGACAACGCAGCGCGCAACAGGCGAGCGTCCTCCCCCGTCGGGGCACTGAGCAGCAGCCCGGTGGGCAGGCCCCCGGCATCGCGGCCGCTGGGCAGGGTCACGCCGGGCATGTCGAGCAAACTGCCCGGCATGGTCAGGCGCAGGGTGGCGAGGTTGGTGGTGACAAAGAGGTCGTCGTCGGCTTCCAGCGGCGCCAGGGGCGGCGCCACGTGGGCGACGGTTGGGGTGATGAGCACGGCGCCGTCGAGGTCATCGACCAGTTGTTGCTGCAGGCGCTGGCGTGCGTCCATCAGGTGCAGCAGTTGGCTGGCGGGCAGCGCGCGCGCCGCTTCGAGGCGACGGCGCACGCGAGGGTCAAGCTGCTCGGCGTCGGCGCTGTCGAGCAAGGCTTCATGCAGGGCAAAGGCTTCGAAGGAACCCAGCCAGCCTTGGCTTTTGATCAACGCCAGGGTGGCCTGGAAGGTGGCCGATGGGCGCACTTCTACCAGGGCGCCGTGGGCTCGCAATTGATCAATGGCACGCAGCAGGTTGTTGCGCACGGCCGGCTCGATGTCTTCCAGGGCGCCTTGTTCAAGCACAAAACGCTGGCCCTTGAGGCTGCGCGCGCTGTGGGTGTGCACACGGCCGTGAAGCAGGTCGTCGATGGCCAAGGCATCGCGCACGCTACGGGTCAGCGGGCCGAGGCTGTCGAGGGTGTGGGCCAGGGGAAACACGCCGTCGCGGCTGTAGCGTCGACTGCTGCTGCGATAACCGACCAGGCCATTGAGCGCGGCGGGGATGCGGATCGAGCCTGCGGTGTCGGTGCCCATGGCGATGGGTACGATCCCGGCCGCCACGGCCACCGCCGATCCCGAGGAAGAGCCACCGGGAATACGCGGTTGGTCGCTCCCGTGGGGATTGTGTGGCGTGCCGAAATGCGGGTTCAGGCCCAGGCCGGAATACGCCAGTTCACTGAGGTTGGTCTTGCCCACGCTGACCATCCCGGCGCGGCACAACAGGCCCACCATGGGCGCATCCAGCAAGGCCTGGGGCGCATGCCGACGGTAGGCGGCGCCGGCCGTGGTGACGCTGCCGGCCATGTCGAACAAATCTTTCCAGGCCAGCGGCACACCGTCGAGCACACTTAACGGCTGGCCGGCACGCCAGCGGGCGGCGGCGGCCTCGGCTTCACGGCGGGCGCGCTCGGCGGTCAGGGAAATAAACACGCCTGGGCAGCGGCTCGCTTGATCGAGCGCCTGTTCGAGGGCCTGCACCGGGTCGCTGCGACCGCTGGCAAAAGCCTCGGCCATGGAAGTGGCGTCTGACATCAAGATGACCCTCACAAAACGTACATATTAATAAAATGTACATTTTACAAAGGCAGCTTTCGTGCCAGTCTCTGTTGAGTAGTTTTTGCGCAGCGCTGGTTTTTCACCCATAGCTACGGGATAGAAGGCTTCAGGCCAGGCAAAAAAATCTTGCCTGTACGCCGCGAAGCGCTCTCAATGAAATAATGTATCTTTTATTAATAAGTACATTTTAGTGCAGAAAAGTAACATCCCGCTCGGCAAGGCCCCAAATAGGTGCCACTGACGTGGCGCAGAGTGACAGGCACGACTTATGAGAGAATCCCCGGCCACCGTCCTACATGCCCCAGAGAAACCGATGAAAGCAGTGTCCACCTCGGCCTCCCGTTACGCGATGATTCACCAGGTTCTGCGTGACGCGATCGTCAATGGCACTGCCCGCCACGGACTGGTGTTGCTGGAAGCGCCCCTGGCCGAGCTGTTCGGCACCAGCCGCGTGCCGGTGCGCAGGGCCCTGGATTTGCTGCATGACGAAGGCCTGATCTGCCGTTTCAATGGCCGGGGTTACCTGATCAACCCAGAAGGCCTGGCCATGGAGCCGCTGCGCCTGCCGTTGAGCCATGCCCACCTGGGCCTGGATGGCGAGCAGGACTTGGTGGACACACGACCGCTGGGCGAGCGCATCGTCGAGGAGATCGGCGCGGCGCTGTCCACCTGCATCGCCTTCGGGCATTACCGCCTGGATGAGCAAGCCGCCGCCGATCATTACGGGGTCAGCCGCGCCGTGGTGCGTGAGGCGTTGATGCGTTTGCGTGATCGTGGCCTGGTGGAGAAAGAGCCCTACTCCCAATGGCTGGCCGGGCCGTTGACCGCGCGGGAAGTCACCGAAGACTACGAACTGCGCGCCTGCCTGGAACCCGAAGCCCTGCGCCAGAGCGCCCCAAACCTCGAGCGCGAACTGCTCGAAGCCATGTTGCAGCGCGTGCTCGACGCCCAGGACAGCCCCCACTGCAGCCTGGAAGCCATCGAGCAGATCGAAGAAGACCTGCACCAACGCTGCCTGGCCGGCTTGCAAAACCGCAAGATTGCCGCGTTGATCCGCCAGGGCCAGAGCCCGATGATCATCAGCCGGATTTTCTACCGTTTGCTGGGGATCGGCGCCGATCCGGCGATGTTGGCCGAACATCGCTTGATTCTGGAGTTGCTGCTGCATGGGGCATTTGATGCGGCGGCGTTGAACCTGCGTGAGCATTTGCAGCGGGCCAGGCAGCGGATGTTGCAGCGGTTGAAGGTGTTGTCGGTGTTGCCCGAGCAGCCGCTCCCCAGCTACCTGCACAAAATCAGCTGACCCCACACCGTTGCCAATGTGGGAGCTGGCTTGCCTGCGATAGCGGTTCACCCGTTACATCCTCAGCAACTGACACAACGCAATCGCAGGCAAGCCAGCTCCCACAGGGGCCGCGGTGCGTTGGTCAATATCATGCAATTTGTTGCTAACTGTTCAACGCCATTGAAACCACCGCTGCGCCGCCCCATCTAACCTCCATACTTCCTTATGCAGGTGCCCCATGAGCGACCAGCAAGCCTTCCCTGATTACGACCTGAACGACTACGCCGACCCCGAAAACGCTGAAACCCCTTCGTCGAACACCGGCCTGGCGCTGCCTGGGCAGAACCTGCCCGACAAGGTCTACATCATCCCGATCCACAATCGCCCGTTCTTCCCCGCGCAAGTGCTGCCGGTGATCGTCAATGAAGAACCCTGGGCCGAAACCCTGGAGCTGGTGAGCAAGTCCGACCACCACTCCCTGGCCCTGTTCTTCATGGAGACGCCGCCAGAAGACCCGCGCCATTTCGACACCTCCGCCCTGCCGCTGTACGGCACGCTGGTGAAGGTGCATCACGCCAGCCGCGAGAACGGCAAGCTGCAATTCGTCGCCCAGGGCCTGACCCGGGTGCGCATCAAGACCTGGCTCAAGCACCACCGCCCGCCGTACCTGGTGGAAGTCGAATACCCGCACCAGCCCTCCGAGCCGACCGATGAGGTCAAGGCCTACGGCATGGCGCTGATCAATGCGATCAAGGAACTGCTGCCCCTCAACCCGCTGTACAGCGAAGAATTGAAGAATTACCTCAACCGCTTCAGCCCCAACGACCCGTCGCCGCTCACCGACTTCGCCGCCGCGCTGACCTCGGCCACCGGTAACGAGTTGCAGGAAGTGCTGGACTGCGTGCCCATGCTCAAGCGCATGGAAAAAGTGCTGCCGATGCTGCGCAAGGAAGTCGAGGTTGCGCGCCTGCAAAAGGAAATCTCCGCCGAGGTGAACCGCAAGATCGGCGAACACCAGCGCGAGTTCTTCCTCAAGGAACAGCTCAAGGTCATCCAGCAGGAGCTGGGCCTGACCAAGGACGACCGCAGCGCAGACGTCGAGCAGTTCGAGCAGCGCCTGGTGGGCAAAGTCCTGCCGACCCAGGCGCAAAAGCGCATCAGCGAAGAGATGAACAAGCTGTCGATCCTGGAGACGGGTTCGCCGGAATACGCCGTGACGCGCAACTACCTGGACTGGGCCACCTCGGTGCCGTGGGGCGTGTATGGCGAGGACAAGCTCGACCTGAAACACGCGCGCAAGGTGCTGGATAAACACCACGCGGGCCTGGACGACATCAAGAGTCGCATCCTCGAATTCCTCGCGGTGGGCGCCTACAAAGGCGAGGTTGCCGGTTCCATCGTGCTGCTGGTCGGCCCGCCCGGTGTGGGCAAAACCAGCGTGGGCAAGTCCATCGCCGAATCCCTGGGGCGGCCGTTTTATCGCTTCAGTGTCGGAGGCATGCGCGACGAGGCCGAGATCAAGGGCCATCGCCGCACCTACATCGGCGCCCTGCCGGGCAAGCTGGTGCAGGCGCTGAAAGATGTGGAAGTGATGAACCCGGTGATCATGCTCGACGAGATCGACAAGATGGGCCAGAGCTTTCAGGGCGACCCGGCGTCGGCACTGCTGGAAACCCTGGACCCGGAGCAGAACGTCGAATTCCTCGACCACTACCTGGACCTGCGCCTGGACCTGTCCAAGGTGCTGTTCGTGTGCACCGCCAACACCCTGGACTCCATCCCCGGCCCGTTGCTGGACCGTATGGAAGTGATTCGCCTGTCGGGCTATATCACTGAAGAAAAAGTCGCCATCGCCAAGCGTCACCTGTGGCCAAAACAGCTGGAAAAAGCCGGTGTGGCAAAGAACAGCCTGACCATCAGCGACGGCGCCCTGCGCGCATTGATCGACGGTTATGCGCGGGAAGCCGGGGTGCGCCAGCTGGAGAAACAGCTGGGCAAGCTGGTGCGCAAGGCGGTGGTCAAGTTGCTGGATGAGCCGGACTCGGTGATCAAGATCGGCAACAAGGACCTGGAAAGCTCACTGGGCATGCCGGTGTTCCGCAATGAGCAGGTCTTGTCTGGCACCGGCGTGATCACCGGGCTGGCCTGGACCAGCATGGGCGGCGCCACCCTGCCGATCGAGGCCACGCGCATTCACACACTCAACCGGGGCTTCAAGCTCACCGGGCAATTGGGTGAAGTGATGAAGGAGTCCGCCGAGATTGCCTACAGCTACATCAGCTCGAACCTGAAGTCGTTTGGCGGTGATCCGAAGTTCTTCGACGAAGCCTTTGTGCACCTGCACGTGCCGGAAGGCGCCACGCCCAAAGACGGCCCGAGCGCGGGCGTGACCATGGCCAGTGCGCTGCTGTCGCTGGCGCGCAACCAGCCGCCGAAAAAAGGCGTGGCCATGACCGGTGAGCTGACATTGACCGGGCATGTGCTGCCGATTGGCGGGGTGCGTGAGAAGGTGATTGCGGCGCGGCGTCAGAAGATTCATGAGCTGATCTTGCCGGAGCCGAACCGTGGCAGCTTTGAAGAATTGCCGGAGTACCTGAAGGAAGGCATGACGGTGCACTTTGCCAAGCGGTTTGCGGATGTGGCGAAGGTGCTGTTCTGATAGTTATGTAATGCCTGGTCTGGCCTCATCGCGGGCAAGCCCGGCTCCCACAGGGATCGATGTTGTTGATGACAAATCGGTCAAATGTGGGAGCGGGCTTGCCCGCGATGGCGTTCGTCGCCACAACACAAATCCCTCTTGTCACACCTTGTCTCATCTTCGGTTATGCTCGCCGTTCGTCGTGAATGAACGGAGCCCCCATGACCGCTGCCCGCCTGCTTCTCCCCCTGAGCCTTGCCCTGCTGGCTGCGTGCGCCAGTGCGCCGAAACAAAACGTCACAGTGGAAGGCCAGAGCGCCTGCCCCTTGCAGCTTAAAAACGGGCAAAACCTGATCCTCACCCTGCCCAGCAACCCCACCACCGGCTACCGCTGGGCCATCCAGGATTCCGCCGGCGGCGTGCTGCGCGCCCTGAGCCCCGAGGTCTACAGCAGCTCGGAATCCGGCGTGGTCGGCGGTGGCGGGCAATCCACCTGGCGCTTCCAGGCGTTTGCCACCGGCCAGGGCCGTTTGCGCCTGACCTCCCAACAACCTTGGGAGCCGGAAGCAGAACCCGCCGAAACCTTTGACTGCGCCATCACGGTGAACTGATATGCCTTGGTTGATTCTTGCGTTGATGGGCGCCGGTACGTTTATCTACGGCCTGACCACCCATGCGACCTTGCTGTGCCTGCTGGTCAAACCGCTGCCGGTACTGGCACTGCTCGGTTGGCTGCACGACGCACCGCCCACCGACTATCGACGCTGGATCAGCCTCGGGCTGATTTTTTCCCTGGTGGGCGATGTATTGCTCGCCTGGCCGGGCGACCTGTTTATCTTTGGCCTCGGCGCCTTCCTGTTCGCACACCTGGCGTACCTCAAGGCCTATTTCAGTGACTGCCGCCGCCTGGCGTTGTTGCCACTGATGTTGGCGCTGGCTGTGGGGGCGGTGCTGTTGAGCATTCTGGTCTCCCATGGCCTGGGCGATTTGCTGATACCGGTGGTGGTTTATGCCACCGTGATCACCGCCATGCTCTGGCGTGCGTTGGCTCGGTTGGGCAGCGGCGTACCGAAGCGCTCGGCAGCCTTGGCGGCGGCAGGTGCGGCGTCGTTTGTGTTTTCGGACACGCTGATTGGGATCAACCGGTTTGTGGTGGCGTTCGAGGCGGCGCCGTATTTGCTGATCATCACTTACTGGCTCGGCCAGTGGGGTATCACGGCCTCTGCTTTCCATCAGACAACCCGCGCACACGAGGGCCAAGTTGGCTAAAATGCCGGCCTTTCCCCATCAATGCCGGAACAACCGTGAGCAAAGAACCCGATCGCCTATTCGCCCAGCCCCTGCCCCAGGTGCCGGACTTCGCCTTTAACGAGGACGTGGTGCGGGTGTTCCCCGACATGATCAAACGCTCGGTGCCGGGTTACCCGACCATCGTCGAAAACCTGGGTGTACTCGCGGCGCAATTTGCCCAACCCAACAGCGTGCTGTACGACTTGGGTTCGTCCTTGGGCGCGGTAACCCAGGCGCTGCGCCGTCATGTGCGCACAGACGGCTGCCGGGTAATCGCGGTGGATAACTCGGCGGCGATGGTCGAGCGTTGCCGCGAATACCTCAATGGCCAGGACTCGATGTTCCAGGAGCTGTTGCCGGTCGAGGTGATCGAGGGCGATATCCTCGCGCTGCAGTTCCAACCAGCCTCGGTGGTGGCGCTGAACTTCACCCTGCAATTCATTGCCCCCGATGCGCGCCTGGCGTTGCTCTCGCGCATTCGTCAGTCGCTGTTGCCGGGCGGTGCGCTGATTCTGTCGGAGAAGCTGCGCTTCAACGACGCCGATGAGCACGCCTTGCTCACCGACCTGCATATCGCGTTCAAACGCGCCAACGGCTACAGCGAACTGGAAATCGCCCAGAAGCGCAGCGCCATCGAAAATGTCATGAAGCCCGACAGCCTCGAAGAACACCGCGAACGCCTGCTGGCGGCCGGGTTCTCGAAAGTCGTGCCGTGGTTCCAGTGTCTTAACTTTGCCTCGTTGATTGCCTTGCCATGATTGATCTGTCCCCTCTCGCCCGCCATTTGGTCGGCACTCCCCTGGCCGTGTGGGCCCAGGGCCTGCAAGCGCAACTCGATAGCAAGATGGAGAAGGGTCATGGCGACCTGGAGCGCTGGCAGAGTGCGCTGGATGCGTTGCCGAACATCCAGCCCAGCGAGGTGGATTTGCTGGGTGGCCTGACCCTCGACACCGACTGCGACGACGATACCCGTGCACAAATGCGCACCGCATTGATGGGCCTGAGCCCGTGGCGCAAGGGCCCGTTCAACCTGTTCGGCGTGCACGTGGACACCGAATGGCGCTCGGACTGGAAGTGGTCGCGGGTGGCGCCGCACTTGAACCTCAAGGGCAAGCGCATCCTCGATGTGGGCTGCGGCAACGGTTACTACATGTGGCGCATGCTCGGCGCCGGCGCCGACAGCGTGATTGGCGTTGATCCGAACTGGCTGTTCTTCTGCCAGTTCCAGGCGGTGCAGCGTTACCTGTCGCAACCCAAGGCCTGGCACCTGCCGTTCCCGTTTGAAGACTTGCCAGCCAACCTGGAAGGCTTCGACACGGTATTTTCCATGGGCGTGTTCTACCACCGCCGCTCGCCCATCGAGCATTTGCTGGCGCTGAAGGACACCTTGGTCAAGGGCGGCGAACTGGTGCTGGAAACCCTGGTGGTGGAAGGCGATCAGCAGCAGGTGCTGGTGCCGGAAGACCGTTATGCGCAGATGCGCAACGTGTGGTTCCTGCCGTCGGTGCCGGCGCTGATGCTGTGGCTGCGCCGTGCGGGCTTCAGTGATGTGCGTTGCGTGGATGTGAGCGTCACCACCGTCGAGGAACAACGCGGGACGGAGTGGATGAAGTACCAGTCGCTGAGTGACTTCCTCGATCCGGAAGATCACAGCAAGACGATCGAAGGGCTGCCGGCGCCGATGCGGGCGGTGGTCATCGCCAGGAAATAACCCCACTCCATCTGAATAAATGGAGATCACCTGTGGGAGCTGGCTTGCCTGCGATGGCATCACCTGGGTTTTCCTGACATACCGAGGTGCCTGCATCGCCGGCAAGCCGGGCTCCTACAGGGGACGTGTCAGCCTTTTGTGCGGCGAGCCTTGAAGAACTCGCTCAGCACGGTCCCGCACTCTTCGGCCAACACCCCACCCTCAAACAGCACCTTATGATTGAGAAAGCCCTGGGTAAAAAACTGCCCCTGGCTCTGCACAATCCCCGCCTTGGGTTCCAGCGCGCCGTACACCACTCGCGCAATCCGCGAATGCACGATCAGGCCGGCGCACATGCTGCACGGTTCCAGCGTCACATACAGCGTGCTGCCCACCAGCCGGTAATTGCTGATGGCTTGCGCGGCGGCGCGGATGGCGACCATCTCTGCATGGGCGCTGGGGTCGTTGCCGCTGATGGGGCAATTGAAGCCACGGCCGATGATTTCACCGTCCTGCACCAGCACCGCGCCCACGGGCACTTCGCCCAGCGCGGCGCCTTGGGCGGCGAGGGCCAGGGCTTCGCGCATGAAGTCCTGGTCGCGGCTGCGGTCGATGATGGCGGCGGGGCGAAACTGGCGCATCACGCCACCTCGATGGCGGCCATCAGGCCGGTTTCCATGTGGTCGATCACGTGGCAGTGGAACATCCACACCCCCGGGTTATCCGCCACCAACGCCACGCGGGCACGTTCGTTCTTGCCCAGCAGGTAGGTGTCGGTGAAATACGGGATCACCTTGTGGCGGTTCGAGGCGATCACCTTGAAGCTCATGCCGTGCAAGTGGATCGGGTGCTGGTACTGGGTCATGTTCTTCAATTCGAAAATGTAGCTCTTGCCCTTCTCCAGCTTGGCAATCGGGCGGTCGGCGCAGGTCTTGTCGGTGATGTCCCAGGCCTTGCCGTTGATTTGCCACAGGCTCGGCGGCTTGCCATTGTCGGTATCGACCGACACAGAACCGACCCATTCGAAATTGAAGTTGAGTTTCTCGGCATTGGCCAGGTCGGGCTCGGCAATCGGATTGGCGGGCAACGCGGGTGGCCATTCGGTGGGCGCATCGGCGTTGGCCACCGAGCGGAAGGTGCCCAGGCGCACCGGGCCGTTGCGAATCGACAGTTCTTCGCCGGCCGCTGGCGCCTTGATCGCCAGGCAGATGCGCATGCCGGGGCCGAGCCAGTATTCCTTGCCCAGCGGGCGCGGCTCCACGGGGTTGCCGTCCAGCGCGTAGATCTGCGCTTCGGCGTCGGGAATATTGATGCGATAGGTCAGGGTGTTGTCGAGGTTGAGCAGGCGCACGCGGGTGATTTGCCCGGCCGGCAAGTCGATGACCGCCTGGGGCACCCCGTTGATGGTCGACAGGCGCCCCGCCGTGCCGCCGCGTGCTGCCTCGCGAGGTACGCTGAACGCGACAAAGGCGCCCTCTTCGTCCACGTGCCAGCTTTTCAGGCTCAGGGTGCGTTCGTGCTTGAAGCCGGTGGGCTCGCGCTCTTCGATGATCAGCGGGCCGACCAGGCCACGGCCGAGTTCTTCGCTGCTGTTCACGTGGGGGTGATACCAGTAGCTGCCGGCGTCGGGCACTCGGAACTTGTAGTCGAAGTATTCGCCGGGCAATACCGGCAGCTGTGAGACGTAGGGCACGCCGTCCATTTCCAGCGGCAGGCGGATGCCGTGCCAGTGGATGGTGGTGGCGACCGGCAGGTGGTTGATGAAACGCACCCGCAGCCATTCGCCCTGGCGCACACGCAACTCGGTGCCCGGCGCCGAAGGGCCGAACGCCCAGGCCTGGGTCTTGTGCCCCGGCACCAGTTCCACGTCCAGGGGCGCGGCGATCAGTTCGTAATCGTGGCCCGCCTCAGACTCTGCGACTTTCCCCAGCCAGTAGCGGTAGGCGCCACCGGCACCGACGCCCACGACGGCGAGGCCTGCAAGGCCACCCAGGATTTGTCGACGGGAAAAGGATCGGGACACAACAACCTCACGTATCTGCCGCAGGCCAGAGCCTGCAAAGGGCAGATACGATACACCTGCATCGGCTAAACAGTAAGGCTTCGCATTGCCGCACGGCCAAAACCAACGATCCTCCCCTGTAGGAGCCGGCTTGCCGGCGATGGCGCAGGGTCAGTCAATGGGGTGTTGACTGACACTCCGCTATCGCTGGCAAGCCAGCTCCTACAGGGGATTGCGGTGTTATTTAGTGCTTGGCAGCGGCGCCCAGGATCAGGGCTTTCATCTCGGCCACGGCACCTTTGAAACCGACGAACAGGGCGTGTGCCACCAGGGCGTGGCCAATGTTCAGTTCGTTGATGCCCTTGATCGCCGCCACGGCTTCAACGTTGTGGTAATGCAGGCCGTGGCCGGCGTTGACGATCAGGCCTTCCTTGAGGCCGCAGCTCACACCGTCGATGATGCGTTGCAGCTCGTCCGCCACTTCGGTGGGCGTGGTGGCATCGGCGTAACGGCCGGTGTGCAGTTCGATGGCCGGCGCGCCGACACGGCGGGAGGCTTCGATCTGGCGCTCGTCGGCGTCGATGAACAGCGAGACCTCGCTACCAAGTTTCGACAGGCGCTCTACAGCCGCCTTGATCCGCGCCTCTTGGCCGGCCACGTCGAGGCCACCTTCGGTGGTCAGTTCCTGGCGGGTTTCCGGTACCAGGCAGATGTGCGCCGGGCGGATGCGTTCGGCGAACTGCATCATCTCTTCGGTGACGCCCATCTCGAAATTCATGCGGGTTTGCAACACATCCTTGAGCACCAGCACATCGCGCTCCTGGATGTGGCGGCGGTCTTCGCGCAGGTGCACGGTGATGCCGTCGGCGCCCGCTTCTTCGGCGTCCAGCGCGGCCTTGACCGGGTCGGGGTAACGGGTGCCCCGGGCCTGGCGCAGGGTGGCGACGTGGTCGATGTTGACGCCAAGAAGAATGCGATTGCTGGTGGTCACGGAAGCGCTCCTGAAAAGGGAAAGAAACGCAGCACAGCATACACGGGGTTGTCAGGGCTTTCGAAACAACTCGCGACTGACCAGCGGCCGCCCGCCCAAGTGCACGGCCAGGGCCTGGCGCATCAGGCGCTTGGCGGCGGACAAGGCTCCGGGGGCGGTCCAGTCGGCTTCGCTCATGGCCAGCAACTCGGTGCCCTGGAACAGGCCGGGTTGCAGCAGGTATACGCGCTCCAGGCCCGCGTCGACTTGCAGGCGGTACATGCCGTCGGCGGCGATGGGCTCACCGTGCAGGTCGTTGGCCAGTTCAAAGCCGTAGCCCAGGTCGTCGAGCAGGCGCCATTCGAAAGCGCGCAGCAGCGGCTCCAATGGGCGGCCTTCGGCCAGGGCCAGCAGGGTGGCGGCGTAGTGATCGAACACGGCGGGGTGCGGGTCTTCGGCTGGCAGCAGGCGAATCAGCAGTTCGTTGAGGTACAGGCCGCTGAACAGCGCCTCACCATTGAGCCAGGCGGAGGTGCCGACGCTCTCCATGCGGCCGACGTTTTTCAACTCGCCCTTGCCACGAAACTCCACGTCCAGCGCCACGAAAGGTCGTGCCAGGGTGCCCACCTTGCCCCGTGCGCTGCGCAAGACGGCACGCAGGCGGCCTTGGGGCGTGAGGAAATCCACCAGGGCGCTGGTCTCGCGGTAGGCGCGGCTGTGCAGGACGTAGGCGGGCTGGCTGGGGGGTGGGGATTGGGACATGGCAGTCTCTTCGCGGAACTTAAGAACAGCGATAAACCAATGTGGGAGCGGGCTTGCCCGCGATGCAGGCAACCCGGTTGTTCAGTTACACCGTGCTGATGCTATCGCAGGCAAGCCAGCTCCCACACAAGCCGGCTCCTACAGGGGGGACGGTGTGTTAGAGGTCGCCGTAGCCCAGGGAGCGCAGTGCGCGTTCGTCGTCGGACCAGCCGCCTTTCACCTTCACCCACAGGTTGAGCATGATCTTGGAGTCGAACAGCAGCTCCATGTCCTTGCGCGCTTCGGTGCCGATGCGCTTGATGCGCTCGCCCTTGTCACCAATGATGATTTTCTTCTGGCCGTCACGTTCGACGAGGATCAGCGCATGGATGTGCAAGGTTTTGCCCTGCTGCTTGAACTCTTCGATCTCGACGGTGATCTGGTACGGCAGCTCGGCGCCCATCTGGCGCATGATTTTCTCGCGCACCAGTTCGGCGGCGAGGAAACGGCTGCTGCGGTCGGTGATCTGGTCTTCCGGGAAGAAGTGCTCGTTCTCCGGCAGGTGCTCGGCGATCACGCGCTCCAGGGCATCGAGGTTGTGGCCGTGCTGGGCCGAGATCGGGATGATCTGGGCGTTCGGCAGTTGCTCCTGCAGCCAGCTCAGGTGCGGCATCAGCTCGGCTTTGTCTTCGATGCGGTCGGTCTTGTTCAGCGCGACGATCAACGGGCCGGTGACGTACTGCACGCGCTCCAGAACCATCTGGTCTTCGTCGGTCCACTTGGTGCGGTCAACCACGAAGATCACCACGTCGACGTCTTTCAACGCCGCCGAAGCGGTCTTGTTCATGTAGCGGTTGAGGGCTTTCTCGCCGCCTTTGTGCATGCCCGGGGTGTCGACGTAGACCGCTTGCACGTTGCCTTCGGTCTTGATGCCCAGCATGTTGTGGCGGGTGGTCTGCGGCTTGCGCGAAGTGATCGCGAGCTTCTGGCCGAGGATGTGGTTGAGCAATGTGGACTTGCCCACGTTCGGGCGGCCGACGATGGCAACATAGCCACAGCGTGTTGCGGTTGAATCAGTCATGGCCATTCTCCACGCCCAGGGCAATCAGTGCTGCTGCGGCCGCTACCTGTTCGGCAATACGACGGCTCACACCCTGACCTCGGCTTTTTTCGTTCAGTAAGGTGATTTCACATTCCACGAAGAACACGCGGCAATGAGGTTCACCCTGGATATCCACCACTTCGTAGCGTGGCAGTTCGCAACCGCGGGACTGCAGGAATTCCTGCAGGCGGGTCTTGGGGTCTTTGTTGGTGTCGACCAGCGTGAGGCTTTCGATCTCGGAGGTCAGCCAGGCAGTGACCCGCTCCTTGGCCGCTTCCATGCCTGCGTCCAGGTAGATCGCACCGATCAGCGCTTCGAGGGCGTCGGCCAGGATCGACTCGCGACGGAAACCGCCGCTCTTAAGCTCGCCGGAGCCCAGGCGCAGGTACTCGCCCAGGCCGAAACCACGGGCCAGCACGGCCAGGGTCTCGCCCTTCACCAGGCGCGCACGCAGGCGCGACAGCTGGCCTTCACGGGCTTGGGGGAAACGCTCGAACAGCGCTTCACCGGCGACGAAATTGAGGATGGCATCACCGAGGAATTCCAGGCGCTCGTTGTTACGCCCGGCAAAACTGCGGTGTGTGAGGGCAAGGACCATCAATTCCTGGTCCTTGAAGGTGTAGCCGAGCTGGCGCTCGAGACGACTTAGAGAAACGGTCACGGTTTATCCATATCTAGTTGGTGGCACCGGCGGCCATCGACGATTGACGCAGTGTTCAAATTCAAATCCTGGTTGGTGCTGCTTGGGGCCGGCAACAACATTGTCCCGGCCCCAGAAAAGCATTCGGCGCTGTGTTCACAGCGCCGCTTGTATTACTTGATCAGCCCGACCCGCGAGAAGTTCGGCAGGTGGCTGAGCTTGGGTTCCGGCCAGCTCATCCAGACTGCAAAGGCCTTGCCGACGATGTTCTCGTCGGGGACCATGCCCAGCAGGTCCTTGGGAATGTTGGGGTCATCCCAGTACCGGCTGTCGTTGGAGTTGTCGCGGTTGTCGCCCATCATGAAGTAGTGCCCGGCTGGCACTTTCCACTCGCCATCGGGCATCGCGCGGTAGCGGCTCATTTCCTTGCGGATTTCGTGCTCCACCGCACCGAGTTTTTCCAGGTACAGCTCGGCGCTGCCCAGGGTGTTCGGCTCGGCGCCGATCAGTTTCTCGGCAACCGACTCACCATTGACGAACAAACGCTTGTCGCTGGTGTAGCGGATCACGTCACCCGGCAGGCCCACCACACGCTTGATGTAGTTGACGTTCGGGTCGCTTGGGTAGCGGAACACCATCACATCGCCACGCTGCGGGTCACCCACCTGGATGACCTTCTTGTCGATCACCGGCAGGCGAATCCCGTAGGAGAACTTGTTCACCAGGATGAAGTCGCCCACGTCCAGGGTCGGTTTCATCGACCCCGACGGGATCTGGAACGGCTCCACCAGGAACGAACGCAACACCAGCACGATGAACAGCACCGGGAAGAACGACTTGCCGTATTCAACCAGCAGGGGCTCTTTGTTCAGTTTTTCGATCACCACGGCATCGGGCTGGCCGACGCTGCCCTGATAGGACGCGATAGCCGCCCGCCGACGCGGGGCGAAGAACACCAGATCGAGCAACGCCAGGAGACCGCAAACGGCAACGGCGATGACCAGCAACAGCGGGAAATTTAGTGACATAGGACCTAACTATCCAACCTGAGCACCGCAAGGAAGGCTTCTTGTGGAACTTCCACGTTGCCTACTTGCTTCATGCGTTTTTTACCGGCCTTTTGCTTCTCAAGCAGCTTGCGCTTACGGCTTACGTCACCGCCGTAGCATTTGGCCAGTACGTTCTTTCTGAGTGCCTTGACGGAGGTCCGTGCAATGATCTGCCCGCCAATGGCGGCCTGGATCGCGACGTCGAACATCTGGCGCGGAATCAGTTCTTTCATCTTCTCGGTCAACTGGCGACCTTTGTAGTGCGCGTTGTCCTTGTGCACGATCAGCGCCAGGGCATCGACCTTGTCGCCGTTGATCAGCACGTCCAGCTTCACCAGATTAGCCGATTGGTAACGGTCGAAATGGTAATCCAGCGAAGCATAGCCGCGGCTGGTGGACTTGAGGCGGTCGAAGAAGTCCAGGACCACTTCGTTCATCGGCATGTCGTAGGTCACTTGCACCTGGGTACCGAGGAACAGCATGTCGCGTTGTACGCCACGCTTTTCGATACACAGGGTGATGACGTTGCCCAGGTGCTCCTGCGGAACCAGGATATTGGCCCGCACGATAGGCTCGCGCATGTCTTCGATGGCCGAGAGATCCGGGAGCTTGGACGGGTTGTCGACGTAAATCGTTTCACCGGTTTTCAGCAACAGCTCAAAAATAACCGTTGGCGCGGTGGTGATCAGGTCCAGGTCGTATTCGCGCTCGAGGCGCTCCTGGATGATTTCCATGTGCAGCATGCCCAGGAAGCCGCAGCGGAAGCCGAAGCCCAGGGCGTCGGAGCTTTCCGGGGTGTACTGCAACGACGAGTCGTTGAGGGTCAGCTTTTGCAGGGCTTCGCGGAAGTCTTCGAAGTCATCGGAGCTGACCGGGAACAAGCCGGCGTAGACCTGTGGCTGGATGCGCTTGAAGCCTGGCAGCACGTCGACGTCGGGCGTGGAGCTCAAGGTCAGGGTGTCACCCACCGGTGCACCGTGAATATCCTTGATGCCGGCGATGATGAAGCCTACTTCACCGGCTTTCAGATCAACGGTAGCAGTGTGCTTGGGGTTGAACACACCGACGCTGTCCACCAGGTGGATCTTGCCGGTGGATTTGACCAGGATCTTGTCGCCCTTCTTCACGCGGCCGTGGCGCACGCGCACCAGGGAGACAACGCCCAGGTAGTTGTCGAACCAGGAGTCGATGATCAACGCTTGCAGCGGATCGTCGTAGTTGCCGGTCGGTGCAGGGATGGTCTGGACCAGGCGCTCAAGTACTTCGTCGACACCCAGGCCGGTCTTGGCGCTGCAGGTGACAGCGTCGGTGGCGTCGATGCCGATGATCTTCTCGATCTCTTCCTTGACGCGCTCGGGCTCGGCCTGTGGCAGGTCGATCTTGTTGAGCACGGGCATGACTTCCAGGCCCTGCTCGATCGCGGTGTAGCAGTTGGCAACCGATTGCGCTTCAACGCCCTGGCCAGCGTCAACCACCAGCAAGGCACCTTCACAGGCCGCCAGGGAACGGCTGACTTCGTAGGTGAAGTCGACGTGGCCCGGGGTGTCAATGAAGTTCAGCTGGTAGGTGATGCCGTCTTTGGCTTTGTAGTACAGCGTAACGCTGTGGGCCTTGATGGTGATCCCGCGCTCGCGTTCGAGGTCCATGGAATCCAGTACCTGGGCTTCCATTTCACGCTCGGCAAGGCCGCCGCACATCTGGATAAATCGATCGGCCAGCGTCGACTTGCCATGGTCAATGTGGGCGATGATGGAGAAATTGCGGATATGACTCAAATCACTCACGGATCAACACTCAAAAAGGCTGCAGGCAGATTGCCCGCTGAAAAATAGCCGGGAATTGTACCTGATGCTCTGGCCAGACGTCATCTTTGCTGACCAGAACAAAAATGCCCCGATCTCGCGAACGGGGCATTTTTTGAACATAAGCGCGGTATCAACCGGCCCGGCGCAACAGCCAGAACCCGGCCAGGGCGCAAATGGTGGTGGGCACCAGCACCGCAAACAGCGGCGAGAAACCGAACACCAGGCTCGAGGGGCCGAGCAGGTCCTGGGCAATGCGGAAGGTGAAGCCCACCAGCACGCCTGTGAACACACGCTGACCCAGGGTCACGGAGCGCAACGGCCCGAAGATGAAGGAGATAGCCATCAACACCAGCGCGGCGGTCACCACCGGCTGCAACACTTTGACCCAGAATGCCAGCCAGTAGCGGCCGTTGTTCAGGCCCTGGTCCTTCAGGTAGTGGATATAACCCCAAAGCCCGGAGATCGGCAGGCTTTCGGGGATCATCACCACCGTATTCAGAAGTTCGGGCTTGAGCGCAATATCCCACGCCTCGCTCGGCACGTTGATGACCTCAGTGCTGGCCTTGGTGCCTTGACCGATATTGCGGAAATAAGTGGTGGTGACGTCGGTCAGTTCCCACTTCTGATCACTGTACTGCGCACGTTTGGCAAAGCTGGACGACAGCATGTGACGCTCTTTGTCGAACGTGTAGCGCGTCACACCGATCAACAGGCCGCCCGGTTGCACGGCGTTGATGTGGATGAATTCATCGCCCTGGCGGTGCCACAGGCCGTGCTTGGAGCTTTGCGCATCGCCCGAACCCTGGGCCAGGGCGCGGTTGGCCTGGGCTGCTGCTTCGGAAGGCGGTGCCACGTATTCGCCGATCAGCACGCTGCACGCCATCAGCAGCAGCATGGGCTTCATCACCGCCCAGACGATGCGGCCGATGGAAACACCGGCTGCGCGCATGATGGTCAGTTCGCTGCTGCTGGCCAGGCTGCCCAGGCCGATCAGGCAACCGATCAACGCGGCCATCGGCATCATGTCGTAGAGGCGACGCGGCGCGGTGAGCGCCACGAAGCCCAGCACGTCCATGACCGTATAGGTATTGGTGACGTTGCCGACTTCATCAATGAAGGCGAACAACGAAGCCAGGCCGAGGATGATACCCAGTACCGCCAGGATGGCGATCAGTACGCTGCTACCAATGTAGCGATCTAGCTTAGCCACGAGCCAGCTCCTTCAGGCCACGACGGCTCTTCATTTTCAAACGAATAGGTTCCCAGTAGAGCAACCCCAGGCCGATCGCCAGGAAAATCCCGTGCACCCACCACAGGCCCAGGACCGGCGACAACTTGCCTTTCTCCAGGGAACCACGGGCGGAAATCAGGATGGTGAGGTAGGCCATGTACAGCAGGATCGCCGGCAACAGCTTGAGGAACCGGCCCTGGCGCGGATTGACACGCGACAGCGGCACGGCCATCAGCGTGACGATGAACACCAGCAACGGCAGGGAAATACGCCATTGCAGTTCGGCGATGGAGCGCAGTTCCTGGCTGCCGAACAGCGACGAAGTCGGCAAGGCATCGCGGTCGGTTACTTCGTCACTGACGTCGGGTTTGGCAAGCATCACGCCATAGGTGTCGTACTTGATTGCACGATAGTCCGCCAGGCCAGGGCTGCCGTCGTAGCGGTAGCCATTTTCGAGGATCAGGTAACGGCTGCCGTCAGGACGCACTTCCTGGCGGCCGGTGTCGGCCACCAGAATGGAAATGCCGCGGTCTTTCTGGTTCTGCCCCTGGTTCTTCTGGGAGATGAACACGCCGCCGAGGTTGGCGCGGTCTTCCGTCATGGTTTCGGTGTAGGTCACCCGCGTGCCGTCATTGAGCGCCTGGAAACGCCCTGGTTCGAGGGTGTCGAACTCGGTCATGGCGTCCTGCTTGTTCAGCAGCAACTGGAACTGCATGGCCCCTTGTGGCGCCAGGCTCATGCTCAACCAGGCCACCACCAGCGCAACGCCGGCGGCCGGCACCATGGTCATGGCCAGCAAACGCTGCTGGCTCATCCCCGTGGCAGACAGCACGGTCATCTCGCTCTCAAGGTACAACCGGCCGTAAGCCAGCAAGATGCCGAGGAACAGGCCAAGTGGCAGGATAAGCTGCAGGAAGCCCGGCAGGCGGAAGCCCATGATCAGGAACAACGAGCCCGGATCCAGGGCGCCCGAGGCGGCCTGGGCAAGGAACTTGACGAAACGACCACTCATGGTGATGACCAGCAATACCGCACTCACGGCACTCAGGGTCAACAGGACTTCGCGGGACAGATAACGGAAGACGATCAAACCAGACACTCCAGGGTTGTCAGGCTAAGGCGGCCAAACAAGCAAGCATACCAGTCAGCCCATTCACACGGGCCGGCTAAAAAGATGGCGCATTATCCTGTGATTGGCCGCGCCTGTCACTGCGCAACCTCATGCGCGTACACAAAGCTGCCGGCAAGGGTTGTCAGGCTCCGCTGGCGAGGTTCAAACTGCGGCCTTTGTCGCTGGCGGTTTACACAGCTGCCATGCTTTAAAGCCTGCGTACAAACGCCAGGCTCTCAGACCTTTATAAGGGACCCGAAAATGGAATTGGTTGTAAAAAGCGTTAGCCCCGAAACGTTGAAAACCGCCACCCTCGTGGTCGCTGTCGGCGAAGGCCGCAAACTCGGCGTCGCCGCCAAGCAACTGGATGAACTGAGCGGCGGCGCCATCAGCGCGGTCC
Organism: Pseudomonas sp. GW821-FHT05H12; assembly: GCF_059419385.1. NCBI lineage: Bacteria > Pseudomonadati > Pseudomonadota > Gammaproteobacteria > Pseudomonadales > Pseudomonadaceae > Pseudomonas > Pseudomonas sp. GW821-FHT05H12. The sequence continues at coordinate 153,018 of NZ_JBWKRS010000012.1, read as the reverse complement.
TCAAGCGCGGCGACCTGGCCGGCAAAGTGGGCCAGAGCCTGCTGCTGCAAAGCCTGCCCAATCTCAAGGCCGACCGCGTATTGCTGGTGGGCGTGGGCAAAGATGCAGAGCTGGGCGACCGCCCTTTCCGCAAAATCGTCAGCGGCATTCTCAACACCCTCAAAGGCCTCGGCGGCACCGATGCAACCCTGGCGCTGGATGAAGTGGTGGTCAAAGGCCGTGACAGCTACGGCAAGACCCGCCTGCTGGCCGAGAGCCTGGTGGACGGCGGCTATATCTTCGACCAATTCAAGAGCACCAAGGCCGAACCCCGCGCCCTGAAGAAAATCACCCTGCTGACCATCAAGGCTGCCCAGGCTGAAGTCGAGCGCGCCGTGACTCACGCCACTGCCATTGCCAAGGGCATGTCGTTCACCCGCGACCTGGGTAACCTGCCGCCGAACATCTGCCACCCAACCTTCCTCGGCGAACAAGCCAAGGCACTGGGCAAAGAGTTCAAGGGCCTGAAGGTCGAAGTGCTGGACGAGAAGAAGATCAAGGAACTGGGCATGGGCTCCTTCTATGCCGTGGGCCAGGGCAGCGACCAGCCGCCACGCCTGATCGTGATGCAATACAACGGCGGCAAGAAGTCCGAGAAGCCTTACGCCCTGGTCGGCAAAGGCATCACCTTCGACACCGGCGGCATCAGCCTCAAGCCGGGCCTGGGCATGGACGAAATGAAGTACGACATGGGCGGCGCCGCCAGCGTATTCGGCACCCTGCGTGCCGTGCTGGAACTCAAGCTGCCGATCAACCTGGTGTGCATCCTGGCCTGTGCCGAGAACATGCCGAGCGGCGGCGCGACCCGTCCGGGCGACATCGTCACCACCCTGAGCGGCCAGACCGTCGAAATCCTCAACACCGACGCCGAAGGCCGTTTGGTGCTGTGCGACGCCCTGACCTACGCCGAGCGCTTCAAGCCGCAGGCCGTGATCGACATCGCCACCCTGACCGGTGCCTGCATCGTGGCCCTGGGCTCTCACACTTCGGGCCTGCTGGGTAACAGCGACGAGCTGATCGAGCAACTGCTCAGCGCCGGTAAAGCCGCCGACGACCGCGCCTGGCAGCTGCCGCTGTTCGATGAGTACCAGGAACAGCTGGACAGTCCGTTCGCCGACATCGCCAACATCGGCGGCCCGAAAGCCGGCACCATCACCGCGGCCTGCTTCCTGTCGCGCTTTGCCAAGAACTTCAACTGGGCGCACCTGGACATCGCCGGCACGGCCTGGACCAGCGGCGGCAAGGACAAGGGCGCCACTGGCCGTCCGGTTCCCCTGCTGACCCAGTACCTGCTGGATCGCGCCAAGGCCTAACCGCAACACCCTTGTAGGAGCCGGCTTGCCGGCGATGAGGCCTTAGAGCCTTGCGGCGTTCTGAAGGACGCCATCGCCGGCAAGCCGGCTCCTACAGGGGGTTATGCGTAAGCCCAGGAAATGTAATGACCCAAGTCGACTTCTATATATTGCCCAGCGCCGACCCACTCGCGCGCCTGGACTTTGCCTGCAAACTCACCGAAAAAGCCTGGCGCATGGGCCACCGCATCTACCTGCATTGCAGCGATGCCACCCAGCGCGACGAACTGGACGCCCGCCTGTGGCGTTTCAAGGGCGAAAGTTTCGTGCCCCACGGCCCCGCCGAGTCCGAACCCGACGGCCTGGTTGTCCTGGGTTTGGGGGACAGTTGCGGCGATCACCATGACCTGTTGGTCAACCTGGACCTGAAAGTGCCGCCTTTTGCCAAGGCTTTTGCCCGTGTGGCGGAAGTGGTGGTGGAAGACCCGGCTATTCGTCAGGCCGCACGGGAGAGTTTTCGTTTCTACCGTGAACAGGGCTATCCTCTTCAAGATCACCGGCTACAACGACTTTGAGTAAACGATGGACACTCCCAACCCTATAAAAAAAGACGACCACCTGCTGGACGACCTGGAGTCGATCCGCCAGTTGCTCGGTGATGATGACTTGCAACCGCCGCTGTTGACCGAATCGGTCGAGGGCGAGGTACAGATTCCGCTGCTGTTCGACATGGTCGGCGGCAAGCCCGTGACACCCGAGCCGGTTGCTGAGGCTCCCGCTGCCGAACCTGCGCCTGCCGCGGCTGAAAAAGCGCCGGACGCCTTGCTGCTGCACTTGGACAACGAACTGCGCGCCGCCGCCCAATTGATCATGCAAGACGTGATCGACGACTTTGCCCCGCATATCGAGGCGGAGATCAAACGTCGGATGGATGCGCGGATGGAGCGGCTGCTCAGCCAATACCAGTCCTGAGATGGACATATATCTCCTGTGGGAGCTGGCTTGCCTGCGATAGCGGTGTATCAGTCACTGATGAGTTGACTGACAGATAGCTATCGCAGGCAAGCCAGCTCCCACATTGGTTTGCATCGACCTTTAGGCCGTCTTCAACTCGCCCTCCACGCCCTGCCCCGTTATACTTGCCGGCTTTCCTGAATAAATGCCAACTAGGGTCCCGCCGCGCATGGATAAGACCTACCAGCCGCACGCCATCGAAACTTCCTGGTACAACACCTGGGAATCCGAGAATTATTTCGCCCCGCAAGGCGCGGGCGATTCCTACACCATCATGATTCCGCCACCGAACGTCACTGGCAGCCTGCACATGGGCCATGGCTTCAACAATGCGATCATGGATGCGTTGATCCGTTTCCGCCGCATGCAGGGCCGCAACACCCTGTGGCAGCCGGGCACCGACCACGCCGGTATCGCCACCCAGATGCTGGTGGAACGCCAACTCGAAGCCACTGGCCAGAACCGCCACGACCTGGGCCGCGAGAAATTCCTGGAAAAAGTCTGGGAATGGAAAGACCAGTCCGGCGGCAACATCAGCCGTCAGATCCGTCGCCTGGGTTCGTCCGTCGACTGGAGCCGCGAGCGCTTCACCATGGACGACGGCCTGTCGGAAGCCGTTAAAGAAGCCTTTGTGCGCCTGCACGAAGACGGCCTGATCTACCGTGGCAAGCGCCTGGTCAACTGGGACACCAAGCTGCACACGGCAATCTCCGACCTCGAAGTGGAAAACCACGACGAGAAGGGCTTCCTGTGGAACCTCAAGTACCCGCTGGCCGACGGCGCCAAGACCGCTGAAGGCAACGACTACCTGATCGTCGCCACCACCCGTCCGGAAACCATGCTCGGCGACGCCGCCGTCGCGGTTAACCCGAACGACGAGCGCTACCAGGCGCTGATCGGCAAGTTCGTCGAACTGCCCTTGGTTGGCCGTCGCATCCCGATCATCGCGGACGACTACTGCGACCCTGAATTCGGCACCGGCTGCGTGAAAATCACCCCGGCCCACGATTTCAACGACTACGAAGTCGGCAAGCGCCACAACCTGCCACTGCTGAACATCTTCGATAAAAACGCCGCCGTATTGCCGGCCTGCCAGGTGTTCAACCTGGACGGCACGCTGAACGAAAGCATCGACGGCAAGATCCCGTCCGAATACGCCGGCCTCGACCGCTTCGAAGCGCGCAAGCAGATCGTCGCCGCCTTCGACGCTGCCGGCCTGCTGGTGAGCGTTGACGACCACGGCCTGAAAGTGCCGAAGGGCGACCGTTCCGGCACCGTGATCGAGCCGTGGCTGACCGACCAGTGGTACGTGTCCACCAAGCCGTTGGCAGAACCTGCCATCGCCGCCGTGGAAGACGGCCGTATCCAATTCGTGCCCAAGCAGTACGAAAACATGTACTTCTCGTGGATGCGTGACATCCAGGATTGGTGCATCAGCCGTCAACTGTGGTGGGGCCACCGTATTCCGGCCTGGTACGACGAGTCGGGCAAGGTCTATGTCGGCCGCGACGAAGCCGAAGTGCGTGCCAAGCACAACCTCGGTGCCGACGTAGCGCTGCAGCAGGACAATGACGTACTGGACACCTGGTTCAGCTCGGGCCTGTGGACCTTCTCCACCCTGGGCTGGCCGCAGCAGACCGAATTCCTCAAGAAATTCCACTCCACCGACGTGCTAGTCACCGGCTTCGACATCATTTTCTTCTGGGTTGCCCGGATGATCATGCTGACCATGCACCTGGTGAAGAACGAGGATGGCACCCCGCAGGTTCCGTTCAAGACCGTGTACGTGCACGGTCTGGTGCGGGATGGCCAGGGCCAGAAGATGTCCAAGTCCAAGGGCAACGTGCTGGACCCGCTGGACATCATCGACGGCATCGACCTGGAAACCCTGGTGCAAAAACGCACCTCGGGCCTGATGCAGCCGAAGCTGGCCAAGAAGATCGAGAAGCAGACCCGCGACGAGTTCGCCGACGGCATCGCCAGCTACGGCACCGACGCCCTGCGTTTCACCTTCTGCTCGCTGGCGTCCACCGGTCGCGACATCAAGTTCGACATGGGCCGCGTTGAAGGCTATCGCAACTTCTGCAACAAGATCTGGAACGCGGCGCGCTACGTGCTGGACAAAGGCGAAGACTGCGGCCAGAACGGCGAAGCCGTCGAACTGAGCCTGGCCGACCGCTGGATCATTTCGCAGCTGCAACGCACCGAAGCCGAAGTGACCCGCCAACTCGACCAGTTCCGTTTCGACCTGGCTGCACAGGCCCTGTACGAGTTCATCTGGAACCAGTATTGCGACTGGTACCTGGAACTGTCCAAGCCTGTGTTGTGGGACGAGAACGCACCGATCGAACGCCAGCGCGGCACTCGCCGTACCCTGGTACGCGTATTGGAAGTGGCGCTGCGCCTGGCGCACCCGTTCATGCCATTCATCACCGAAGAAATCTGGCAGCGCCTGGCGCCGCTGGCCGGTATCGAAGGCAAGACCATCATGCTGCAGCCTTGGCCTGTGGCCAATGAAGCGCGCATTGATGCGGCGGCCGAAAGCGATATCGAATGGCTCAAGACCCTGATGATGGGTACGCGCAACATCCGCGCCGAGATGAACATCGGCCCGGGCAAGCCATTGGCGGTGTTCGTGAAGAACGCCAGTGCCGAAGATCAGCGCCGTCTCACCGAGAACGATGCACTGCTCAAGAAGCTGGCAAAGCTGGAGTCGATCACTGTATTGGCGGCCGATGCCGAAGCTCCGTTGTCTGCCACCGCACTGGTTGGCGAGATGGAAGTGCTGGTGCCGATGGCCGGCCTGATCGACAAGGGCGCGGAACTGGCCCGTCTCGACAAGGAAATTGCCCGCCTGCAAGGTGAAGTGCAGCGGGTGGGTGGCAAGCTATCCAACGCGGCGTTTGTCGACAAGGCACCGGCTGAAGTGATTGAGAAGGAGCGTGCGAAGTTGGCTGAGGCTGAACAGGCCCTGGGCAAGCTGGCGGAGCAACATGCGCGGATTTCCAGCCTGTAAGCTGAAACCTGTGTAAAAAAAGAGACCTTCGGGTCTCTTTTTTTATGCCTTGAGAACCCAATCAACGTAGGAGCCGGCTTGCCGGCGATGCAGGCAACTCGGTGTGTCTGTCACTCCCAGGAGATGCCATCGCCGGCAAGCCGGCTCCTACAGTTGAACGGGTTAGGCTCAGGATGTGTGACAATGCCCGCCACTTTGAGCCAACACCAGAATCATCATGACCGCCCCCAGCACGCCCAAGCCTCCACGCAAGAAGCCTAAAACCGCCGCCACGGCCAAGCCCGTCGCGCCACGCAAAGAGGCCACCCTGCACCCGCGCAACCGCCACACGGGCCGTTACGACTTCCCGGCGCTGATCAAGACCACGCCGGAACTGGCGAAATTCGTGATCATCAACCCGTATGGCAAAGAGAGCATCGACTTCGCAAGCCCCGATGCAGTGCGCGTGTTCAACCGGGCGCTGCTCAAGTCCTTCTACGGGATCCAGCACTGGGACATCCCGGCCGACTACCTGTGCCCACCGGTGCCGGGGCGTGCGGACTACGTGCATTTCCTTGCCGACCTGTTGGCCAGCAACAACGACGGCAAGATCCCGCGTGGCTCTATCGTCAAGGTGCTGGACATCGGCATGGGCGCCAACTGTGTCTACCCGCTGATTGGCTACATGGAGTACCGCTGGAACTTCCTCGGCTCGGAGGTCGACCCTATCGCAGTGGCCGCCGCCAAAGCCATCGTGCAGTCCAACGACCTGAGCAAGGTCATCCAGTTGCGTCAGCAGACCAATCCCAAGCAGATCCTGCTGGGTTTGCTGGAAACGGGCGAGGCGTTTGACCTGACCATGTGCAACCCGCCCTTCCATGCGTCCATGGAAGAGGCCACCAAGGGCAGCGAGCGTAAATGGCGCGCCCTGGGCAAGGCCGATCCCAAGCGTAAATTGCCGGTGTTGAACTTTGGTGGCCAATCGGCCGAGCTGTGGTGTGAAGGCGGCGAAGCGCGGTTTGTGACCCAGTTGATCGCTGAAAGCGCAAAAGTCGCCCATCGGGTACTGTGGTTCAGCACACTGGTCTCGAAAGCCTCCAACCTGCCCGCCATTGAAACCGCGCTGAAAAAGGCCGGTGCACTGGAAAGCCAGGTGGTGGAAATGTCCCAGGGCCAGAAACAAAGCCGTTTCGTCGCCTGGACCTTCCAGACCAAGAACGAACAGTTGATCTGGCGCCAGCGCTGGGTGCGATAAACCAAATCGCAGGCAACAAAAAACCGTGCCCGGATCGCTCCGGAGCACGGTTTTTTTTGCTGCGTCTTACTTGTTAACAGCGTCGGTCAGGCCTTTGGCCACAACCAGCTTGATAACTTTCTTGGCAGCGATTTCGATGGCAGCGCCAGTCGAAGGGTTACGGCCAGTACGGGCAGGACGCTCGGTCACTTTCAGTTTGCCAACGCCTGGCAGAGTGATTTCGCCGCCGTTTTCCAGCTGATCAGCAACAACTTGGCTCAGTTGGTCCAGCAGAGCACGCACGGTAGTTTTCGGTGCGTCTACTGCTTCAGCCAGGTCAGCGATCAGTTGGTCTTTAGTAATAGCCATTGTGGTGTTCCTTCCCTATCAAATTCATATGGATTGCAGAGTGCAGTGTCAGCCGTCGAGCCTGGCCGTCGTGGCCTGGCACCCCCGGCTATAACCACGGAGATCGGGGTTATAGATGCTTGAAACGGGGATTGGTTCGACCTGACAGATGCTGAATGCACGCTTAACGCCGAGACTTGGCGTAAGACGGGGCAAAACTAGCACAGAGACGGGGAAATATCCGCTTCTACCTACCCATTTGGTCAGCTTTATCGCTCTAAACCGTGAAAAAAAGGAATATGCCCCGTCGGAGAGCGGCCAAAACGTCCTTCAACGCGTGTCTTGACCAATGGGTGCGGTACACTGGGCGACTTTTCGGGGAGGCCACCTGCTCCCCTTCAACCAGCCGAGAAGCCTATGCCGATCCGTCATTGCATCGTCCACCTGATCGACAAAAAACCCGACGGCACACCCGCAGTTCTCCATGCCCGCGACTCAGAGCTGTCTGAGTCTGCCGCCATCGAGAACATGCTTGCCGACCTCAACGAGAGCTACAACGCCAAACAAGGCAAGGCCTGGGGCTTTTTCCATGCCGAGTCCGGCGCGCACCCGTTCAGCGGCTGGTTGAAGGAGTATTTCGACGGCGGCCAGGATTTCACCACCTTCAGCCGCACGGCCGTCGAGCACCTGCAAAAGCTGATGGAGGAGTCCAACCTCTCCACCGGCGGCCACGTATTGTTCGCCCACTACCAGCAAGGCATGACCGACTACCTGGCCATCGCCCTGCTGCACCACAGCGAAGGCGTGGCGGTGACCGATGAACTGGACGTGACCCCGTCGCGCCACCTGGACCTGGGCCAACTGCACCTGGCGGCACGCATCAACGTGTCCGAGTGGCAGAACAACAAGCAGTCCAAGCAGTACATCTCGTTCATCAAGGGCAAGAACGGCAAGAAAGTCTCGGAGTACTTCCGCGATTTCATCGGCTGCCAGGAAGGCGTCGACGGTCCGGGCGAGACCCGTACCTTGCTCAAGGCCTTCAGCGACTTCGTTGAAAGCGAGGACCTGCCGGACGAATCCGCCCGCGAAAAAACCAAGACCCTGGTGGACTACGCCAGCAGCCAGGCCAAGCTCGGCGAACCCATGGGTCTTGAAGAACTTTCGGGCTTGATCGATGAAGATCGACCTAAGGCGTTCTATGACCATATCCGTAACAAGGACTACGGCCTGTCGCCGGAAATCCCGGCCGATAAGCGCACCCTCAACCAGTTCCGCCGCTTTACCGGCCGCGCCGAGGGGCTGTCCATCAGTTTTGAAGCACACCTGCTGGGCGACAAGATCGAGTACGACGAAGCCGCTGGCACCTTGATCATCAAGGGCCTGCCGACCCAGCTGACCGACCAGCTCAAGCGCCGTAACTGATGCTGGGCGGGGTCTTCAAGAAAGTCCTGCTGGTATTGCTCGTGGTGGTGGTGTTCGAGAACTGGGGCAAGATCGAGCGGGTGTTCAACCCGTCGCAGGTGGTTTCAGAGCCCGTGCGCGCTTCGGCGCGCGTGACACTCTATGCCACCGAGTGGTGTGGCTACTGCAAGCAGATCCGCCGCTTTCTGGACCAGAAAGGCATTCCGTACCAGGCGTTCGATATCGAGAAGGACGCCCAGGCGCGCCAGGCGTATGAGGCGCTGGGCGGCGGCGGGATTCCGTTTGTGAATGTGAATGGCACGCTGATTCGCGACTACAACCCTGACGCGATCATGGCAGCCCTGAAGTAACCCACACCTTATGGGAGCTGGCTTGTGTGAATGCTGGTTTGCCTGGAATCTGGCTTGTGTGAATGCTGGTTTGCCTGGAATCTGGCTTGTGTGGGAGCTGGCTTGCCTGCGATAGCATCACTGCGGTGTGTCTACCAGACCGAGGTGTCTGCATCGCCGGCAAGCCAGCTCCTACATGCCTCTAACGCAGCACGATCATCCGCCCCAGCACATGGTGTTGTTCAAAACCGAGCACTGCCTGCAAGGCATTCAACACCGCCTGTGGGTCTTTGCTGGGGAAGCTGCCGCTGACGCGCTTGGCGCCCATGTCGTCGTTCAGCAACAGGATGCGGCCCGGGTAATAACGGCCCAAGTCCTTGACCACATCCGCCAGCGGCGCCTTGTAGTAGTTGAGCCAACCGTCGCGCCAGGCCAGGCGTGATTCGCTGTCGACCCCGTGCAGGGGTTCGGCAATGCCATCGGCGTAGGTCACTTGCTGGCCGGCCGTGAGGATTTGCTGCTGACCCGTCTTGGATGGCGTCACTCCCACCCGTCCGGACAATACCGTCACCTCGGCCCCTGCCGGCTGCAGGCGCACTTCGAACTGTGTGCCCAACACCCGCGCTTCGCCACTGTCCGCCCCCACCACAAATGACTGGCCGGTATGGGTCACACTGAAAAAGCCCGCGCCGCGACGCAGCTGGATATGCCGCTCGCCATGGCTGAAATCCACGGCAATGGCACTGTCAGCATCAAGGGTCACCTGGGATTGGTCGGCCAGGGTGACGGTTTTGATTTCGCCCGGCGCCGTTACGTAGTCCGCGCCGAAGCCATCGACCCAGCGCGACGGCTGCCAGCCGGCGCCCATGGACACCATCAACAGGAGGCAGGCGGCCATCGCCAAAGCGCCGGACCAACGTATCGCCCGCGAGCGCTTCGAGGTGTTCATCGCATTGAGGTAACCCTGCAACGCCAGCGCATCCTCATCGGCAAGCGCACGCGCCGGCACTTCACTCAACTCCCACAACACCTGCGCCTGGGAATACGCCTGCACATGCGCAGGGTCGGCACGCAGCCAGCGACTGAACGTGGCCTGGTCGCCGCTGCTGGGCTGGTCATGCAGCAGGCTCAGCCAAGCCAGTGCGGCTTGTTCCTGGGCGGGCGTGGGGGTGACGTTCACGGTGCTTTCCCTGGCGTGCGTGGGGGCGATGGTTCGCGAAGGCTGGCTTTGCAGGCTTCGAGGGCACGCATCATATGTTTTTCCACGGCACTTTGGGACACCCCCATGGCCTTGGCGATTTCGGCGTATTTACGCCCGTGAATACGATTGAGCAGGAAGATCTGCCGGGTGCGCTCAGGCAAGCTGCGCAGGGCGGCCTCGACATGGCGCAAGTCATTGCCGGCTTCGAGGGCGGCCTGGGGCTCCGAGCCTTGGTTGTCCTGTTGTTCCGGGAGCCAACCTTCGCTGCTGCGTACGCGGGCGCCTTCGCTACGCAAGTGGTCGATGGCGATGTTGCCCGCGCAGCGCAGCAAATAAGTGCTGAGTTCTTCGACCTGCACCAGCGGCCGGCGCCAGAAGCGCAGGAACAGATCCTGTACCAAATCGGCCGCCGTGGCGCGGCATCCCACGCGCCGGCTTACCAGCGCTTCCATCTGCGAACGCTGGGACAAAAACACCTGCAAAAAATGCGCACGTCCACCGGCCGCATCCGTGTGCGAGCTGTCTTTGGGTTCCGGTGGTGTGCTGATCATCATGGAAGGCTCAGAGTATGGCGAAGGCCGCGACCGGGCTGGCCAACAAGCCAACACCCGCCAGGATCAAGGCCAGCCTTGGCCGATACGGCAACAGCAACACCAACAACAGTGCGCTGAGCATCAACACCGCGCACCACTCCACCAGGCCCTGGCTCCAGCCGGTGGCGGCAACGGCCGGCCAGATGGCCACGATTAACAACAACCACCCCGCCCCACGCAAAACCAAGCGTCGGCGAGGGGACGGTTTGCTGTGCAGCAGTTCGCCATGGTGGCGGTCGGTGGCCAGGCATAGCGCGGTAAACCCGGCGTAGCACAGCAGGAGGGCGAGCAGCATTCAGTTCGCCTCCTGCTTGAGCGTCAAAGACGCTGCACGCACCGCCTTGGGCTGCGGCGCCGTGCGGTGCTGCATCTTCCAGGCCGCCCAGGTAAGGAAAAGCCCGCTGGCCAGGCACGTCAGGTCGAACCCGGCCATGGCCCAGTCGCCCTTGGCCAATGACACGCCCAGGTGTTGCGAGGTGGTCAGTGCGTTGAGCAGCGGAATCGACACGAACAACAACGCACCGACGCTCAATTGCTCAACCCAACCCTGGCGACCTCGGCGCAACACGGCGTGCAGCAGGCTCAAACCCCACGCGATGAAAAAGGCCTGCACTTCCCAATCGGAGCGTTCGGAGAGGCCGACCGGCAGCAATCGGTTGGCCCAGAAAAACGCCGCGATGGCGATCATCAGCCCCGACATGCTGGCGATGTTCAGGATTTCCACCAACCGCAACTCGAATGGCATCACACCGGTCTTGACGTGCTTGAGCTGACGTTTTCCGAGCCAGATTACCAGCCCGGTGCCGATCATCGCCGTGCCCGCCAGGCCACAGATAAAGTACAACCAGCGCAACACCGGACCGGCGAAATGGCCCATGTGCAGGCCGTAGAAACTGCCGCTGATCGCGGCCGGCAGCGACTGCTCGCCACTGACCCGCAACAGCTCGCCGGTGGTGCCGTTGAACGACACGGTGCTGCCGAAGTCATGCACCACACGGTCGGAGCCAGCGCGGAACACATTCACCGAGGCGTTTACGTCGCTCGGGTTGTTGATCGTCAAACGGCCCACATGCCCGCCCGCCCACTGCGTCCGGGCCTGTTCGTACATCGGCCCCAAGGGCAGCAATTTGCCCGGCTGGCCGAGTGCCGGTGCGTTGTTGGTGGCCGGGAATACATCATTGAAAAAAGCGCGGGTGTCGTTGCCGTAGGAGGCGGCAATGGGCGCCGGCATCACCAGGCTCATGAAAATCACCAGGCTGCTGTAGGTGATCATCAAATGAAACGGCAGCACCAGCACGCCCACCGCGTTATGCCCGTCGAGCCAGGAACGCTGGCCCTTGCGGGGGCGGAAGGTGAAGAAGTCCTTGAAGATTTTCTTGTGGGTGATGATCCCGGTGATCAGTGCGACAAACATCACCATCGCCGCGATGGTCGACAGCCAGCGGCCCCAGGGGTGGGGCATCTGCAGTTGGAAGTGGAAACGGTAGAAGAACTCGCCGCCCATGCTTTCGCGGGCCTGGACTGCCTGGCCGGTGACGGGGTCGAGGGTTTTCTGGATGAAGTTGCCGCGTTTGCCGGGGTCGATCTTGTCTTGCCACATCACCGACAGGCCGGGGTCACGGCTGTCTGGCAAAGTGATGAACCAGCGTGCGGCATTCGGTGCCTGTTGTTGCAGGTAGGCTTGGGCGGCGGCGAGGCTGCGCGCATCGTCCAGCGGGTGGGCCTGCACTTCGGGCTGCATCCAGTGGCTGATCTCGTCCTTGAAATAGGACAGGGTGCCGGTCAGGAAAATCGCGAACAGCAGCCAGCCGAAGATCAAGCCGGCCCAGGTGTGCAACCAGGCCATTGCCTGGCGAAAGCCCTCTTTCATGTGCGTGCCATCCAGAAACCCACGCCGGCCAGGGTCGCGAACAACGCACTCGGCACCATCACCCCCGCCCATGCACGCCACGCGGTACGGCAGGCGAAACACCAGAGCACGGCCAGCAGGTAGAACACAAATGAACTCATCATCCCGGTGATCACCGCGTCGGCGCGGGACGTTGGCAGCCAGAGCGCCAGGCAGATGCTGGCCAGGGATGCCATCAGGTAGCCGCCCACCACAGCCGCCAACACGCGCGAGGTGACGGCGAGGCGATAGGTAGCGGGCAATGAGGTTTTGCTTTTCATGCGGGAAGCGCCAGATTCATCAGCGCGCAATATTAATGATAAATATTCTCATAAGCAAAACAGAACGGATGAATCACCCGTCGCCACGGATTGCCGAACCGTATCGCGCGCCCTACAATGCGAACAATTCTTGTTCTCTAAAGCATGCCGATGCTTGTGGAGTGATTGCGTTGCAGCCGTCCAACACCGTCGAAGTCCTCTACCACGACCATCACCACTGGCTCACCGGCTGGTTGCGACGCAAGCTCGGCTGCCCGGAAAGCGCGGCCGACCTGGCCCAGGACACCTTCATCCGCGTGCTCACCGCACGGGAAACGCCGACGCTGATCGAGCCGCGCGCCTTCCTCACCACCGTCGCCAAGCGCGTGCTGTTCAACTTCTATCGCCGCCAGGACCTGGAACGCGCCTACCTCGACGCTCTGGCGCAGATGCCCGAACAGGTCGCCCCTTCAGAAGAAGACCGCGCGATCATCCTGCAAACATTGCTGGAACTGGACCAACTGCTCGATGGCCTGCCCGTGCAGGTCAAACGCGCGTTCCTGCTGGCCCAGCTCGACGGCCTGACCTACGCACAAATCGGCGCGGAACTGGGTATTTCCATTGCCACGGTCAAACGCCACCTGAATAAAGCGGCCATGCGCTGCTACTTTGCCCTATGAATTTCTCGACCCAAGTCGCCGAGCAAGCCGTGCACTGGCTGATGGAAATGCAGCAGGGCACGCTCAACTCGCGCCAGCAGGCCGCCTGGCAACAATGGCTGGACGCCCACAGCGAACACCAGCGCGCCTGGGACCACATCCAGCGCGTCAACCAACGCCTGCGCGGCATGCCCTCGCCCCTAGCCCACGCCGCCTTGAACGCACCGAAATCCAGCAGCCGACGCCAGGCCCTGAAGTTGCTGTTGATCCTCGGCGCCGGTTCGGCTGCGGCCTGGAGCCTGCGCCAGCAACATATCCTGCCGCCGCTCACCGCCGACTACCGCAGCCCCGTCGGCCAGCGGCGCAAAGTGCAACTGGCGGATGGCAGCCAATTGCAACTCAATACCGGCAGCGCCGTGGATGTGCATTTCGATGGCCAGCAACGCTTGATCCGCCTGCTGGAAGGCGAAATCCTGTTGACCGCCAACGCCGGCAATACGCCGCTGCGCGTGTTGACCGGCCAGGGTTTGCTCAGCAGCCAGGCCGCACGCTGGAACGTACGCCAGTTCAACGACCACACCCAACTGGCCGTGCTCGACGGTCATGTCGACGTGATGCCCAATAGCTACAGCGGCCTGCCGCTGACGGTCGAGGCGTCGCGCCAGGTCAACTTCACCCGCAAGGGTTGGGACACCCCACGCCCCACCGACGCCAACAGCGGCGCCTGGGCCGACGGCATGTTGATGGCCGCCCATATGCGCCTTGAAGACTTCCTCACCGAACTGGGTCGCTATCGCCGTGGCCAGCTCAACTGTGACCCGCAGGTGGCCAACTTGCTGCTGTCCGGCAGCTACCCGCTGGACGACAGTGAACGCATCCTCGACCTGCTGGAAGTCAGCCTGCCCGTCAAAGTGCGGCGCTTCACCCGCTACTGGGTGACGGTGCAGGCACGGGCCTGAAATTATTGTGCAGCACCGTGAGCCGTTTTCCACACCTCGCGTGACAGAGAAGGAAAGCCACCTTGATTCTTCCTTCTCAGGACCGCACTTCATGCCCCAGCAGCCGACGCTTCTCGCCCGCACCTTGCGCCAACTCCTACTGGGCGCCAGCCTCAGTCTCACAGTGATTCCTCAGCTGATGGCGGCAGAGGCCAAGCCCTATCACATTGCGCCGGCGTCGTTGGAAGCGGCACTCAATCAATTCGGGCGTGAGGCGGGCGTGCTGATTTCGTTCGGCTCCGACGTGACGGCCGGCCTGCAAAGCCGCGGGCTGTCCGGCAATTACAGCGCCGCCGAAGGCCTGCAGAAACTGCTGGAAGGCACCGGCCTGCAAGCCCGCGCCGAGGGCGACAACGCCTACAGCCTGCAACCGGCCAGTGCCCCCGCCACGCTGGAACTGCAAACCTCCAACGTGGTGGGCGACTGGCTCGGCGACGCGCAGCAGACCAACGTATTTGAACACCCCGGTGCCCGTGACGTGATCCGCCGCGAAGAGTTCGAACGCCAGGGCGCCACCCAGGCCCGCGATGTACTCAACCGTATTCCCGGCGTCAATGCCCCGGAAAACAACGGCACTGGCAGCCACGACATGGCGCTGAACTTCGGCATTCGCGGCCTCAACCCACGCCTGGCGTCGCGTTCCACGGTATTGATGGACGGTATCCCGGTGCCTTTCGCGCCGTACGGTCAGCCGCAGCTGTCGTTCGCGCCGATCAGCATGGGCAACATGGACGCGGTCGACGTCGTACGCGGCGGCGGTGCCGTGCGCTACGGCCCGCAGAACGTTGGGGGCATCGTCAACTTCGTGACCCGCGCCATTCCCGATGCGCCGACCGTCAAAGGTGGTTTGCAGACTGAGACCAGCCCGTCGTCCAGCCACGACGGCTTCAAGACCACTGGCAACCTGCTCGCCGGCGGCACTGCTGATAACGGCCTGGGTGGCGCGATCCTGTACTCGGGCACCCGTGGCGGCGACTGGCGTGAAAACAGCAACACGCGCATCGATGACCTGATCCTCAAGGGCAAATACCAGCTCGACGACGCCAACAGCTTCAACGCCATGGCGCAGTACTACGAAGGCCAGGCCGATATGCCCGGCGGTTTGAACGTCAAGGACTACAAGGCCGATCCGTATCAGTCCACCCGCCCCTACGACAAATTCTGGGGCCGTCGCACCATGTTCAACGCCGGCTACCGCTACCAGGAAGACCGTCGCGAATTCACCGCCAACACCTTCTTCACCACCACACTGCGCAATGGCTACCTGGACCAGGGCACCTTCCTGTCGCTTTCGCCTCGCGAGTACTGGGTACGCGGCCTTGAAACCCGCTTTGCCCAAGGCTTCGACCTAGGCCCCAGCAGCCATGAAGTGGGCGTGGGCTACCGCTACATCAACGAAGCCGGCCATGAATTGCGCTACCGCACGCCGATCAGCGCCAACCAGCAACTGCCCAACACCAACAGCCGCAACGACCGCGACACCCGTGGCGCCACCGAAGCCAACGCGTTCTTCGTCGATGACCGCATCGACATCGGCAAGTGGACCATCACCCCGGGCGTACGCTACGAGATGATCGAGTCCCAGCAGACCAACAACCTGACAAACGTCAAATACAAGGGCGACTACAACACCGCACTGCCGGCGCTGAACGTGCTCTACCACCTCACCGACGACTGGAACCTCTACGCCAACACCGAAGGCTCGTTCGGCAGCGTGCAGTACAGCCAGATGCCCAACCGCGTGACCAGCGGCGAAGTGAAGCCGGAAAAAGCCCGCACCTGGGAACTCGGCACGCGCTATGACAACGGCACCCTGCGTGCAGAAATCGGCGCGTTCCTGATCAACTTCGACAACCAGTACGACAGCAATCAGACCAACGATTCGGTGATTGCCCGCGGCGAAACCCGTCACCAGGGCATCGAGTCGAGCGTCAACTACGCCCTTGACGGGTTGAGCCCGGCGCTGGCGGGGTTTGATGTGTATGCCACCTACGCCTATGTCGATGCGACCATCCGCGAAGACGGCCCAAACAAAGGCAACCGCGTGCCCTTCTCGTCCAAGCACAAAGGCACCCTCGGCGTCGGCTACACCGAAGGCCGCTGGAAGCTCAACCTGGACAGCAGCTACCAGAGCAGCCAGTTCGCCGACAACGCCAACACCGTGGCCGAAAGTGCTGACGGCAGCACCGGGCGCATCCCGGGCTACATGCTGTTCAGCAGCCGCGCCGCCTATGACTTTGGCCCGCAGCTGTCGGATTTGAACGTGGCGGTCGGCGTGAAAAACATCTTCAACAAGCAGTACTACACCCGCTCGTTCGACGATAACAACAAAGGCAAATACGTGGGCGAACCGCGCACGGTGTACGTGCAAACCTCCATCGCGTTTTAACCACGACACCCCTACCCTGTAGGCGCTGGCTTACCAGCGATGGCGGCGCATCAATCGATAGATTTGTTGGCTGACATACCGCTATCGCAGGCAAGCCAGCTCCCACAGGGGCTTGTGCAGCGACGAAAATCCACTGTGGGAGCTGGCTTGCCTGCGATAGCGGTGTATCAGCAGCCGCTGTATCAACTGGCTCACCGACATCGCTGCGGTGCGACGATTCGACAAGCCAGCTCCTGTTGTCGGAAAGGGTTTAACTGCCCGCCAGGCAGCTTGGCGTGCCCGTCACCAGCGCATCGATTGCGCAGCGCGTCTTGGCCGGCATGTGCGGTGCCGTCGGCCAGATCACATGGATCGGTGAAGGCTGCTCCCGGTAGCCCGGCAAGACCGGCTCCAACTGCCCGCGCAAGACGTAATGCGCAATCAGCCAACTCGGCAACCAGGCCAGACCAACGCCCGCAATCGCGGCATCGGCCACGGCCTGGAGGTCGTCCAACACCAAGGGGGACGCCACACGCGAGCGATACGCCGTATTGCTGCGGTAAGCGATACCCCGATGGCCTGCGAGGTCATCAATCCCTTCAATACGTCCCTTGCGCTGCAGATACGCCGGTGACGCCGCCAGGCCCACAGCCTGTTCGCCCAGGCGGCGAGCGCTCAGCCGATCCGTATCCGGCAATGGGCCGATGCGCACGGCGATGTCGAAGCCTTCCTGCGCCAGATCGATCATGCGGTCCGAGAAGCAAATCTCGACCTCCAGCTCCGGGTATCGATCCATCAACCCCCACAGCGCCGGCGCCGCATAGTGATGACCGAAGGCCAGCGGCACACTCGCCCGCAAGCGCCCGCGTGGCTGCTGCCGACCACTCTCCAACACCGACTCGGCCGCCTCCAGCTCAGCCAGTGCGCGCAAACAATGTTCGTAGTACGCCTGCCCGTCTTCTGTCAGACGTTGGCGCCGTGTCGAGCGTTGCAACAGACAGGTGCCCAAGCGTGCCTCCAACCGCGCTAATCCTTTGCCTACTGCTGAGCGCGTGAGGTTCAGGCGTTCGGCGGCTTGCGTCAGGTTGCCGCTTTCCACGATCTGCAAAAAGAGTTCGACGCCGTCGAAACGCGGAGTGGTCATGGTGCAATTGTCGCCTTCAGATCCCTTATCAACAGAAAACTTATCACGAATAAAGAACCAAATTCCCCTGAAAATAACCGGCCCCCCCATCTTCAGGAGAATCCCATGCCACCCGCCGCCACGTTATCGGCCGTCAGCACACCCCATGCGGCCAGGAACGCGCTCGCCCTCACCGCCGTTTGCCTTGTCGCCCTGATGTTCGGCCTGGAAATTTCCAGCGTGCCCGTCATCCTGCCCACCCTGGAACAGCAACTGGGCACAGGTTTTCAGGACGCCCAATGGATCATGAACGCCTACACGTTGGCCTGTACCAGCGTACTGATGGCCGCCGGCACCCTGGCCGACCGCTTTGGCCGCCGGCGCATGCTGGTGCTGTGCTTGTGGGTGTTTGGTCTGGCCTCGTTGGCCTGTGGCCTGGCCGACAGCGCCCCCACGTTGATTACTGCGCGTTTCGTGCAGGGCGTAGGGGCTGGCGCGATGATGATCTGCCAGTTCGCGATTCTTTCGCACCTGTTCCGCGAACCGGCAGCACGTGCCCGGGCCTTCGCAATATGGGGCGTGATTGCAGGCATCGGCCTGGGTTTCGGGCCAATGGTGGGGGCGTTGATCCTGGCCGTGGCCGACTGGCGCTGGGTGTTCCTGGTGCATGTGCCACTGACCTTGCTCACCCTGGTGCTGCTGCGCATCAGCGTGCAGGAATCCCGCGACCCGGCCGGCCATCGCCTCGACATCGCCGGCATGCTCACCTTGACGTTGTCGGTGTTCGCGCTGGTGTACTTCATCACCCAAGGCACCGAACACGGCTTTACCACCCCTACCATGCTCGGCTGGGCCGGCCTGTCGTTGGTCGGACTGTTGCTGTTCATCATCATTGAACGACGCAGCGCGCACCCGATGTTCGATTTTTCGGTGTTTCGTATCCAGCGTTTCAACGGCGCACTGATGGGCTCGATCGGCATGAACTTCAGTTTCTGGCCGTTCATGATCTACCTGCCGCTCTACTTCCAGGCCGGCCTGGGCTACGACACCATGACCACTGGCGGCGCCCTGCTCGCCTACACCCTGCCGACCTTGTTGGTGCCGCCGCTGGCCGAACGCCTGGCCTTGCGCCATGGCGCCGAACGTATCATCCCGCTGGGCCTTGGCCTGATGGGCGCGGGGTTTATCGCCATGGCCGTGATCAACCGTGCAGAGCAGCCGAGTACCGCAGGGGTGCTGTGCAGTTGCGTACTCGCCGGCATCGGTTTGGCGCTGACCAACTCACCGACCACCAACACCACCACCGGCTCGGTTTCGGCTGACCGTGCGGGCATGGCGTCGGGCATCGACCTCAGTGCGCGGCTGATCACGCTGGCACTGAACATCGCATTGATGGGCCTGGTGTTGCTGCTCGGGATCAGCCATCAACTGGCCAGCTTGCTCCCCTCAACCACGGCCATGGACTGGCCTGCCATCAGCCAGCATATTGCCGCTGGCAAGCTGGACGTGCCGGGGCTGACGACCACAGATGCCCAGGCAGCCCTGCGCCACGGCGCCGGTTGGGCCATGCTCTTTGCGGGCATTGGCGCGGGCGTGCTGGCGCTGTTGAGCCGCTATTTTTTCCGTAGCCGCACAGCCTATTGAGATGTCGCCCGTGCCGCCGCCTTCGCAGCCTCGCTAAAGCTCGACAACTCCCACAGGAGATGTGTGCAGCGACGAAGATCCCCTGTAGGAGCTGGCTTGCCAGCGATGGCGGCGGCACAGCCAATAGAGATGTCGCCTATGCCGCCGCCTTCGCAGCCTCGCTAAAGCTCGACAACTCCTACAGGAGATGCGTGCAGCGACGAAGATCCCCTGTAGGAGCTGGCTTGCCAGCGATGGCGGCGGCACAGTCGATTGATATGTCGCCTGTACCGCCGCTTTCGCAGCTTCGCTAGGCTCTCAAAACGAAAACGGACCTGCAAATGCAGGCCCGTCTTTAGTGGCGATGAAGGAACTGTCAGTGATCAGCCGTTGAACACGGCACGTTCTTTTTCCAGAAACTCCTGTTCAAGCTCGTCTTCATTCACTTTGGTGGTCGGCTGGCTTTTCCCGGCAGCGCGTGGCTTGCCTTGCAGTTTGCCGAACAGATGTTCCAACGCATGCTCCAGTTTGATGGCGGCACCGTCGATGGCCTGTTCCAGCGTGTCGGCCTTGTCGCAGACCGAGACCGGTTGATGGCCCTTTGGCCGTGCTTCCAGTCGGCAACTCAAATCATGGGGGCCTGGCTTGTCGCCGTTCTCATCGCGCAGGTAAACCTCAACGCGGGTCAGGTGTTCTTCATAACGTTCGAGCGTGCTCTCAATGGTAGTACGTACCCACTCCTCCAGTCGGATGCTGCTTTCAATATGGTTATCGCTATTGACTTGGATTTGCATAGTTCTTCCCTTATTTCAGCTAGCTCGCGGGAGGTCACAACTGCAACACCGGTGTGGTGTAACCATGACCTCTTGATTACACAATTGAGCAGTCAGAGAACTAATTCAACCCCTTTGCAAAGATAAATCCCACATTACAAATTAAGTCTGACGACGAGCAAAAACGCTGTTAGGGTGGGGAGTTGGTTACATCTTCTTACGCCTGAACAACCTCACAATTGCCCCTCACCCAAGGGGTGCAATCCGCGAAAAATCCCCGCTTCTTCCACCAGCCAATCATGCACCGCCCGTACGCCCGGGTGGCTTAGTGCGCCTGGCGCATACAGCAGTACATAACGTTTGTGATTGGGCACCGCCAATCCGAAGGGCACGATCAAGGTGCCACGCTCCAGCTCATCATTGAGCAAGGTACGCCGCGCAATGGCGACGCCCATGCCGGCGATGGCAGCCTCGATCGTCAGGTGGTTGCGGTTGAAGGTATGCCCGCGTCGAACATCGGCTTCGTGATAGCCGATGGCATTCAGGTAAAACTCCCACTCCGCGTACTCATAACTCCCACGCCACGCGGTGATGTCGTGCAACAACGGGAAATGCACCAGATCAGCCGGGCCGTGCAACGGCGGACGTCCACGCAACAGGCTCGGGGCGCACACCGGAAAAATCTGCTCGTCCAACAGGGCTGTGGATAACAGGCCGGGGTAGCTGCCGTCGTTCAAGTCAATCGCCAAATCGAAGTCACCTTCGTGCAGGGCGATGCTGCTGTCTTCCGCGACCATGCGCAGTTGGATGTCCGGGAAACGCTGCTGCAGCCGTGGCAGTCGCGGGGTCAGCCATTTACCGAGAAACGACGGAATCGAGCGCAAGCGCAAGGTGCCGCTGATCATCCCCGCGTCCAGCCGCTGCAACTCCGCATCGATGCTGCCGTAGGCCTCCCCCACCGTCGTCGCGAGCCGCTGCCCCTCGGCGCTCAGCTCCACACCACGCGCCCGCCGATGAAACAGACGAAACCCCAGGCGCTCCTCCAACTGGCGAATTTGTTGGCTCACCGCCCCCGGCGTGATGTGCAGTTCTTCGGCGCAACGGGTGAACGACAAATGTCGCGCCGCGCAGGAAAACACGTGCAACCAGACGTAGGTCTGACCATGTAGGGGGCGAGTCATAGAGTTTAGTCCTGCTAAAGGGTGTCTTAGGATAATTCGTTGGTCAGTGCCGATCCAGAGGCTCAGTATCGCGCCAATTCCGCTCGTCCTACAAAACATGGCAGCGATTTCTACTCCATTGCTTGTAAGGCTTTAGCATGGCTATCAGTGTTTTCGATCTATTCAAGGTGGGCATCGGCCCGTCCAGCTCCCATACCGTCGGCCCCATGCGGGCGGCCGCGACCTTTGCTCAAGCCCTGAAAGACCAACACTTGCTGAGCGACACGCGGCGTGTCGAAGTACGCCTGTACGGCTCGTTGTCGGCCACCGGTGTCGGCCACGCTACCGACCGCGCCTGCGTGATGGGGCTGATGGGCGAATGGCCAGACACGGTTGACCCAACCTCCATCAACGCGCGCATCCAGCAACTGCGCGAGTCCGGTCGCCTGCGACTCGCCGGCACCCAGGACATTGCCTTCAACTGGCAACACGACCTCCTGTTGCTCGACGAAAGCCTGCCTTACCACCCCAACGCCATGTCCCTGCACGCCTATGGCGACAACGGCGTGTTGAGCGAACAAACCTACTACTCGGTGGGCGGTGGTTTCATCATCGAAGCCGCTGAGGCAGAGTCGGGTATTGCGCCGACCAGCGAAGTGGAATTGCCCTACGACTTCTCCAGCGCCGTCGAACTGCTGGCCTTGTGCAACACGCACGGCCTGCGGGTTTCCGAGCTGATGATGGCCAACGAACGTGCCTGGCGCAGCGACGAGGAAATCCGCAGCGGCCTGCTGCATATCTGGTCGGTAATGCGCGAATGCGTGGAACAGGGTTTGCGCGATGAAGGCATCTTGCCGGGCGGCCTGGATGTGCCCCGTCGTGCCGCGAAATTGCACCGTAACCTGTTGGAAATCGGCAAGCCGAATGTCATCACTTCCACCTTGTCGGCGATGGAGTGGGTCAACCTGTTTGCCCTGGCCGTCAACGAAGAAAACGCGGCGGGTGGGCGCATGGTCACGGCACCGACCAACGGCGCGGCGGGCATCATCCCCGCAGTGCTGCATTACTACATGAAGTTCAACCCCGAAGCCTGCGACGACGACGTGGTCAATTTCTTCCTGGCCGCTGCCGCCGTCGGCATTCTTTGCAAGAAAAACGCCTCGATCTCCGGCGCCGAAGTTGGCTGTCAGGGTGAAGTCGGTTCCGCCTGCGCCATGGCCGCTGCTGGCCTGGCCGATGTGCTCGGTGCGACGCCCGAGCAACTGGAAAACGCCGCCGAAATCGGCCTGGAACACAACCTCGGCCTGACCTGCGACCCGGTCGGAGGCCTGGTGCAAGTGCCGTGCATCGAGCGCAATGCCATCGCCGCCGTCAAGGCGATCAACGCCACGCAAATGGCCCTGCGCGGTGATGGCAAACACTTCATTTCCCTCGACCGGGTGATCCGCACCATGCGCGATACCGGCGCCGATATGCACGACAAATACAAAGAAACTTCACGGGGCGGCCTGGCTGTGAACTGGGTGGAATGCTGAGGAGCATTTCCTGACCGCCCCAACGTGAGCCCGCGCAAAAATAATAACGAGGCAATAACGATGACCGATGTACGTACACCTGCTGGCGCTACACCTTCAGAAGCAAGTCCCGCTCTAGAAAACACCGTGACCACCGGCTGGACCAAACACGACACCACCTGGATGCTCGGCCTGTATGGCACCGCCATCGGCGCGGGCACCTTGTTCCTGCCGATCAATGCCGGCGTCGGTGGCTTCTGGCCGCTGATCGTGCTGGCACTGCTGGCCTTCCCGATGACCTTCTTCGCCCACCGTGGGCTGACGCGCTTTGTGTTGTCGGGCAAATCCGGCGACATCACCGAAGTGGTCGAGGAACATTTCGGCGTGGGCGCAGGCAAGTTGATCACCCTGCTGTATTTCTTCGCGATTTTCCCGATCCTGCTGGTGTACAGCGTCGCGCTGACCAACACCCTCGGCAGCTTCATGGAACACCAACTGCACATGGCTCCGCCGCCACGGGCGATCCTGTCGCTGGTGCTGATCCTCGGCCTGATGGCCATCGTGCGTTGCGGCCAGGGCGTGATCGTCAAGGCCATGAGCGTGCTGGTGTACCCGTTCGTCGCCGCCCTGCTGTTGTTGGCATTCAGCCTGATCCCCAACTGGAACGGCGCGTTCTTCGCCTCCGCCGGTGACGGCATGCCGATGCCGCTGTTCCTCAAGACCCTGTGGCTGGCGATCCCGGTGATGGTGTTTTCCTTCAACCACTCGCCGATCATTTCGGCGTTCGCCGTCGATCAAAAACGCGTGTACGGCGCGCAGGCCGAACGCAAGAGCAGCGGCATCCTGGCCACGGCCCACGGCATGATGGTGCTGACGGTGATGTTCTTCTGCTTCAGCTGCGTGCTGGCGCTGTCGCCCGCCGACCTGGCAGCGGCCAAGGCCCAGAACATTTCGATCCTGTCGTACTTGGCCAACCACTTCCAGACCCCAGTGATCGCCTACGCCGCACCGCTGATCGCGCTGGTGGCCATTACCAAATCCTTCCTCGGCCACTACATCGGCGCCAGCGAAGGCTTCCAGGGCTTGATCGTCAAATCCCTGCGCAGCCGTAACCGTTCGCTGTCGGCCAAATGGCTGGAACGCAGCACCGCCCTGTTCATGGTGCTGACCTGCTGGGCTGTGGCGACTTTCAACCCGAGCATCCTGGGCATGATCGAAACCATGGGTGGGCCGATCATCGCGTGCCTGCTGTTCCTGATGCCGATGTACGCGATCCGTCGCGTGCCATCTCTGCGCCAGTACTCGGGCCAGGTGTCGAATGTGTTTGTGGTGGTGATCGGCTTGATTGCGCTGTCTGCGATCGTTTTCTCGGTACTGCCCTGAAATAGCCCACAACGCAGCTCCCATGTAGGAGCTGGCTTGCCAGCGATAGCGATCGTTCATCGAAACAATTGTTGACTGATTCGCCGCCATCGTGGGCAAGCCCGCTCCCACAAGGGGTATTCATTGCCTGACAGGGTGCTGTACGGCACGGCCTTTGCTGTACAGCTCTTGAGGACAACGGACCTTGTGGAAACCTCAGCGACGGAGTGGCCAGTGGTCAGGAAACGCGAACTAATCCCGACACCGGTCGTCAATGACTGCATGTTCTTATCAGGCGGTAACGCACCATGGACAATCCTTTTCAGATCATCACAGACACCTTCACCCCCAACTACCGTGTCAACCTAAGTATCCAACGGCTGGATGGCAGCATCATGCTCACCCTCTCGAACGAGTCGGGCGTGGTGGCCAAGCGCATGATCAGCGCCGAACAACGCAACGACCCGCAACGGCTCAAACGCCTGGTGCAAAGCATCCAGTTCGGCATCGCCATCGAGCAGGGTCACAGCGCCATGGAGATCCTGGCGGTGATGACTGACGGCGATCACCAGCGCTTGCAGCGACCGCCTACGAACACCCTGCCCTTCAGCGTCGGGCTTTAAAGCTCGCCCTTCTCGGTTTCCAGGCTCGCCTCGCCCTTGCGGCGCGGGCCTTCGACCTTCACCGACGGGAACGCCGACGAAGCGTAGCGCACCACCAGGATCGAAAACGCCAACAGCAGAATCCCGCCGCACAGGTAGATGATGCCAATGTCTGGCGGGTTGTGGTGGGACACGTTGGAGATCAGCAGGCGCGTCAGCGCGGTGATCGCCACGTAGATCAGGAAGCGCACCGGCATGTGGTTGGTCTTGAAGTAAATCCCGACCATTGCGCCCAGTTCCAGGTAGATGAACAGCAACAAGATGTCATCGATCTTGATGTGCCCGTTCTCCAGCATCCCCAAAAACTCCATCACCGCCGCCCAGGCCGTCACCGCACCAATGGCGAACAGCGCCAGGTAGTGGAACGACTCGACAAACAGGTTGCCCAGGGACTCGGCCAGTTCATGCACGTTCTGGCGCAGCTTTTCGGCCCAGTTGATTTTCACGATGATGCTTCCTTAGGTCGACTCGACCGGATAATGCGGGTTGGACGTGACGGTTGTTCTGCATGCAGAAAAAAGGCCAGAGGCCGATATAAGATGATGGCGGGGTGACATGAGGCACGGCAAACCTGTATTTACGGGCTACATTAAAAAACTGCTACCCAAACCCCACGGTTTGGCTTACCCTTTTCACTGTATATGAATACAGTAGTCGCAAAAGACAACTATCGTGAAGGCATGTGAGGTGGTGAATGGCCGTCGAAGTGGTATACCGCAGCAGCCGAGATCTGGAGCGTTTGTTCATGGATAAAGCCGAAGCTGACCGTCATGACAAGATGCTTGAACTCGCCGAGTTGCTGGCAGAAGTGTTGCAAAAAGCCGTGCCGTCCCTGAGCGAGCAGCAGGTGGAAGAAGCCGGGATCTACATGGCGAAGAACCGCGATGTATTTGCCAAGGCATTCAAGAGCCAGCCGGACGCGTTGTCCGAGTTGCTGAACGCACCGGCAGAATAAAGCCAGAATTGAACAGGCCCTGAGTCACTGA
The DNA here is from genome assembly GCF_059419385.1 of Pseudomonas sp. GW821-FHT05H12. NCBI lineage: Bacteria > Pseudomonadati > Pseudomonadota > Gammaproteobacteria > Pseudomonadales > Pseudomonadaceae > Pseudomonas > Pseudomonas sp. GW821-FHT05H12. Next base: position 127,175 of record NZ_JBWKRS010000012.1, on the reverse strand, counting down.
CTCAGGGCCTTTTTAATGCCTGGCTTATTTGTACAGCAGGCGCTCGGCCAATTCGTCCGCCACCCGTGCGGGGGAGCGTTTTTCGGCTTGGGCGTGGGCAAAGATCTCGGTCAGGCGTGCGCCGATGTTCGAGAGGTGTGCGGTGATATCCGCCAGCTCTGCGCCACCGTGCTTGAGCGCGACGTAGATCAGCCCACCCGAGTTGATCACATAGTCGGGGGCGTAGAGGATGCCGCGCCCTTCCAACTGGTCGGCGATGTCGAGGTTGGTCAGCTGGGCGCTGGCGGAACCGGCCACGGCGGCGCAACGCAACTGGCCGACGCTGTGGCGATTGAACACCGCACCAACGCCGCAGGGCGCAAGGATGTCGCAGGGCGTACTCAGCAAGGCATCGTTGGCGATGGGGTGGGCGCCGAGCTGTTCCATGGCCAGTTGCACCTTGCCGTGGTCGATGTCACTCACCAGCAGTTCAGCGCCGGCCGCGTGCAGCTGTTCGGCCAGGGCAAACCCGACATTGCCCAGGCCCTGGACCGCCACGCGCAAGCCTTCCAGGTTGTCGCTGCCCAGGCGGGCCATGGCCGTGGTGCGGATGCCGGTGAAAACGCCCATGGCGGCATGGGGCGACGGGTCGCCGGCGGCGGTGGTGCTGGTGACGAAGCGGGTGTGCTGGGCGATGCAGTCCATGTCGGCCACCGAGGTGCCGCTGTCGATGGCCGTGATGAAGCGGCCGTCGAGTTTTTCGATGCAGCGGCCGAAGGCTTCGAACAAGGCAGCGCGGCTCTCCACATGCACGGGGCGGATGATCACCGCCGTGCCACCGCCCACCGGCAAACCGGCCAGGGCGGCTTTGTAGCTCATGCCTTGGGCCAGGCGCGCAGCATCGGCCACGGCACTTTGATCGTCGGGGTAAGCGAGGTAGCGACAACCGCCCAAAGCAGGGCCCAGGCGGCTGTTGTGGATGGCTATGACCGCCTTCAGCCCGGTGGCCGGGTCGACGCTCAGGTGCAGCGATTCAAGGCGGGTGCTGTGCATGAGCGCAAACATCAATGAGCTCCCGAATCACTTCTGGTAGAGGCCCAAGTATAGGCTTACGGTAAAAAACTGCCGAAGCGCGCTGGAATAAGCCGCCCGGTTTTGCAGGCCTTGCGACATAAGACCGTGGGATATTTCCCCAATGTGCTGGACGAAAATTCTCAGCAAGGCTAAAACGGGGGCATCTGCCGGAGAACGCAATGAATCCCCGCACAGCCTTTTTTGCCTGTCTGGAACGTTCACCCCCTGCGCTGTTCGAAGCTGCGCTGTGGATTGCGGCCGAGCACGATCCGGCGGTGCAGCCGCAAGTGATCCTGCAAGAACTCACCCTGCTGCAACAACAGGTCAGCATCGGCATGCCCATGTTGCCCGCCGACGAACTGGGCCAGCCCCTGCTGCGGCGCTTGAATGACCTGGGGTTTGCCCAGGACGACTTTACCCCCCTGCGCCCCGCCGCCGCCTTACTGGACAAGGTGCTGCAGCGCAAACGCGGGCAGCCGCTGGCCATGGGGTTGATCGCGATGGAATTGGCGCGACGCCTGAACATTCCGATGGTCGGGGTGAATTTTCCCGGCCACTTCCTGCTGCGGGTGCCGGGCGCCGACCACTTGCTGGACCCGTGTGGCGGCCGGCGCTTGTACCCCAACGATTGCCGCGAGCTGCTGCACCGCCAGTACGGGCCGAACCTCAAGTTGCAGTCCGAGCACCTGCACACCGCCGAACCCCGTTCGATCCTGCAACGGCTGTCACGTAACCTGCGCCAGTTGCACCTTTCCAATGATGCGCCGCTGGACGCCCTGATCGACGCCGAACGCGTGCTGGAACTGGGCAACGCCAGCGCCGCCGACTACCTGGCACGCGCCAGCCTGTACCAGCGCCTGGATTGCCCGAGTGCCGAGCGCTTTGACCTGGAGCATGCGTTGCTGCTCAGCGAAGACCCGATCCAGCGCCTGCGCCTGACCGAACGGCTGGGGCATTTGCCACCTAATGCCATAGTGCATTAGCACCCGGCCTGTAGGAGCTGCCTTGCCGGCGATGGCGGTGGGACAGTCGGAAAAACCGTTAATGACACTCCGCTATCGCCGGCAAGCCGGCTCCTACAAATGAGCGGCGGTGAATCAGTGATTGCCCGGCGCTTTTAGAATATCGCCGGGCAATGAGCGTTTCGGCACATCCATGCCTGGCGAACGCACTTGAATGATCAACAGCGCCGCAATCACTGCCGGAATCGCGCAGAAGAAGAAAATCTGCTCCACCGGAATGTGCATCGCCAGCAACAAGCTGCCAAACAACGGCCCCAGGATCGAACCAAACCGCCCTACCCCCAGTGCCCAACCCGTGCCCGTTGCGCGAACATGCGCCGGGTAGAAGTTACTGGCGAAGGCATTCAAAGTCAGTTGCCCACCGATGATGCAGAACCCGGCGGCGAACACGCAGGCCACCAGGTAGCGTGGGTTATCGTGGTTAAGGCCCAGCAAAACCGTGCACACCGCGGCTGCCGCCAAAACACCGGACAGCAGGCGCACCTTGCTTTTCAAGCGGTCGGCGAACCAGGCCATGCCGATGGCGCCCAAGGTGCCGGCAAACAGGAACATCGACGTCACCAGATTGGCTTCCTTCAACGCCAAACCGCTTTCCAGCAACAGCGACGGCAGCCAACTGATCATGAAATACAGCAGGATCAGGCTGACAAAAAACGTCGCCCAGATCAGCACGGTCGGGCGCGCATAACCGTGGCGAAACAGCTCCACGACCGTCAGCTTGCTGCCTTGTTCTCGCAGGTTGTCTGCAGCACTCGCCAACGGCGGCTGCCAGCCCGGCAACAGGCGCGCCGTGACCTTTTGCAGGCGCGCATAAGGCGGCGCGTCACGCAGCAAACGTGGCAAGGACTCGGGCAACAGCCACACCAGGAAAGGGAACAGCAACAACGGCGTCACGCCACCCGCCAGGAACACCGCCTGCCACCCGTAGCCTTCGATAAACCCGGCCGCCACGAACCCACCCGCCGCGCCGCCAAACGAAAAGCCGCAGGCCGCCAACGTCACCATCAGGGTGCGCAGGCGCGGTGGCGAATACTCCGACATCAAGGCCATGGCACTGGGCATCGCGCCGCCCATGCCAATGCCGCAGATAAACCGCGCCACCATCAGGGTGGTCAGTGAGTTGGCGAACACCATCAACACCGTGAGGGTCGCGTAGATCAGCACGCAGCCCAGCAGGATGCGCCGCACGCCGAACCGGTCGGCCAGGGGCGTCACCAGCAATGAGCCCAAGGTGAGCCCCAACAGGTTGGCGCTGAACACCGGGCCGAACGCAGCCTTTTCCAGGCCCCAATCCTTGGCCAGGGCCGGCACCACGTAACCCAGCACCTGGGCATCGTAGCCATCGGTCACCAGCAGCAAGGCCAGCAACAAGAGAATCAACCACTGGTAGCGCGACACCGGACGGGCGTCGAGTGCCGCACGAAAGCTGGCAATCTGAGAGTGCATCGCAAGGTACCTATTATTTTATTTTTATGGCCACGCGCAACCTTGTAGGAGCCGGCTTGCCGGCGCTAGCGGTCTACCTGACACACCGCCATCGCCAGCCAATCGGGCCCCACAGGGTCAGGGGGTATCAGGCTGGTTGGCGGGGTGCGCCTGGATAAAGGCCGGATGCTGCGCCGCCAACGCCGCCACGCGACCGATGCGTGGGTACGCCGTCAACGGCACCTTGAAGCGTTCAGCCGCGTACAGCTGGGGAATCAGAAACGCGTCAGCCATCCCCGGCTGTTCCCCGAAGCAAAAGCCTCGGTCGCCAATCAATTGCTCCACCGCGCCCAGCCCCTGGCTGATCCAATGGCCGATCCATTCCAGCAACTGCGCTTCGTCATGCCCCCACTGGCGTAGCAGGTTCTGGGTGCTGGAGTTGTGCAGCGGGTGGATATCACAGCCGATGATCGACGCCACCGCACGCTCATGGGCGCGGGTCGCCAGGTCCTCTGACAGCAGCGGCGCCTGTGGATAACGTTCGTCCAGGTATTCGATGATCGCGGGCGACTGAATCAACAGTTCGCCCTCGTCGGTGCGCAAGGCCGGCACGCGGCCTTGGGGGTTAATCGCCAGGTACTCCGGCTGGCGGTTGGCGCCACCCGGTGGCACCAGCAGGTTGACCGGTATCGCGGTGAAATCCAGGCCCTTGAGGGCCAGCGCGATGCGCACCCGGTACGACGAGGTGGAACGGTAGTAGGTATAGAGTTCCATCGCCCTGCCCTCTTAGCGCGCTGCGATCACGGTGCCCCGGCATTCGCCGAAGCCGATGGAGGCAAACCCTTCGCGGCGGCAACGGGCGCGCAGGATAATTTCGTCACCGTCCTCAAGGAACTTGCGCACTTCGCCGGACGGCAGCTCGACGGCTTTCTTGCCGCCTTCGGTCATCTCCAACAAGCTGCCGAACTGGCCCGCTTCCGGCCCGGACAAAGTACCCGAACCAAACAGGTCGCCGGCCTGCAACTGGCAACCGTTGACGCTGTGGTGGGCCACCAACTGCGCGACGGTCCAGTACATATGCAGGCTGTTGCTCAGGGCCAGGCGATGCGCCGGCAGGTTCTGCTCACGCATCGCGGCGGTGGTCAGCAGCACCTCAAGTTCAATGTCCAGTGCACCCGCGGCCTGGTCACGTTTGTCCAGCAAGTACGACAGTGGTTGTGGGTCGCCTTCAGGGCGCGCCGGTTGTGCTTTGCGGAACGGTTCCAGGGCTTCGGCGGTGACCACCCATGGGGAAATCGTGGTGATAAAGCTCTTCGACAGGAACGGCCCCAGCGGTTGGTATTCCCAGGCCTGGATGTCCCGCGCCGACCAGTCATTGAGCAGGCAGAAACCGGCGATGTGCTCGGCAGCGTCGCCAATGGCAATCGAATCGCCCATGTCGTTGCCCTGGCCGATCCAGATGCCCAGTTCCAACTCGTAGTCCAGGCGTGCACACGGGCCAAAGGTCGGCTCGGCCTGACCGGCCGGCAAGGTCTGGCCTTTTGGACGGCGCACGTCGACACCCGAGGGGCGGATGGTCGAGGCACGGCCGTGGTAGCCAATCGGAACGTATTTGTAGTTGGGCAGCAGGGGGTTGTCGGGACGGAACAGTTTGCCGACGTTCTGCGCGTGTTCGATGCCGACGTAAAAGTCGGTGTAGTCGTTGATGCGCGCCGGAACGTGCATCTGGCAGTCGGCGGCGCGGTGCAGCACCTGGGCCTCGCGGGTTTGCAGCTTGCTGCCTTCGGCGAGCAGTTCCAGTAGACGTTCGCGCAAGGCCACGCGCGGGCCACGGCCCAGTTCGAAAAACGCATTCAATTGGCCGCTGGCCGTTGCCTCGACGGCACGACGGGCATCACCCTCGAATTCGTCGATGGCTGCCTGCAAGTCGAGGATCGAATCGCCAATCGCCACGCCAGCGCGCGGTGCCGAACCGTTGATGCTGAACACCCCCAACGGCAGGTTTTGCAGGGGGAAGTCGGTGTGACCGTTGGCGGAGGCCACCCAGCTGCGGGTAAGTGTGGGCTGAGTCATGGGTTATCTCCGGTTCGGGTTGAAGGTGGCGGGCAGCGAAGCCCAGCACGCGTCGTAAGAGTTTTGTAGTTGCAGGCATTCCAGGGCGAACTGTGTAGGGCGCAGCACTTGGCTGGTCTCGAACATGAAGGCCATGGTGTTATCGATCTTGTGCGGCGCCAACTCGACGTTGATGGCCTTGGTGCAGGTTTCGCCGTCCGGGCCGTGGGCGCTCATGCAGCTGTGCAGCGACGCACCGCCCGGCAGGAAACCTTCGGCCTTGGCGTCGTAGGCGCCCTGGATCAGGCCCATGTATTCGTTCATCAGGTTGCGGTGGAACCACGGCGGACGGAAGGTGTTCTCGGCCACCATCCAGCGCGGAGGGAAGATCACGAAGTCGAGGTTGGCCAGGCCGTGCACGCTGGTGGGCGAGGTCAACACGGTGAAGATCGACGGGTCCGGGTGATCGAAACTCACGGTGCCAATCGTGTTGAAACGGCGCAGGTCGTATTTGTACGGCACGTTATTGCCATGCCAGGCGACGACGTTGAGCGGCGAATGATCCAGCTCGCAGGCCCACAGCTCACCGAGGAATTTCTGCACCAGGGTGGTCGGTTGCTTGAGGTCTTCGTAATGGGCCACCGGCGTCAGGAAGTCGCGTGGGTTCGCCAGACCGTTGCTGCCGATAGGCCCCAGGTCTGGCAGACGCAGCGGTGCGCCATGGTTCTCGGCGACATAGCCACGCGCCTGGGCGTCCAGCAGCTCGATGCGGAATTTAAGGCCACGCGGCAGCACGACGATTTCCAGCGGCTCCACCTCCAGCATGCCCAGTTCGGTGGCGATGCGCAGGCGGCCCTGCTCGGGCACGATCAACAGTTCGCCATCAGCGTTGAAGAACACACGCTCCATGGAGCGGTTGGCGCGGTAGTGATAGATGCTGATGCCAGACGGTTTTTCCGACCCGGCGTTGGCAACCATGCCGACAAGCCCATCGATGAAGTCCGTCGGCTCGCCCGGAATATCCAGTGGGTTCCAACGCAAGCGATTAGGCGTCACCGCGCCGAGCGGGCCACCGGCCAACTGCCGTTCCAACTTGATAAACGCTGGGTGATTGGCCGACGGCTGGATGCGATACAGCCAGGTGCGACGGGCTTCGCTGCGCGCCATGGTGAACGCGGTGCCGGAGAACAGTTCGGTGTACAGCCCGTAGGGCGCTTTTTGTGGGGAGTTCTGGCCGACGGGCAGTGCGCCGGGCAGGGCTTCGCTGGCGAATTCATTGCCGAAGCCCGACAGGTATTCGAGGGTCATGGATCGTCCTCTGAGCGGAAGTTGTTTTTATCGTAATCCAGTTACGCATAACGTAATTTGATCACTATCGACCGTCAAGCTATAAAGACGCCCATTCATCTCTCGGATTCCCGCTGCCCCATGGAAAAGCCCCGCGACACCGGTAAACAGAAAGTCCGCTCGGCCGAAGTGGGCACCGACATCCTCAAGGCCCTGGCCGAACTGTCCCCCGCCACGTCATTGTCACGCCTGGCCGAGCACGTGCAGATGCCCGCCAGCAAGGTGCATCGCTATTTACAGGCGCTGATCGCCTCGGGGTTTGCCGAACAGAACACCGCCACCAACCATTACGGCCTGGGCCGCGAAGCGTTGCGCGTGGGCCTGGCCGCGCTGGGCAGCATGGACGTGCTGAAAGTCGGCGCGATGCCTCTGGCGGAGCTGCGCGATGAATTGAACGAAACCTGCTTTTTGGCGGTGTGGGGCAACCTGGGCGCCACCGTGGTGCAGATCGAACCCGCCGTGCGTGCGGTGACGGTGGTGACGCAGTTGGGCTCGGTACTGCCCCTGCTCAGTTCCTCCACCGGGCTGGTGTTCAGCGCCTACTTGCCGTCACGGGAGACCGTGGAGTTGCGCGAGCGCGAAATCCAGGCGGGCACTGCCCACGCCCTGGCGGACGACCAGGCCTACGCCACCGCCTGCGAACAGATCCGCAGCCGGGGCCTGCACTTTGTGCATGGCTTGCTGATGCCCGGGGTGGATGCGCTGTCGGCGCCGGTGTTCAACGCGGTCGGGCAGGTGGCGGCGGTGATGACCGTGGTCGGCCCCACCTCCCTGTTCCATGCTGATGAAGATGGCCCGGCGGCCCAGCACTTGCTGGCGGCGACCCGGGCCGTGAGCTGGCGCATGGGCTACCAGCCCTGAATCAGTTGTCCCAACCGGCGAGGGCTACGGCCACGCGGTTTTCCACGGCCTTGACCTGCGCCCCGGTCACCACGTAGTTGTTGGTGACCATCGAAAACACCAACCGATGCCCGCGCGCATCATTGATGTAGCCACTGAGTGACGACACACCGCCCATGGAGCCGGTCTTGGCATGCAGGTTGTTCTCGGCCGGCGTGCCGACCAGGCGGTAACGCAGGCTGCCACCCGTCATGCGGTCGGCGTTGCCAGCAATCGGCAGCGCGTTGTACCAGGCGTTGAACCAGGGTTGTTTGCTGGCCGCCAGCAACAGGTCGGTCAGGGTTTGCGAAGAGACCAGATTGCGTCGCGACAAACCGGAACCATCCACTTGATTCAGCGCGGCCGCATCCAGGCCCTGGCGCTTGAGAAACCCGGCCACCGCCAGCGCCCCCGCCGCCGCCGTGCCGCTATTGGCGGTCTGGCGCCCCATGGCCTTGAGCAAGGCTTCGGACATGTTGTTGTTCGACAGTTTAAGCAGCGGCGTGATCAGTTCCTGCAACGGTGCCGATTGGTGTTCGGCCAGCACGCTGGCGGTTGCCGGGCTGGTGCCGCCCATCACCCGACGACCCGACACGCGGATGCCCTGCTGGGCCAACGCCTGTTCAAACAGGTTGGCCACCAGTTGCGTCGGTTCCCAGACACTCACCAACTGCTGGCTCTGTTTGCCCGGCGCCACCGCACCACTGAGCTGCAGCAGGTTGGTGCCATGACGGCGGTTGATCCCATAGGTATTGCCCGGGCCGCTGACGGCGCGGTTGCTCAATTGCAGGTAGTCGGTGGGCGGGAAGATCTCCACCCCCACCGGCTGGCCTGCACGCAACGGGGCCTTGGCAGTCACCAGCACGGTGCCCGCATCAAAATCGCTGTTGGGTGAGACGGTCAGCGCCGAAATCTGCGCGCCGTAGTAGGTGCTTTCATCGTCATGGGACCAGTCGACGCCCAGCCGCTCGGCGTCAAACCAGGTGTCGTCGAACACCAGGTCGCCCTGCACCTCGCGCACGCCCCGGCTGGCGAGTTGCGCGGCCAGTACTTGGTAATCGGCAAACTGCAGGGTGGGATCGCCCAGGCCGCGCAGGTAGAGGTTGCCGGTCAGGCGATCGCCCTGCTGCTGGCCGCTGCTCAAGAGCTGAGTGGAGAACCGATACTGCGGCCCCAGCACATCCATGGCCGCCGCCGTGGTCAACAACTTGAGGTTGGAGGCTGGCACCAGCCGTGTGCGCGGGTTGTGCTGGTAGAGCGTGGCGCCGCTACGGGCATCCCGCACCGTGAGGGAAACCGTGGCGCCATGCAGCGCCGGGTCGGCCAGCAGTTGGTCCAGGCGCTGCCCGCTCGCGGTGTTCGAAGACGTGGCGCAACCGCCGAGCAACACACCCAAACCCAGCGCCATCGCGCCAGCCTGTATCCATCGTCCCAACCGCATAACCCTGGCATTCCTGAATCTAAGAAAGTGCGCAGCTTGGGTAATTCACTGCATTCAATCAAGTACCAGGGTGGTGATAGAGAATGTTCCCGCTTGAAACTGCGGGTCTGCCTTGGGCTCGGCGGCGGGCAACACGTAGTCCATGGCCGGCAAGTAAACCCGTTGGCGCTGCGCGTCGAACGCCATGTTGTAGGCCATCGGCAAGGTGCTGATGGTCGCTGCCACGGCGTAATGGTCGGCATCCCTCTGGTTGATCACCACAAGGTTGGCGTCCACACCGCTGGGGATCAGCAAGCGGCGATGCTGTGCGTCGTAGGCCACGGCGTTGACGTCACGCCCGATCGGCAACCTGACCTTCACTTCACCCGTCTCGCGGTCCGCCACGATCAACAACGGCGTGTCACCTCGACAGGCCACAAACAAGCGTTGCCGCTCGACATCCTGGGCCAATGCGCTGGGCTTGGGGCAGTCGGCAAACTGCCAGGTGTCGAGCAGCGCAAAGTTGCTCGCGGCATAACGCGCGACCTTGCCTTCATCCCGCATGGGCAGGAAGAAGCTGCCGTCGCCCTTGAGCAGCAGCGGGTCGATCTTCTTCACCGCCAGCTCATGGGCACCGGTGATGCGCTCCAGCGTCGGGTCAAACTCAAACAACGTCGAACGGTCTGCACGACGCCCGCTGACGATGATCACCTTGCCGGTCGAAGGCTCGTATACCGCGCTGTTGAGGTTGCTCTGCGCCACATCGATGCGCTTGAGCGGCTTGAGTGTGGACAGCTGCACCACGCTCAAACTGCCGTCGGTGTTGAGGACGAACACGCGGTCCAACTCAGGCACGAACACCACGCCGTTGGCGCCTTGCGACTGCGCCACCGTCTTGACCGTTTTCTGGTGCTGCACATCAAACACCGTCAGGCCGTTTTCACGCCGGGCCAGAAACAGGTAGGGGCGCGTCGGGTCCAGGCCGACAAAGCCCCAGCTGTGGCCGGAACCGGGCAACGTCACCCGGTGTTCACGGTGGGCGACGGCATCATCCGCCACCGCCGTGGTGGTGATGAACAGGGCCAGTAGCCAAGCGTAGGCCTTCATCAGAAGGTCAACGTGCTGGAGACCGACACCTGGCGCGCATCGCCCAAGGACACAAACACCCGACTGGCCGCCGAGGCGTAGTAGACGCGGTCGAACATGTTCTTCACGTTGAGCTGGAACTTGACCTTCTGCCCTTCGATCTTGGTGTCGTAGGTGGCAAACGCATCCGCCACGGTGTAGCCCGGCAGGGTGAAGTCATTGGCCGCATCGCCTGCGCGCTCGCCGACATAGCGGGCACCGGCGCCCACGCGCAGCTGGTCGCCGCCAAAAACATTGCCGAAGTCATACACTGCCGAAAGCGACGCGGTGTTCTTGGCGACGTTCTGCAGGCGGTTGCCTTCGAGGGTCGGGTCCTTGTCCTTGGTGTCCAGGGCATCGGTGTAGGCGTAGCTGCCGATTAGGCTCCATTGATCGGTCAACTGGCCGGTGGCGTCCAGTTCCAGGCCACGGGAACGCACTTGACCGGCGATGCTGTAGATGGTGTTGGCGCCGGAACCGACGGACACCAGCACGTTGCGTTTTTCAATATTGAACAACGCCGCGCTCGCGGTGATGCGCCCCGGCATGTCGAGCTTGGCACCCAGTTCCCACGACTTGGATTTCTCGGGCGTCAGGTCGCCGGTCAACTTGCTGCCATCGGCCAGGGCCGCAATGGTGGAGTTGGGTTTGAACGACTCGGTGTAGCTGCCGTAGAACGACAGCTCGTCGGTGTAGCGATACACCAGGCCGGCACGGGGCACCCAGGCCTGGCCGTTGCCGTTGGTGTTGGCGGTGAAGGGCACGCCTTTGCCCGCGTATTGGTCGTACATCTGGTAGCGCGCACCGCCCACCAGGATCCACTTGTCAGTCAGGTGGATCGCGTCCTGGAAGAACAGCGAGTCGCTGCGCAGCAGGTCGGTCTGGGCGCTGTCCTTGGCGCTGACAGTGGTGCCTTCCACATCCCGGCCATACACCGGGTTGAGGTAACTGAAGGCACTGCGTTGTGCCTGGCGGATCAGGTCGGCGCGGTAGATCTTGCGGTACTCGTCATCCAGGCCAAACACCAGGTCGTGCTGCATGCCGGCCACGTTGACCTTGCCTTCCAGGCTGAAGGTGGAGAAACGGTCGGTGGTCAATGCGCCTCCGGTGCCGTCCATGCTGCGGGTCAGCGTGCCGTTGGGGTTAACGGTCACGATGCGCACTTGGCTGGCGTCGTAAGTCTCGCGGTTCCAGCTGTAGCCGAAGTGGGCTTTCCAGTCGTCGTTCAGGTCATGATCGACTTCCAGACGGTACAGGTCGGAGCGGCCTTCCATGTTGTTGAACGGCTCGTCCAGACGACGGGTCACCGGGATGTCCAGCGGATGATTGGTCTTGGGGTCGATGGCGGTGCCACGGTCGAACGGCGAGAGGAATTCGCGGTGTTCATAGGCGAAGACCACCTTGGTGGTGTCGCCGTACCAGGCCAGGGACGGCGCCACCAGTGTCTCGCGGTGGGTGCCGAAATTGCGCCAGTAGTCTTCGTCTTCATGGTCGACGATCAGGCGATAGGCCAAGCCGCTGTCCCCAATCGGGCCGGTGGTGTCGAGGTTGCCGCCGCTGCCGTTCTTGCCGTCGCCAAAGGTCGAGCCGCGAGCGGTCAACGAGGTGGACTGCACCAGTTCAGGCTTCTTGCTGACGATGTTGACGACGCCGCCCGGGTCCTGGATGCCGTACAACAATGACGACGGGCCCTTGAGCACTTCGACACGTTCGGCCGTGGAGTTCAGCGCACGCCCCTGCACGATGGGCATGCCGTCCTGCATGATCGAGCCGTTACGGTTGTCACCAAAGCCACGCAGCATGACCGCGTCCTGAGTGCTGGCCAGGGTGTTGGCCTGGGTGATGCCGCTGATATTGCCCAGAGCGTCATCCAGGTTGCGCGGGGTCTGGTCACGCAGCACCTGGGCGGGCACCACGTTGACGGTTTGCGGAGTCTCCAACAGCAGGCCGTGGGAGCGCATCACCGAACTGGTGGGCGGCGGCTGGTAGCTGGTGGTGTCCTGGGTCTGGCCGGCACCGCTGATGGTGGTGGCGCCGAGGTTCACCGCGCCTTCGGTCGGCACAGGTTCCAGGGCCAGGGTGCGGGCGTCGATCTGGCGGAAGGTAAAGCCGGACTTGCCCAGCAGGCGTTGCAGGGCCTGGGTCGCGCTCATCTGCCCGCTGACGGCGGGGGCGCTGAGGCCGTAGGGCGCCTCATCGGTGTAGATCACGCTGATACCGGTGACCCGGCTGAAGTCGCTCAAGGCCTGGGGCAGCGGTTTGGCTGCCAGGGCAAAGTTGAACTGGGCGCTTTGTTGCTCCTGCGCCTGTGCAATGCTCAGGGGCAGCAATGCCAGCCCCGAAACCGCCAATACCGAGGCTCCCAGCCACTGTTTTACCCAACCGCCCGCCGTCGACTTCATGCTGTGAGAACCCGTGTAGAAAACGCTGTTAATGCGAATAGATCGCAGTTTCAAGCACTACACGGATGGGCTGGCGATTTACCTCACCTCTGTATGCAAATATTTTTATTTATTGCGCCTGGATGCAAAAACCCATGCGCGGGAAATGCACATGCACGGTACCGGCACGCTCGTCGGTACGGCGCAGGATCAGCTCTTCGCGCCCGACAAACAGCAGTTCACCAGCCACCGGGTCGGTGCCGTAGTCGGTCGCCGAAATGGTCACCTGCTGCCCCACTTTGAAGCCATTCAAGTCGTCGAAGAGTTCATCGGGCAGCACCGCCGGGGTGGCATTGCGCGAAACTTCCAGGGCTTGCTCGGCGCTCATCGGGGTGGACGTGCCATGGCCAAAGCCCAGCACGCGATCCAGCCACGCAGCCACAGCGGGATAGGCATCCACCAACGGCGCGGTCACCGAAGAGCCTTTGAGGAACCACAACGGGTGAGCCAGGGAGAAGTCGGCAATCGAAGGCTCGCCGAACAGAAAATCCCCCGCCTGATGCTGCAATTGCTGATTAATACGGCTGATGATCGCCGGCCACTGATGCAGGGCTTGTTCCAGTTGCACCCGCGCCGCCGTGCCACCGCTGAACAGTTTTTTACGGTCGGCGACCAGCACCTGGATCATCTCTGGTGGCACCTTGGCAAATTTCACCGCCAGGGATTCAGGCTGGAACACCAGCGCCACGGCATGGGAAAACACAACCGAATCGGCCCACGCGGCAAAACCCTGGGTGACAACTTCCAGGCCTTGAGGGAACAGCGTCGGCGCGGCTTTTTCCTGCTCAAGACGGCGGGCGATCAGTGCGGTGTCGCAGTAGATATCAGCGCCCACTTGCAGCACTGGCGTCTTGCGATAGCCACCCGTCAAAGGCATCAGGTCGGGCTTGGGCATCACCGGTGCGATATGCACCGAGCGCCAGGACAAGCCTTTGAAACCCAGCAGCAGGCGGGCTTTTTCAGCAAAAGGGGACTGGGGATAGTGGTGAAGAATCAACTCAGACATACCAGGCTCCGCTCGATAAGTGAGCCGCTAGCTTAGCCTGCAACACGCGCAATGGGGACGATGGGAACCCATCAGTCAAATCAATGGGCTGCTCGCCGCCAGGCACTCCTTGGCGCTCTTCTTCAGCTTCTTGATCAAGCGCTCCTGGCGCAGTGCCTCAGCCTTGCTCGCGCACTGCTCGGTATACACCAGCGCCACGGCCGGGCTGGACAGGAAGAACCGCGCGCCCTTGCCACGCTGGTGCATGGCAAAACGGCGCACCGGGTCATTGCTGATGCCGCAGTACAACGAGCCATTGGCGGCGCGTACCAGGTAGACAAACCAGGGTTTGGGTTCAGAAGTTTCAGTCACAAGTCGAGCCGGCAAAACCAGAAGAGCGCCCAGCTTATCAACGACTGGCCTGGAACGCCTTCAAACCACGCAGGGCTTGGGTGCGCACGGCGTTTTTCACCAGCGGCGTCCAGCCCAGCAACAAACCTTTGGTGCCCAGCGCCTGACGCGACCAGCGCCACAGGTCGAAGCTGTCGTGGTGCTCACAAATCTTGCCGTCGCGAAACACAAAGCGCGCCTGGATATCGTTGACCACCGTGTTGCCCGTGGCACTGAACAAATAGGTGGCGACCCAATGGGCGCCACCGCTGCGGTCATCGCTGCGCACGTTGTCGAAGGTCAGGGAAAAGTCTTTGGCGCGCGTAGTGAGCATGCGCCACATGTCACCGGCATCACGCCCGCGCAGTTCACCGAACGCGGGATCACTGAACACCACATCATCGGTGTAGCAGGCGGCCATGGCTTCGGCATCCAGGCGCTGGAACGCTTCATAGAAACGGGTGATCAGGGTGGTGTGGGCATCACTCATGGGCAAGCTCCGCGATAACGTTAGGTGTGCTGCACGATAATCTGCAGTGGCGGGGAAAGCCATGGCCATTCGCCACAGGAATGAGTGATGCCCGATGGGATTACAGGTAGACGATGTCCAGGGTCGCACTGCCGTCGATCAGGATTTCTTCGGTGATTGGCAAGTCGCTCCGGCTCTGGATTGTGGTGGATATCAGAACATCGGTTTTCAACGTGGTCAGCGCCAACGGTACCGGCGCTGTGTTGCTCGCGCCATTGACGGTACGCATCCAGTCGGGCTGCCAAACCGTGCTGCCGGGGGCGTCCATCCAGACTTGACCATTTGGAGACTCGATCACATCACGCAAAACACCGTCGGCAGTAGTGTTGGTCATTCTCAAGAGGTACCAGCCGATCTTTTTGTCACCGGACGCCAGACCCAGCCCATAGTTTGGAAGGGCACCGCTCCACTCTGCGGAAGTACCTGCACGGTTATCCGTCCCTTTGATCGCTACCAACGTCGCAGCTTCGCAGTTGATCGACAATTGCAGCGCGGCATCCGGTAGCACCGTGGTCAGAGTGGGGTGCAGGTCTTTCGCCGAGATCTTGCCATGCTCCACCAAGCCGCCATTTGACAAGAGCGGCGTGCAGGCAGCCGGGGTGATCATGCCCTTGACCGTCAGGTCGATACTGGAAACGGCGAATGTATGGGACGCGCCAGCCAAGGCAGATGCCAAAACGACAGTTTTAATCAGCAACTTCATAACAATGCTCTCTTCTGATCGATTATTTAATTGAAACAGTCGACGCACTTTTACTGCGTCGCCCTCTCAACCATCGATTCGGTTAACAGACTAGGGATATTATGTTCAAGCCATACACTTAACGAGAACACCCCAACAATCTAGAGCAGCCAACACTCAACTAACATACAAGTAATACGAACACAAAAACTCAAGTAATTACTCTAATAAAGTCTTCCACCAGGCATCATCAAGGCACCATCCCGACATCCCGAGCATACGCGAACAAATCAACATCGGTCGTAATGCACAACCGATGCATCGCCGTACTCTTCTGCTTACTGATCGTCGAAATACTGCGATTAACCCGCGCAGCAATCTGGCTGACGGTCATACCGCTGGCGAGCATGCGTACAACTTCCTGTTCCTTGCCGGAAAGTGTTGGCGTCTGGGTCGGTTGCGAACCACACACCTGGTCCAACTGCACACGCAAGCACTCACTGACAAATTGTCGGCCCTGCACCACGGCATTCAGCGCCTGAGGCAGCTCCCTGGCGGAAGCACTCTTGGCGATCACGCCTCGCGCGCCGTGGCTGAACGCTGCGCGCAGCGTAGCGACATTGGCAAACATGGTCACCAGGACTACCGGTAACGCCGGGTACTTTCGGTTCAACAAACCCAACAGGCCGTACCCATCGGCCTGCTGATTTCCCGGCATGGCGAAGTCGGTTACTATCACGTCGCAGGGTACACGGCTGACCAACGCCAACAATTGATCGGGCCCGTCGGCTTCGCCGACCACTTTGCACTTGCCACTTGCCTCAATCACCACTTTTTGCCCAACACGAACAATGGGGTGATCGTCAGCAATAATGATGCGGATCATTGGTTTTTCCATGATGGCAGTTTGAGACTGGCAAAATACCCCGATCGCTTTTCTGCAACAACAGGTAATAACTCATCATTAAGCGCGCCACCCCGTGTTTAAAGCACCGCGAACTAATACCTACACAATTAAGAGAAATGGAATACAGAAAAGTACTACACGGCAAAGTATGTATTCCTTCAAAGTTGCGTAAGATAATTCAGGTACCGCTCGACATCGTGACAGAACGCTCTCAATGCCGGTGTATTGATTGCCACACCGTTTACCTGCACCCGTTTGATCAGGTCCACCGCCCTCGCATCCAGGCCAGTCGCCCCCAAAAACGCGACACTGCCCACTAACCGGTGCAAACGTTGGGCAGCCATAGTCGCGTCCTGAGTGGCCTGCGCGTGAGCCAGCACGGCGAGGTCCGCATCGGCCTCCTGAACCAGGCTCAGCAACAGCGGCTCCACAACCTCCCACGTACCAAACGCCTCGATCAAACTGACGCGACTGGGCACAGTGCCACCGGGCAAAGCCGCAGCCCCTGCGGGTAGCCCCGCCGAAGGCAAGGGCTTCGGCGACGCCAGCCAGTAGCACAGCACTTCACGCAACTGGGCAAACCCTACGGGTTTGATCAGCCAGCCGTCCATTCCACAGGCCACACACTGGCGGATTTCTTCCGGCCCCAGGCCGCCTGTCAGCCCCAGAACAACCAGAGGAAGCCGCCCCTGGGCCTGCTCACGCATTCGCAGTTCACGAGTCAGGGCGTATCCGTCCATCACCGGCATACGGCAGTCACTGATCATCAGGTCGAAACACTCGGTAGTCAGCCATTGCAGAGCCTCTTGACCATTGCAACAACACTGATAAGCGACGCCGAGTCGTTCCAACAGCGAACCCAGCAGAAAACGATAGGCGGGGTGGTCATCCACTACGAGAACACGCGCCCGAGACACATCGACAGCAGAAAATGAATCGCTCGAATCGCGTGCAGAAAACTGACCAGGCATGGCGCCCTCGAAAGGGGCGATCAGTTCGCCCGGACTTTTCGCAACTAAACAATGACCCCGATCCTTATAAAGGGATCCGGGCAATCAAAGATCGCGAAAAATATCCGAATACATAGCCGTCAGCGATACAACAACTACGACAACACCCAATAAAACCTATTATTTCAACAGCCCCGCCCCCTTCTGTCATTGCCACCCTGTCATTCGTATTAGTTGCATTTCCCGCCCTGTATCCCTGCGATAAATTCTCCCCCGCTTTCCCTGTAACGGCGCGTGCCCTCAATAAACATAAAACCCTGGGTAACTTCACCGCGCCGCTCTGCCCCTGATCCGTGCATAGGAATACCGACTGTGATGAAAAACTCTCTCGCCGCCCTGGCCGGAGCCCTGCTGATCGCCCACGCCAGTACGGCGCTGGCCGCTAGCTCCGTGGACCTTTCGGTCAAAGGTGCCATTACCCCGAGCGCTTGTACGCCTAGCCTGAGCAATGGCGGGCTGGTGGATTACGGCAAGATCTCGACCCAGGACCTGGACCCGACCGGGGTCACCGAACTGCCCAGGACCCTCTTCAAGTTGGCGGTCAATTGCGAAGGGTCGAGCCTGTTCGGGCTGAACGCCCAGGACAATCGATCGTCAGTGGCGGGCCCCGCCGCCTCCTTCGTATTGGGGCGGATCAGCCCGACAAACTGGATCGCCACGTATTTCCTGACCATGGAAAACGTGGTCACCGACGACCCCACCGCCTACCCGATCTACTCCCTGGATAACGGCTCGACCTGGATCTACAACTCCGAACGGCAGGTACCGGCCAACACACTCAGTGCTTTCGGCAATCAGACGTCCGGCACACGCGCCCCCGTTCCCCTGACAGATGTAGCGCTGGACCTGATTGTCCAACCCTACATTTTTCCAAAAAGCCAGATCCCGGCAGGCGAAACCATTCCCCTGGACGGGTCCGCCACGTTCGAGTTGCGCTACCTATGAAGGCCTCGACACTGTGCCGTTGCGGCACGTTCGGCCTCGTGCTCAACCTGGCCCCTGTGGCGTTCGCCGCCAGCAACGTGGACCTGACGGTACGCGGCATCATCACCCCCAGCGCGTGTACCCCGAGCCTGGCCCAGGAGGGGCTGATCGACTACGGCAAGATCGCCGCCCGCGATCTGAACCGCGAGTCCTTCACCCCGTTGCCGCTCACCCAGTTGCCTGCGGCCGTCAACTGCCAGGCCCCAACCCTGTTCGCCTTGAGGCTCACCGATAACCGCGCCGGCTCCAGCGCCTCCGAGCCCTTCGGTTTCGGGCTCGGACTGACCCACGCCAGCGAACGGATCGGCGTGTACCACACCATCTTGCACACGCCCTTGGCAGAGAACGCACCCATCACTCAATTGCAGTCATCAGACAACGGCCAAAGCTGGAGCGTGGTTGAAGAAAACGTCGCTTTGCCCCCGCTGCGACTGGCCGCGTTCGGGGACGCTTCTTCCGGCGTCTGGAGCCCGCTGCCGATCCAGGCACTGCGTGTGCAAATACGTGTGAGCACGCTGATCGCACCGGCCCAGGGCCTGACCCTGGATCGTGAAGTGCCACTGGACGGCTCAGCCACTCTGGACCTGATTTACCTATAGCGCCTTCACCCTTAACCCTACCTTACAAGGACTTGTGCCCATGGACAGACCCACCCTCGCCTTCCTGCTAGCCGCCCTTGCGCCTGGCGCGTTCGCTGCCAGCAGTACGGACCTGAGCGTCTCCGGGACCATCACACCCAGCGCCTGCGCACCCGTGCTGTCGAACGGTGGCGTGATCGACCACGGCAAGATGACCTCCAAGGACCTGCAACCCAGCTCCCCGACGTTGCTCGATCCAGCCGAGATGCGCCTTGAAGTGCAGTGCGAGGGTGAGACCTTTTTTACCTTGACCACCGTGGATAACCGCGCGGGCACCTCCGCCATCAACCCGAGGCACCACGGCCTGGGCATGACCGCCGAGAAAGAAAAACTGGGCAGCGTGGCGTTTTCGCTGTTCGACCCGGTGGCCGATGACAAACCGGTCAAGGTGATCACGTCAAGCAACGGGGGCGCCAATTGGGCCGCTTCGATCTACCTGGGGCATGAGGCACTGACCTCATTTGCGGCCCTCGACGGCCCCAATACGCCCATCGCCCTGAAAATCCTGAATGCCCGTCTGCGCGCATTCACCATCATCGTGCCCGCCACCGACCTGACCTTGCTCGATGAGGTGCCACTGGACGGCCAAGCCACGCTGCAACTCAAGTACTTGTGACCCTTTTCCCTCAACTTACCTTGATAGGAGCAACACCATGAAAGCCCTGAATGCCCTGTTCGCCACCCTGCTGCTCACCGGGACCGGCACGGCCCTCGCCGCCTCCAGCGTGGACCTGACCGTACGTGGATTGATCACTCCGAGTGCCTGTGAGCCAAGCGTGTCCGGCGGCGGCAATGTGGATATCGGCAAGATTTCGGCCAAGGACCTCAATGCCAATACAGAAACCCCGCTGGCGGATCACACCCTGCAAGTGACCGTCACCTGTGACGCCGCCACCTTGATGGCCATTGAGCCCAAGGACAACCGTGCAGGTTCGGCCTCGGTCACCAAAGACACCGCCTTTGGCTTGGGCCTGGTCAATAGCAACGAAAAGCTGGGCTACTTCGAAATGACCTTGGGATCGGCGGTGGCCGATGGCGTCAATGTGGATCCCATTGCTTCGCGTGACAATGGCCTGACCTGGGCACTCCTGGTGTCCATGATCAACAACGGCATTACCTCCATCGCCAACAGTGCCACCGTCGCGCCCGTTCCGGTGCAGTCACTGGTGGCCGATTTGACCGTCTCGCCCTTCATTGCCCCGGCCAACAGTCTGACCCTGACCGAGGAAGTGCCAATCGACGGTTCGACGACCCTGACCGTCAAGTACCTGTAATGGAAAACGGGCGCAGCCTTTGCGCGCTGCGCCCAGCGCCGCACTCACGGATGTCCCTCAACACGGTTCCAACATCAGACCATGAACACGCTCTCACTCCGCTTGATGACGCTCGGTCTCTGCCTGACCGCCACTTCCGCGCTGTGTGCCTCGAAGGTCGACGTGACGTTGACCGGCAGCATCACCCCCAGCGCCTGCACGCCGGTCCTGTCGCCCAGCGGCATCGTCGACCACGGGCGGGTGCCAGCCCGCTCGCTCAATCAGTACGAGTTCACCGAGCTGCCCATGCGCACGCTGGACATGAACGTCACCTGTAACCAACCCGTGTTGTTCGTGCTGGTGGGTGTGGATAACCGTGCCGACTCCTCCGTGGGGCCAGGCTTCTATTACGGCCTGGGCAACAACATCCATGCCCCGGCCGAACGCATGGGCTCGGTGGCCCTGGCCATTCGCGAAGTGGTGGGCGATGGTCAGCGCGCCATTGTGCTGGCCTCCAGCAACCGCGGCCTGACCTGGTTTCCCGAAACCAACGCCTACCCGGACAACTACATGGGCTTCGCGCACCCCGGCACCCTGGTGCCCGATCCGCACAGCGTGCTCACCGCCAAGCTGGACATCAAAACATCGATCAACGCCGCCGCCTACCTGACCCTCGACCAAGAGGTGCCGTTGGACGGTTCCATCGTGCTAGACCTGAGGTATCTGTAGTCATGTTCCCCTTCCCTTACGTTGCCAAAACAATTACACGGGTGTTCAACCTGGTTCGCTATGCCTCCCTCTACCTCGCCGCGCTGGCGCTGACGTTGTGGGGCCCCACCCTTGTGCTCGCCGACGGCATGGTGCCGGACACTTCGGTGGTGATCGTCAATGAGGCCGATGGCGAAGCCTCGGTGTCGGTAACCAACACTGACGCCAAGCTTGCCCTGCTGCACGTCACCCTCGAAGACATTCCCGAAGACCCGTCGCCCCTGCTGTTTGTCACGCCACCGCTCACACGGGTCGAGCCGTCCAAGAGCCAGTTGATCCGCTTCATCCTGCAATCTGCCACGCCACTGACCACCCAGCGCTTGAAACGGGTGATCTTCGAAGGCATGCCCCAGGGCCGCGCCGAAGGCCAGGCCGGGCATGCGCGAGTGGGCGTGACGGTGCGCCAGAACCTGCCGGTGATTCTGCACCCCAAGGGGCTCGCACCGAATCGCACGCCCTGGACCGGCTTGGTCTGGAGCCTGAAGAACCAGCAACTGAGTGTGAATAACCCGACGCCCTACGTGGTCCGCCTGGCTCAGGAATTGACCTTGCTGCCCGGCAAAGGCTCAGCCTTGCTGCCACGCACCTACGTGCTACCCGGCGAGACCTTGAGCGTGGCCGCCAGCCAGGCCCAGGCCAGCACCGTGCAGATACAACCGGCCACCGTCTACGGATTTGCGGTCGCGCCTTACGAAGCACCGATCACCCTTTGATCGCAGCGCCGGCGGGCCGAATGCCGGCGCCCTGATAACGAAGTGGCCTCTCATTGAAGGCCGCCGGGAGCTCTCCCGCCACGATGGAATGGCGCGGGCCAGACTCCATTATTCGAGTACGACTTGTGAGCACAGTTATGACTGATCGCGACGGCGAAGCCGTGCCTGGTGTTTCATCACCCCGGGCGCGCCAATGGCTGGCGGGCGTTGCGCTGAGCCTGGGCACCGTGCTGCCAACGGCTGCCTCCCTGGCCGAAGAAGGCGCCGGCTCATTTGATCCACAAACCCTGGCCCAACGGGGCATTGACCCGCAATTGGCCAACCTGTTGCTGGAAGCCCCGCGCTTCCCGGCCGGGCGCCACGCCCTGAACCTCACCGTGAACGGCCAGCGACGTGGGCGGGTGGACATGCTGTTCAACGGGCAAGGCGCGTTGTGTTTCAACCAGACCCTACTGGATGCAGGCCACTTGCGCGTACCGGCCGACGATGGCGAATGCCATGCCTTTCTCGAGGCATACCCGCAGACCTTGATCGAGCAGGATCCCGCCACCCTCAGCCTGTCGCTGGTCGTGCCCACCGATGCGCTGCGTCCGACCGTGCGCGATGTGTCCGGCTACCAGACCGGCGGGTTCGCCGGGCTGCTCAACTATGACCTGAGCGGCCTGTACAACGAATTCGGCGACGACACTAGCCGTTTCGGCTCGGCCAACACCGAGGTCGGTTTCAACGCCGGCGACTGGATCGTGCGCAGTCGCCAGGTACGCACCTGGCAAGACAAGGTGTCGCGCACCACCCACCTGGACGCCTACGCCCAGCGCACCTTTGCCGAACAGCAAGCAGTGTTCCAGGCCGGGCAGATCAACCTGTACAACCCGGTATTGGCCGGCGCACAGATCACCGGGGCGCAGGTGCTCACCGAGACGGCCCTGCAGGACCAGAACCAGGGCGCCACCATCACCGGCATCGCCAACAGCCCGGCCCAGGTGGAGATCCGTCAGAACGGCACGTTGATTCATTCCACCGTGGTGCCGGCGGGGCCGTTCTCCCTCACCGATGTACGACGCTTGAACAGCCGTTCCGACGTGGAAGTCACGGTCAAGGAAAGCAGCGGCGAGGAACGTCGCTTCACCGTGCCTGCCGCCATGCTTGGCCTGGGCTTGCCTGCGCCGGGTTACTCGGTGGCGGCGGGACGCGTGCGCAAGCTCGGTGTCGGTGAAGGCGCCGAACCCTGGGTGGTCAGTGGTGGCTGGAGCGGTGCGTTGCACCCGCAAGTCAGTGTGGGTGCCGGCGCGCTGGGCGCCGAGGATTATCGCGCGGTCGGTGCCAGCCTGGGTTGGTTGCCCTGGCAGGACAGCCAGCTCCAACTGTCCAGTCAAATCGCCCAGGCCACGCGCAATGGCAACGAACGGGGTGTACAAACCGATCTGTCGTGGTCGCAACGCCTGTCCGAACGTTGGGCAATCACCACGGCGGGCTCCTGGCGCACCCTGGGTTATCGCGACCTGGAAGACTCCACCTACCTCACCGAAACCCGCGAGCAACGCCAGTCGCGCTACCGCGACCAACAGAGCGCGACCGCATCCTGGTCACACCCGATGCTCGGCGCATTCAGCGCCGGCATCTCGCGCTCATCCTCGTTTACCGGTGAGAGCAGCAGCCGCGCGCTGGCATCGTGGGGCACCAGCTTTGGGCGTGTTTCGGTGTCCGCCAGCGCCGAGTGGCAAGTGGGCGGCCGCCAGCAGAGCGATGACAGTGTGTACCTGAACATCAGCGTGCCCCTGGGCGAAAGCCGCCGCGGTCGTGCCTGGGCGCGCAATGCCGGAGGCGATCACCGCATCGGGGCCGGGGTCAGCGAACAGATCAACGACCAGTTGAGCTACCAGGCAAGCATTGAACGCGACAGCCGTGACCGTGAGGTGGAGTCATCCATCGGTGTCTCGACGCTGCCGTATTACAGCCAGTTGGACTTCAACTACACCCGCAACAATCAGGAACGTTCCAGCTATCAAGGTGGCGCACGCGGTGGCGTGGTGTTGCACGGCGATGGGCTGACTTTTTCGCCCTACCCGGTGCGCGAGACCTTTGCGCTGATGTCGGTGGGGGACATGGCCGGCATCAAGGTCAGCACCCCCAGTGGCCCGGTGTGGACCGACTGGCAAGGCCAGGCTGTGGTGTCGCAACTCAGCCCCTATGGGCGCAGCCCGGTGGAAGTGCAAACCCGCTCGTTGCCGCGCAACGCCGACATCAGCAATGGCTTGGCAGTACTGTCAGCCGGACGTGGCGCCGTAGACAACGTCGAGTTCGGCGTGGCGCTCACACGCCGGGCCCTGTTGAGCGTAACCGACGCCAACGGCCAGCCTCTCCCCCGCGGCGCCGCCGTCAGCACCGCCAACGGTGAGTTCGTAACCCTGGTTCAGGACGGCAGCCAGGTGTTCTTGCCGGACGTATTGGACCGCCGCGAATTGTGGGTCAGCGCCCCTGGTCAACCCCGCTGCCGCCTGGACTTCGAGCTGCCCGAACGGGGCGATCCCGAGGTGTATTACGAAACCGCACCGGCGCGGTGCCTACCATGAGGAACTTAACCATGGGCCTGAAACCTGCCTTGTTGTCCGCCAGCCTGTTGCTGGGCGCTAACGCGTGGGGCATGGATGAGTGCCAGTTGAACCTGAGCGAAACCGCCGTGGATTTCGGCCTCGTAAACCGGGCGGTGTCGCCGGTAGCCGTGGCCGAGCACCTGTTGGGCGAACGGCGCCTGAGCCTGACGCTGAACTGCCCCACGCCCACTGACTTGAGCCTGTTCTATCGCGGGCTGGCAGCCGGCACCGAGCGCTTCCAATTCACCCGCCGTGGCAGCTACAGCCTGCGGGCGAGCGACGCACTGCTCGACGGCCAGCCCGTGGAGTTGGGCCTGGTGCCCGGCAGTGGTCAGCCGCCGGTGAGCAGCGCCGCAGCCCTGCGCTGGCGTCCTGAACACGGCATCGTGCCGATGCGTGCCGGCGTGCCGGTCAGCGGGCGCAGCTTGTCGTTACAACTGGAGGTCAGCGCCTGGGCCAGTCAAGACGCCCTGCGCGTCAGCGATACCGTCACCTGGGACACCTGCGGCGTCGTCGATGCCCTCCACACGGGACGCTCGCGGGAGTTGCGCCTGCAAGCCCGCTTCGCCCCTGCGGCCTGTACGCCGAGCCTGTCCAACGGCGGCACGGTGGCCTTCGGCAAGTTATCGGTGATGGACTTGAGCGTCGACAAAGAGACGGCCCTGCCCGCACGACCACTGGTGGTCAGCGTGGCTTGCGACGCACCGACCGCGTTCAGCCTGCGCCTGCAGGACAACCGCCAAGGCTCGGCCACCGGCCCGGGAGACGACAGCACCTACGGCCTGGGGCTCGACGCCCAACAACAAAAAATCGGCCGTTACCGGTTGGTCTTCGACCCTGCGCGCACCACCGCCGACAGTTTCCCCGGGCTCTACCGAACCGACTCCCCCACCGGCACCGCGCCCTGGAGCAGCGCGAGCGCCAACCCGCTGGCGATTGGCGCCAGCCGTTTCCTGGGGTTCAGCACCAGCGTCGGCAACACCAGCGGCCCCGTGCCGATTCAACAACTCAGCGCCACCACGAGCCTGGAAGCGGTGATCGCACCGCTGGGCACGCTGGACCTGGGCAGCGAAGTGCGCCTCGACGGCGCCGCCACCCTCGAACTCAACTACCTCTAGGAGCCTTCCCATGAAACACCTTCTGATTGCCTTGACGTTGTTGTCGGGCACTGCGCACGCCGCCTCCACCGTTGACCTGGCCGTCAC
This sequence comes from Pseudomonas sp. GW821-FHT05H12, assembly GCF_059419385.1. Classification (NCBI taxonomy): domain Bacteria; kingdom Pseudomonadati; phylum Pseudomonadota; class Gammaproteobacteria; order Pseudomonadales; family Pseudomonadaceae; genus Pseudomonas; species Pseudomonas sp. GW821-FHT05H12. The sequence continues at coordinate 101,753 of NZ_JBWKRS010000012.1, read as the reverse complement.
CGGCCTGATCACGCCCATGGCCTGCACGCCGCTGCTGTCCGGCGGCGGGCTGGTGGACTTCGGCAAGATCTCGCGCAATGACCTCAACCTCACCAACGGCACCCGCCTGCCCCACAAGTACCTGACCCTCACCGTCAACTGCAACGCGCCCGGCCGCTTCGCCCTGCGCATGCGTGACAACCGCGACGGCACCGCCCACGTCAACAGCGAGATTTTCTACGGCCTGGGGCTGGACACCAGCGGCAACAAGATCGGGGTGTACTCGGTGAGTTTCGACCCCAAGCAAACCGTGGTCGATGACCTGGCCGTGGTGTTCGGCACCGAGTCCACCACCGGTGGCCTGGCCTGGCGCACCGCCAACCTCAACCCCATCGACGTCGGCTCGCGCAGCCTGCTCGGTTTCACCGATGTGGTCGGCAGCACTGCCGGCCCCTCGGCCATCCAGACGCTGACCAGCACCCTGAAGCTGGAAGCCACGCTCAACGCACGCCAGAACCTGGACCTCAGCGTGGAAACGCCGATGGACGGGTCGGCCACGTTGGAAGTTGTGTACCTGTAATTCGCGTTTTTTCCCAACCCTGTAGGAGCAATACCATGAGCATCACCCGTAACCTGTTGATCACCGCGCTGATGATGAGCGCAGGCCATGTGGTCGCCGCGTCCAGCGTCGACCTGAGCGTCAGAGGGACGATTACCCCGAGTGCCTGCACGCCTGCGGTGTCCAACGGCGGCGTGGCAGATTTCGGCAAAATTTCCGCCAAGGATTTGCGAGTGGATCAACCCACTTACCTGCCCAGGCAGAACATGCAAATGACGGTGACGTGCGAGGCCGCGACGCTGTTTGCCATTGCTTCAAAAGACAACCGCGAAGGCTCCGAGTCCAGCAACGATTATTACAACTTCGGCCTCGGGCTGATCAATGGCAGCGAAAAACTGGGCTACCTCACGGTCAGCATGTCGGGGCCCCAGGCGGACGGGGTTGCCGCCAGAGCTATCGGCTCAAGAGACGGCGGCACGACCTGGGAGCGTGAGAGCTCCTTTATGGATGACGGCTTGATCACCGTTGCCGAGACGAACGGGATGACCCCTTTGCCGACGCAACAACTGACGACGGACCTGCAGGTCATCGCTGTCATCGCGGCGTCCAAAAACCTGACTCTGACCGAAGAAGTACCCATTGACGGCTCGGTCACGCTGACCGTGCGTTACCTCTGACCCTTGTCGCCAATCCCCTAGACGCTGACCAGCCGCCTGAAGCTGGAAGCCACACAACGCCCGACAGAACCTGGACGCTCAGCGTGAAAACGCCGATGGACGGGTCGGCCACGTTGGACGTTGTGTACCTGTAATTCGCGTTTTTTCCCAACCCTGTAGGAGCAATACCATGAGCATCACCCGTAACCTGTTGATCACCGCGCTGATGATGAGCGCAGGCCATGTGGTCGCCGCGTCCAGCGTCGACCTGAGCGTCAGAGGGACGATTACCCCGAGTGCCTGCACGCCTGCGGTGTCCAACGGCGGCGTGGCAGATTTCGGCAAAATTTCCGCCAAGGATTTGCGAGTGGATCAACCCACTTACCTGCCCAGGCAGAACATGCAAATGACGGTGACGTGCGAGGCCGCGACGCTGTTTGCCATTGCTTCAAAAGACAACCGCGAAGGCTCCGAGTCCAGCAACGATTATTACAACTTCGGCCTCGGGCTGATCAATGGCAGCGAAAAACTGGGCTACCTCACGGTCAGCATGTCGGGGCCCCAGGCGGACGGGGTTGCCGCCAGAGCTATCGGCTCAAGAGACGGCGGCACGACCTGGGAGCGTGAGAGCTCCTTTATGGATGACGGCTTGATCACCGTTGCCGAGACGAACGGGATGACCCCTTTGCCGACGCAACAACTGACGACGGACCTGCAGGTCATCGCTGTCATCGCGGCGTCCAAAAACCTGACTCTGACCGAAGAAGTACCCATTGACGGCTCGGTCACGCTGACCGTGCGTTACCTCTGACCCTTGTCGCCAATCCCCTAGACGCTGACCAGCCGCCTGAAGCTGGAAGCCACACAACGCCCGACAGAACCTGGACGCTCAGCGTGGAAACGCCGATGGGCGGGTCGGCCACGTTGGACGTTGTGTACCTGTAATTCGCGTTTTTTCCCAACCCTGTAGGAGCAATACCATAAGGATCACCCGTAACCTGTTGATCACCGCGCTAATGATGAGCGCAGGCCATGCGCTCGCCGCGTCCAGCGTCGACCTGAGCGTCAAAGGCACAATCACCCCCAGCGCCTGTACACCCACACTGGGTAACGGCGGGGTCATTGATATCGGCAAGATTTCCACAAAGGCGCTCAATGCTAACCTGCCGACTCATATTCCTACCCCCCTCATCAAACTGACCGTCACCTGCGATGCCGCGACACTGATGGCAGTCTCGGGCAAAGACAATCGGGCAGGTACCCACTTCGAAGAGGACAACCCGTACGACTTCGGCCTGGGATTGATCAATGGCACCGAAAAATTGGGCGGTATTGAGTTGCGTGTGGATAACCCCATTGCCGATGGCGTGGCGGTACGCACAATCGCGTCCGACGACGGTGGAGCCTGGTATGGGGGGCGGGTCCTTGCAACCACTACATTGATCTCGGTTGCAAACACCGGCAGCCTGGCCCCAATCCCGGTGCAAGTGCTGAGTGCCGACATGTCGTCCTATCTGAGAATTGCACCCACTAAAAATCTGACCCTTGATAAAGAGGTCGCAATCGACGGCTCCGCAACAATCACCGTGAACTACCTGTAAATCAAGGCCCTGCGACAGGGACGGCCTCGCTCTGTACGTCTACGTATCGGGCGCGGCCGGCCCCCAGCCCCGCGATGATCGCGCCCAGGCCGATCACGCCGAACACCCAGCCGGTGGCGCCCCAGCCACCGGTCCAGTCATGCAGCACACCGACTGCCAACGGGCCCAATGAGGCCAGCGTATAACCGATGCCCTGAGCCATCCCCGACAGGTTTGCCGCAACATGAGAATCGCGTGAGCGCAACACGATCAAAGTGAGCGCCAGGCTGAACGTACCGCCCTGCCCCAACCCCAACAGAATCGCCCAGCCCCACAGGCCATCAAGCGGCGCATACAGGCAGCCGAACAGGCCGCCGAGGGTGAGCAGCATCACCACGACAATGGCCAGCCGCTGGTCCTTGCCACGGGTGGCCAGCCATGGCGCCGTCAAAGCACTGAGCAGTTGCACGATGATCGAACCGGACAACAGCAAGCCGGCTTCGGTGGCACTCAGGCCACGGCTGATCAGGATCGATGGCACCCAGCCGAACACGATGTAGGCCAGGGATGATTGCAGGCCCATGTACAAGGTCACTTGCCAGGCCAGCGGGTCGCGCAGCAACCCCTTCACCTTGTAAGCCACTTGATGAGCGCCATGTTTTTGCCCCACCTGTGGCAACCAGAACAACGCCGCAACCAGCGCGGGCACGATCCAGAACCCCAGGCCGAAGGTCCAGCTGTCGCCGAAGAAGTGGCTCAGCGGCACCGTGGCCCCCGCCGCCAGCGCCGCGCCCAGGCACAGCGCCATGGTGTACACGCCGGTCATGGTGCCCGCCTGTTTGGCGAAGTCACGCTTGACGATGCCCGGCAGCAGCACGCCGATGATGCCGATACTGGCGCCGGCAATCAGGCTGCCAACGAACAGCCCGGCCTCGCCGAACGAGCTGCGCAGGATGATGCCGCCGGCCAGCGTCAGCAAAATCCCCAGCACTACCCGCTCGGCACCAAAACGCCGGGCCAGGATCGGCGCCAGTGGCGCGAACAAGCCCAGGCACATCACCGGCAAGGTAGTCAGCAGACCGGCCTTGGCCGCCGACAGGCCCAGGCTGGCCGAGACGTCATTGAGCAACGGCGACAGGCTCGACAGCGCCGGGCGCAGGTTCATCGCCACCAGGACCAGCCCCAGGATCAGCAGCCATGGGCGGCTCATCGCGGGTGGGGTGTGTTGCACCACTTCGTCGTCGGCTTCGGCGTCGATCAACAGTTCTTCGAGTTTGGTTTCAGGGTTCATTGATCAGCTGCCGGCAGAGGGATTTGGCGCGTTCCGGGTCTTGTTTTTCGACGGCTTCGAGCAAGGCGATATGCAGGTCGAACACTGCCTGGCGGCGCGGAGTGATGTTCAAGGTCTGGCGCAACTGAGCACCGACGATGGCGGAAAAGTACTGGTACAACTCGCTCAGCGCCGGGTTGTGCGCGGCGTCCACCAAGTGCTTGTGAAAGATCAGGTCGGCGCTGATGTAGGCCTCCAGGTCGCCGTGATACAACGCCGCGCTGGCGTCGAGGGCCTCGCGCAGCCTTTTGAGGTCTTCGTCGGTGCGGCGCAACGCGGCCAGGCTGATCGCCTCCACCTCCAGAATCTGCCGCGTCTCCTGCGCCTGCTCCAGCGTGCAGTGGGACAACGCGCGCATCGTGCCCAACGGGTCGGTCATCGAGCGCAGGTAACTGCCATCGCCCTGGCGGATCTCAATCAACCCGGAAAACGCCAACACACGCATGGCTTCGCGCACGGTATTGCGGCTGATGCCCAACTCGGCAGACAGCTCGGGCTCGGTGGGCAGGCGTTCGCCAATGGCCCACGTGCCCTGGCTGATGCGCAGGCGCAGCTGCTCCAGGGCCTGGTCGACCAGAGAGCGTTTGATCAAGGGGGCGATGTCTGTCATGGGTTTTAAGCTTTCGTCCAATCATAGGATGAATTTTCCTACAGCCTATTCGGAGTTGCCTACAAAGGCAACGCACTACGGTTCTTAAGCAGGAAAAGGAGCAGTATTTTCGATTGGTAAAATTACCCTCTGAGGGTAATTATTGGACTCAGGTGTCTTATGGAAAAGTACACACCTCACTACGATTTGGCGTTGGTTAAGGCTGAGGTCATTAAGTTGGGTTTCAGGGCGTTCACCGCAACTGCCCGAGAGGGAGCTCGACAGCTCGAATTGAGCCTGGACCAAATGCAACAGGTGGTCTGCGCCCTTGAGCGCCGAATGTTGTGCAAATCGATGACGACCTATGCAGACCATCGGGTATGGCAGGACGTCTACCTGATCAAGATTTACGGCACGGAGATTTACATCAAGGTCACTTACCGCCCAGGCGGTGGTCCTCCCGTAATCTCCTTCAAGGAGAAAACCCTATGAGAACCCAGCAATGCATGAGCTGCGGAACCCATGACGCAATGCAGCACTTCGAAGGTCGCACCTTCACGATCAACACACGGGGAATGGTTCGAGATATCCCCGACATTGCAGGCTGGGAATGCGAGGTCTGCCATGAAGTTGAATTCGATCACGACGACGACAGTGCAGAGCGTTATTGCAAGGCCTCTGATCTGCTGTTGATCGACGCACGCAAAATCATCGCCGCCGAAATGAAGCGAATCCGCCGCAAACTGCACCTCACGCAAAAAGACGCGGTGAGGCTCTTCACCGTCCGTGGGCACAATGCATTTTCACGCTACGAACGGGCTGAAATTTTTCCGCCGGAACCGTTGCTCACATTAATGCGCCTTCTGGATAAACACCCACACCTGCTGGCTGAAATCGAGGTCCTCAACGCGGGGAAAGACTTGAACCAACTGCTCATCGCCAGGGATGCACAGCTACTGGCGGCTCAGGCGTCCTGAAAAAAACGCAGGCAAAAATAAACCCGGCACAGGGCCGGGTTTATTTATTCACCCATCGATCAATGCAGAATCTGGCTCAAGAACAACTTGGTCCGGTCATTCTGCGGGTTGTCGAAGAAGTCATTCGGCGCCGCCTGCTCCACGATCTCGCCCTTGTCCATGAAGATCACGCGGTTGGCCACGGTGCGCGCAAAACCCATTTCGTGGGTTACGCACAACATGGTCATGCCGTCTTCGGCCAGGCCGATCATGGTGTCGAGTACTTCCTTCACCATCTCCGGGTCGAGTGCCGAGGTCGGCTCATCGAACAGCATGATTTTCGGCTTCATGCACAGTGCGCGGGCAATCGCCACACGCTGTTGCTGACCACCGGACAGCTGCCCTGGAAACTTGTGGGCCTGCTCCGGAATGCGCACGCGCTCCAGGTAGTGCATGGCGATTTCCTCGGCCTTGCGCTTGGGCATCTTGCGCACCCACATCGGCGCCAGCGTGCAGTTCTGCAGGATGGTCAGGTGCGGGAACAGGTTGAAGTGCTGGAACACCATGCCGACTTCACGGCGGATCGCTTCGATCTGCTTGAGGTCGTTGGTCAGCTCCACGCCATCGACCACGATGCGGCCCTGCTGGTGTTCTTCCAGACGGTTGAGGCAGCGGATGGTGGTGGACTTGCCCGAACCCGACGGGCCGCACAGCACGATACGCTCGCCCTGCTTGACGTTGAGGTTGATGTCTTTCAACACGTGGAACTGGCCGTACCACTTGTTGACGCCCTGCATCTGGATAATGCCTTCAGGGCCCACAGGCTTTTTGATTGCTTCGCTCATAAAAGAACTCCTAACGCTTGTGGCCTGTGTCGAGCTTGCGTTCCAGATGCATGGAATAGCGCGACATACCAAAACAGAAAATCCAGAACACCAGGGCGGCGAACACATAGCCTTCAGTGGCCATGCCCAGCCATTTCGGGTCGGCAGCCGCTTGCTTGACGCTGTTGAGCAGGTCGAACAAGCCGATGATGATCACCAGGCTCGTGTCCTTGAACAGCGCAATAAACGTGTTGACGATGCCCGGGATCACCAGCTTCAGGGCTTGCGGCAAAATCACCAGGCCCATGCTGCGCCAGTAACCCAGGCCCATCGCCGCAGCAGCTTCGTACTGCCCTTTGGGAATGGCTTGCAGACCGCCGCGCACCACTTCGGCCACGTAGGCCGACTGGAACAGGATCACACCGATCAGGGCCCGCAGCAGCTTGTCGAAGTTCATGCCCTCAGGCAGGAACAACGGTAGCATCACCGAGGACATGAACAGCACCGTGATCAACGGCACGCCGCGCCAGAATTCGATGAAGGTCACGCAGACCACTCGAATCGCCGGCATATTCGAACGCCGCCCCAGCGCCAGCACGATGCCCAACGGCAAGGCGCCCGCGATACCGACGGTGGCGATCACCAGGGTCAGCATCAGGCCGCCCCATTGGCTGGTCGCCACGTTGGTCAGGCCGAACACACCGCCGTGCAGCAGGCAGTAGGCAATGATCGGGTACAGCACCAGGAAGCTCAGGCCGTAAATCGCCTTGTGCTGGAAGCGCGAGATGAACAACGGCGCCACGCCGACGATGGCCAGCCACACGGTCAGGTCCACGCGCCAGCGCAGGTCGCCCGGGTAGTAGCCGTACATGAACTGTCCGAAGCGCTGTTGGATAAACACCCAGCAGGCGCCTTCCTTGGTGCAGTCGGCGCGGGTGGTGCCCACCCAGTTGGCATCGATGATGGCCCAATGCAGGATCGGTGGCACCACCAGGTACACCAGGTAAATCGCCAACAAGGTCAGCAGGGTGTTGAGCCAGCTGGAGAACAGATTGGCGCGCATCCATGCCACCGGGCCGAAGACTTTGCTCGGCGGCGGCATATCAGGTTTGAAAGTATGCGTACTCATGGGTGTTTCCTCACCGCTCGATCAGCGCAATGCGCTTGTTGTACCAGTTCATCAGCAGGGAAATGCTGATGCTGATCGCCAGGTACACGCTCATGGTGATGGCAATGACTTCAATGGCCTGGCCGGTCTGGTTGAGTACCGTGCCGGCAAACAGCGAAACCATTTCCGGGTAACCGATACCGGCGGCCAGCGACGAGTTCTTCGCCAGGTTCAGGTATTGGCTGGTCAGCGGCGGAATGATCACCCGCAGGGCCTGCGGGATGATGACCTTGCGCAGCGTCGGCCCAGGGCGCAGGCCCAGGGAGCGTGCGGCTTCAGTCTGGCCGTGGCTGACGGACTTGATGCCCGAACGCACGATTTCGGCGATGAACGCGGCCGTGTAGACGGTGAGCGCCAGGGTCAGTGCCAGCAGTTCGGGGATCAGTACCCAGCCACCGACAAAGTTGAACCCTTGCAGCTTCGGCATTTCCCAGTGCAGGGGGGCGCCGAAGATCAGGGCGCACAACGCCGGGATCACGATGAGCAGCGCCAGGCCCGCCCAGAACTTGTGGAACGGCACGCCGGTGGCTTCAAAGCGCTTGTTGGCCCAGCGGGCCATGAACACGATGGCCACGATGGCGACCACGATGCTCGCCACGAACGGCCAGAAACCGTCAGCGGCCAGTGCTGCCGGCATGTTCAAGCCACGGCTGCTGACAAAGAAGGTATCGCCGAAGTTGTGGCTGTTACGCGGCCCTGGCATGGTCAGGAACACCGCGAAATACCAGAACAGGATTTGCAGCAGCGGCGGAATGTTGCGGAACACTTCCACATACACCGTCGCCAGCTTGTTGATCATCCAGTTCGGCGACAGGCGCGCGACGCCGACGATGAACCCGAGGATCGTTGCCAGCACCACACCGATCACGGTCACCAGCAAGGTGTTGAGCAAACCGATCACGAACACGCGGGCGTAGCTGTCCGATTCGGTGTAGTCGATCAGGTGCTGCGCGATGCCGAAGCCGGCACTGCGCTCAAGAAAGTCGAAACCCGAGGTAATGCCCCGGTGTTGCAGGTTGGTCTGGGTATTGTTGAAGAGGTACCAGCCCAGCGAGACCACCGCCACAATCGTGATGATCTGGAAGAGCCACGCACGCACTTTGGGATCGCTGAAGCTGAGCTTCTGCTTTGGTGCGCCGATTTGATTTTGCATGAAGTGCCCCGGAAAGAATGGAACAGAACATCACCCGGCGGTTGGCCCACCGGGTGACAGAACCATCAGCGATCAGCGCACAGGTGGTGCGTATTGAATGCCGCCGTTGTTCCACAGCGCGTTCAGGCCACGGTCGATTTCCAGCGGGGTGCTCTTGCCGAGGTTTTTCTCGAAGACTTCGCCGTAGTTACCGACTTGCTTGACGATCTGTACAACCCAATCCTTTTTCAGTTTCAGGTCTTTGCCGTATTCACCGTCAGCACCGAGCAGACGTGCAACGTCCGGGTTCTTGGTGGACTTGGCTTCAGCTTCAACGTTTTTCGAAGTGATACCGGCTTCTTCAGCGTTGAGCATGGCGTAGCCAACCCAGCGCACGATGGCCAGCCACTCGTCGTCGCCGTTACGCACGACTGGGCCCAGTGGTTCTTTGGAAATGGTTTCCGGCAGAACCGAGTAGTCCTTCGGCGAAGCCAGCTTGCTGCGCTGTGCGAACAGCTGCGACTTGTCGGAGGTCAGCACGTCGCAACGACCGGATTCCAGCGACTTGGCGCTTTCATCGGAGGTGTCGAAGGTGATCGGGGTGTATTTGAGGTTGTTGGCGCGGAAGTAGTCGGAAACGTTCAGCTCAGTGGTGGTACCGGCCTGGATGCAGATGGTTGCACCGTCCAGTTCCTTGGCACTTTTCACGCCCAGCTTGTTGTTTACCAGGAAGCCAACACCGTCGTAGTAGGTGATGAAGCCTGGGAATTTCAGGCCCATGCCCGCATCGCGGGAGCTGGTCATGGTGGTGTTACGCGACAGGATGTCGACTTCGCCGGACTGAAGCGCGGTGAAACGCTCCTTGGCATTCAACTGGCTGAATTTGACCTTGGTAGCGTCGCCGAAAACGGCAGCGGCTACAGCGCGGCATACGTCAGCGTCGATCCCCAGGATCTTGCCGCTGGCATCCGGTACCGAGAAACCCGGCAGGCCGTCACTCACGCCACATTGCACAAAGCCTTTCTTCTGCACGGCGTCCAGGGTGGCGCCGGCTTGGGCGAAACCACTAACACCCAGCACGGCCGCCGCACACACGATGGCCAGGGTGGATTTCAATACCTTCATTCAAACCTCCAGTTTTGCTCTTGTTGTGTCGGAGCTCGAACCCCAGCGCACCCTTATGAGGCGATATCGACCTGTGTTGGCTTTTTTTAGGTCGAGCGGCATGAGGCTTTCGCAATAATTCCAGTTGCTATCCCACAAGCGGCAGTCACTGATAGTGTTACCGTCCTGGGTTAGTTCTGACATCGACCTACACATAGCAAGGCCCGTACCAGAGTGCTGGCTGAGTCGTTTCAGCCCATGGTCAATAGAAAAAGATTCAACCGTGCGACATTCTCTTAACAGATCAACCCGTCGCGCACCGTTCCGACGCACTCAATCGGAGCGCGCGCACATATATGGAGCAGACATGACCGAACCCTTGATTCTTCAGCCCGCCAAGCCCGCAGACGCCTGCGTAATCTGGTTGCATGGCCTGGGTGCCGATCGCTACGACTTCCTGCCGGTGGCCGAAGCCCTGCAGGAAAGCTTGCTGACTACCCGCTTCGTTTTGCCCCAGGCGCCGACCCGCCCGGTGACCATCAACGGCGGTTACGAGATGCCGAGCTGGTACGACATCAAGGCCATGAGCCCGGCCCGCTCCATCAGCCTGGAAGAGCTGGAAGTGTCGGCAAAAACCGTCACGGATTTGATCGAAGCGCAGAAGAGAACCGGAATAGACGCTTCGCGGATTTTCCTCGCCGGTTTTTCCCAAGGTGGCGCCGTGGTCTACCACACCGCATTTTTGAATTGGGAAGGCCCGTTGGGTGGCGTGATCGCCCTCTCCACCTACGCGCCTACCTTCGGTGACGAGCTGGAGTTGTCCGCCAGCCAGCAACGCATTCCAACCCTGTGCCTGCACGGCCAGTACGACGACGTGGTCCAGAACGCCATGGGTCGCAGCGCCTACGAGCATTTGAAGAGCCGTGGTGTCACCGTGACATGGCAGGAATACCCAATGGGCCACGAAGTGTTACCCGAAGAGATACGCGATATAGGTGCTTGGTTGACCGCTCGCCTGGGCTGAAAACCACACATTATGTAGCCACATGACAGACGCACTACGCCGCGCCCGATTCTTGCATTACACTGGCCGGCGTACATTCCTTAACCAATTAATGAGATCACCGTGCTCGAAGCACTCAAGAAGATGTTCGGCAAAAGCGAGGCCGAGCCGCTCGCGCCTGTTCCCACTGCCCCTGCCCCCACTGCTGGCAGCCGCAATGACGGTAAACAGCCCGACCGGACTGCACCTGTCGCTCAGCCTGAAACGCCTACGGTGACACCGCCAGAGCAGGCAAAACCCGCTGAAGCCGCGCCGCCAGCGCCTAAGCCACGCCGCGAACGTGCGCCAAAACCACCGGTCAAGCCGTGGAAACTCGAAGACTTCGTCGTCGAACCCCAGGAAGGCAAGACCCGCTTCCATGATTTCAAACTCGCCCCGGAACTGATGCACGCCATCCAGGACCTGGGCTTCCCGTATTGCACGCCGATCCAGGCGCAGGTGCTGGGCTTCACCCTCGCCGGCAAAGACGCCATCGGCCGCGCCCAGACCGGCACCGGCAAGACCGCCGCGTTCCTGATCTCGATCATCACCCAGCTGCTGCAGACGCCGCCGCCGAAAGAGCGCTACATGGGTGAACCCCGCGCGCTGATCATCGCCCCGACCCGGGAGCTGGTGGTGCAGATCGCCAAGGACGCCGCCGACCTGACCAAGTACACCGGCCTCAACGTCATGACGTTCGTGGGCGGCATGGACTTCGACAAGCAGCTCAAGCACCTCGAAGCGCGCCATTGCGACATCCTGGTCGCCACCCCGGGCCGCCTGCTCGACTTCAACCAGCGCGGCGACGTGCACCTGGACATGGTCGAAGTGATGGTGCTGGACGAAGCCGACCGCATGCTCGACATGGGCTTTATCCCGCAAGTGCGCCAGATCATTCGCCAGACCCCGCCGAAATCCGAGCGCCAGACCCTGCTGTTCTCCGCCACCTTCACCGATGACGTGATGAACCTGGCCAAGCAATGGACCACTGACCCGTCCATCGTCGAGATCGAAGCGGAAAACGTGGCCAGCGAAAACGTCGAGCAACACATCTACGCCGTGGCCGGCGCCGACAAATACAAGCTGCTCTACAACCTGGTCAACGACAACGGTTGGGAGCGCGTGATGGTGTTTGCCAACCGCAAGGACGAAGTGCGTCGCATCGAAGAGCGCCTGGTGCGCGATGGTGTGAACGCCGCGCAACTGTCGGGCGATGTGCCGCAGCACAAGCGCATCAAGACGTTGGAAGGTTTTCGCGAAGGCAAGATCCGCGTGCTGGTGGCCACCGATGTGGCCGGTCGCGGCATTCACATCGACGGCATCAGCCACGTGATCAACTTCACCCTGCCGGAAGTGCCGGATGACTACGTACACCGCATCGGCCGTACTGGTCGGGCGGGCGCTGCGGGTGTGTCGATCAGCTTTGCCGGTGAAGATGACTCATACCAGTTGCCGTCGATCGAGGCGCTGCTGGGCCGCAAGATCAGTTGCGAGACGCCGCCGACGCACCTGTTGCGGGCCGTAGAGCGCAAACGCCCTTAAAGGCTGGAATGCACTCGACCTGTAGGAGCTGGCTTGTGTGGGAGCTGGCTTGCCTGCGATGAGGGCCCCAAGATCGCCGCTGGCCTTGGGGTAGCTATCGCCGGCAAGCCGGCTCCTGCAGTGGATCGGGTTCCTGCTTAGAAATGAGGATTCCAGGAGGAACCATGAACCACGCCGACTACCTCATCATCGGCGGCGGCATTGCCGGTGCCTCGACCGGCTACTGGCTGTCACAACACGCCCGCGTCATCGTGCTGGAGCGTGAGTCCATGCCGGGCTACCACTCCACCGGCCGCTCTGCCGCGCTCTACATCGCCGCCTACGGCACACCGCAGGTACGCGCCCTGACCCTCGGCAGCCGCGCCTTCTTCGACCACCCACCTACCGGTTTTACCGAGCATCCCTTGCTGACACCCCGTGGCGAAATCATCGTCGACCTGGTGGGTGACGCCGAGGAGCTGCAGCGCCACTACCAGAGCGCCAAGGCTTTGGTGCCCGCTACCCGTTTGCTGGACGCCGATGACGCCTTGGAGATGATGCCGATCCTGCGCCCGGAAAAAGTACACGGCGCGATCTACGACCCGACCGTCTGCGATATCGACACCGACGCGCTGTACCAAGGCTACTTGCGCGGTATTCGGCGCAATGGGGGCGAGATCCACACCGACAGCGAAGCACAACAGCTGCACCGCGACAGCCAAGGCCACTGGCAAGTACACACGGCGCACCACATGTTCACCGCGCCGGTGGTGATCAATGCCGCCGGCGCCTGGGCCGACCAGATCGGCGCCTTGGTTGGTGCACGCCCGATCGGCCTGCAACCCAAGCGCCGCAGCGCGTTTATCTTCGCCCCGCCCGGGGATGTGAATATCAACGCCTGGCCCGAGCTGGCGGCGTTGGACGGTTCGTTCTACATGAAGCCGGACGCCGGCATGTTTCTTGGCTCACCCGCCAACGCCGACCCGGTAGACCCCCACGACGTGCAGCCCGAAGAACTGGACATTGCCATGGGCATCTACCACATCGAAGAAGCCACCACCCTGACCATCCGCCGCCCGACCCGCACGTGGGCAGGGCTGCGCAGTTTTGTCAGTGACGGCGACTTGGTGTGCGGGTTTGATTCACACGTGGAAGGGTTGTTCTGGGTGGCCGCCCAAGGCGGTTACGGCATCCAGACCTCCCCGGCCATGGGGCAGGCCAGCGCGGCGCTGGTGCGAGGGGAGCCGTTGCCCGACTCACTGACCGGGCTTGGGTTGACCGAGGCGATGCTGTCGCCGGCCCGATTGAAACCCACCCTGTAGGAGCCGGCTTGCCGGCGATGAGGCCCTCTGGTTGGGCACAAGGCTCAAGGGCCCTATCGCCGGCAAGCCGGCTCCTACGGGGTTATTTCCAGCGGTCTGCGGCAGCGTGATCGCTGCTGCGCCCTTCCACCCAGCGCGGGCCTGCGCTGGTGTTTTCTTTTTTCCAGAACGGCGCACGGGTCTTGAGGTAATCCATCACAAACGCACAGGCATCAAACGCCGCCTGGCGATGGGCACTGGCGGCACCCACGAAGACGATAGGCTCGCCCGGCTCCAGGGCGCCAATGCGGTGCAGCACTTCCAGCTTGAGCAACGGCCAACGCTGCTCGGCTTCCACGGCGATCTTGGCCAGGGCTTTTTCGGTCATGCCGGGGTAATGCTCGAGGAACATCCCCGCCACATCGAAGCCGTCGTTGAAGTCGCGTACATAGCCGACAAAGCTCACCACCGCGCCGACGCCGACATTGGCCGCGTGCATCGCGTTGACTTCGGCACCGGGATCGAACGCCTGGGCCTGCACACGAATGGCCATGGTCAGCCTCCGGTCACGGGCGGGAAGAACGCCACTTCATCGCCGGCTTGCACGGGCTCATCGAGGCCGCACAATTCTTCGTTGCGCGCGCACATCAGGCTGGCTTCGTTGAGCACCGCAAACTCAGGGTCGCTGGCCAGGGCCTGCCGTACGGCATCGACGGTGGCAAAGTCGCCCTCCATCTCCAGCGAGTCAAACCCCACCGCCTCGGCGTAGCGTGCGAAAAACAATACGTTGATGCTCATGCCTGGTCCGCCTTGAAGTGCCCGCTTTTACCGCCGAGCTTTTCCAGCAGACGGATATTTTCGATGGTCATGCCGCGGTCTACCGCTTTGCACATGTCGTAAATGGTCAGTGCGGCGACGCTGGCGGCCGTGAGGGCCTCCATCTCTACGCCGGTCTGGCCGGAGAGTTTGCAGCGCGCCAGGATGTGCACCGCGTCCACGCCGTCGGCGCTGAGTTCCACCTTGACGCCAGTCAGCATCAACGGGTGGCACAGGGGGATCAGGTCGCTGGTTTTTTTTGCTGCCTGGATCCCGGCGATGCGGGCCACGGCAAACACGTCGCCCTTGGGGTGGGCGCCGTCGACGATCATTTTCAGGGTCTCGGGCAACATGCGCACCCGCGCTTCGGCCACCGCTTCACGGAACGTCACGGCTTTGTCGGTGACGTCGACCATGTGGGCGCGACCTTGGGAATCGAGATGAGTCAGCACAGGGATACTCCTGATCAGGAGCAGCGATTGTAAACCTAACGCATAACAAATGTGGGAGCTGGCTTGCCTGCGATGCAGGCACCGCGGTGTATCAGCTACACCGTGGTGATGCTATCGCAGGCAAGCCAGCTCCCACAAAAAGCCCGGTCCCTATGGATCGGTTACAGGTGGGATTCGGCGTATTCAGCCAGGATCGAACGTGGAACCCCTTGCAGCGCAATGTGCACGCCGTTCGGGAAGTCTTTGAAGCGTTCCGTCAGGTAGGTCAGCCCGGAGCTGGTCGCGGACAGGTAAGGGGTGTCGATCTGTGCCAGGTTGCCCAGGCACACCACTTTGGAACCGGCGCCGGCACGGGTGATGATGGTTTTCATCTGGTGCGGCGTGAGGTTCTGGCATTCATCGATCAAAATCAGGCTTTGCTGGAAGCTGCGACCTCGAATGTAGTTGAGGGATTTGAACTGCAACGGCACTTTGCTGAGGATGTAGTCGACGCTGCCATGGGTGTTTTCGTCATCCATGTGCAAGGCTTCGAGGTTGTCGGTGATCGCCCCCAGCCACGGCTCCATTTTTTCCGCCTCGGTGCCGGGCAGGAAACCGATTTCCTGGTCCAGGCCTTGCACGCTGCGGGTGGCGATGATGCGGCGATAGCGCTTGGTCACCATGGTCTGCTCGATGGCGGCAGCCAGGGCGAGAATGGTTTTACCGGAACCGGCAGCACCGGTCAGGTTCACCAGGTGGATGTCCGGATCGAGCAGCGCGTACAGCGCCAGGCTCTGGTAGATATCACGCGGTTTCAGGCCCCAGGCTTCCTGGTGCAACAGGGGTTCCTGATGCAGGTCGAGGATCAGCAGCTTGTCGACCTGAATCTCTTTGATCCAGCCCACGAAGCCCTGCTCGTCGACGATGAATTCATTGATGTGCACGGCCGGCAGGTTGTCGATCAGCTGAACCTGGTGCCAGGTGCGGCCATGGTCCTGACGGGTTTCGACCTTGCTGACGCGGTCCCAGAACGAGCCGGTCATCATGTGATAACCCCGGGAGAGCATCGACACGTCGTCGACCAGTTGGTCGGTGCTGTAGTCCTCGGCAGCGATCCCACACGCTCGTGCCTTGAGGCGCATATTGATGTCTTTGGTCACCAGCACCACGCGCAGGTCCTTGTCGCGAGCGTGCAGGTCGATCAATTGGTTGATGATTTTGTTGTCGTTCAGGTTTTCCGGCAGCAGGCTGTTGGGCTCGCTGCGCTTGCTCATCAGAATCGACAACAAGCCCTTGGGCCCGCCTTTGCCTCGCTGGATCGGCACACCGACTTCAACGTCTTCGGGCGATGCTTCGCCCAAGGTCTTGTCGATCAGGCGAATGGCCTGGCGGCATTCGGCGGCCACGCTGTGGTGCCCGCTTTTGAGTTTGTCGAGCTCCTCAAGCACGATCATCGGGATGGCGACGTGGTGTTCTTCGAAGTTAAGCAGCGCGTTTGGATCGTGGATCAGTACGTTGGTATCAAGCACATAAAGGATTGGCTGGTCGGAAGAAGGGTTACGTCCATGATCATCCATACTCGGTCACCTTTGTGGGAGCCAGTCGACGCAATACCTGGGCGGTGCTGCGCCTCGATTCGACCACCGACTGCACCTGAAGTGACGTCAAGCGCAGTGCCCACATGAGGAGTCTTGGAAGACGCCACCTGTGCTGCAGGTTTCGGCGATCTGACTTCGTAATACCGCAAAAGCCATGACAGGAAAAAGCACTTTGACGCTTTTTTGAAGTTTATTTTTCAGGATGACGAATAGCACTAGCCGAGTGCCAGCGACCCCGTTAAAGTCGGAAGTCCGCCTGCATCGAAACACCCTCGAAAATCGCCCCAGAAATGCCTCATCCCCAACAGGGCCGGGCACTTCGTCTTTTCAGCGAAACGCCTCACGGCAGTCCTGCCAACCCAGCCCGCTTTGCGCCGTTGCCTGCATCAACAAAGGCAATGCCACCCGCGCCTTGTCCTGGGTGTCGTGGAACACAATCACCCCTTTGCGCCACAGCAGCATCAACGTCAGCACGCGCTGCGCCGACTCGTCGGGCTTGAGCTTGCCCGGGTCATCCTGGGAGTCGATGTCCCACAACGCCACTTGCAGCCCCTGGGACTGGAAAAACCCCTGGCTGTCCGCCCGGCGCTGACCGTAGGGCGGGCGAAACAGCGGTACGTAGTTCTCCGGCATCAGGTTTTGCACCAGCGACGCCGTGCGGGTGATCGAACTTTGCCAGTCGACCCAATGGCTGTGGGAACGGTACTGCCAGCCCTGAATACCCACGCACTGGCCTTGGTACAAGGCCTGCACATCAGCGGCAGAGCTGCGCTCCACACGGGTCTGCAGGCTGCTGCCGAGGGCAAAGAACGTCGCGTTCATCTTCTGTTTGCGCAAGTAATCGGTGAGCCAGTCGGTGTTGCCACTGACTGGCGCCGGGCCGCCGTCGAACGTCAGCAAGAACAAGCGGTCGTTGAGCTCATCGCCATTGCGCTCATGGTCACCAAAACGCGCGACTTCGCTGCTGATCTGCGGGAACAGCGCGGCCTTGCGCAGCAACTCATCGAGGTAGCGTTCGTGGAAATTATGGCTCGGGCCGGCCCAGCCTATATAGAAAGAGTTTTCGCTGACCTGGAACTTGCCAGCCTGCTCGCGCAGGTCGTCCATGTTCTCGACCAGGTAACAAAACGAGGCGTCCTCCTCGCAACTCTGCTGGGCGAAGGTGTAGTTCTCCAACAAACGTTGCCACAGCTGGCGGCGCAGGTCGTCGATGGACGCCAGGTTGATGATCTTCAACCCCAGGCGCTGCTTGAGCGCGGTTTCGTCCTGGCTTTCGCTGGCCAGCAGGCTGTGGGCGAACATCAGGATTTCGGCGCGTGAGGCCACATCGAACAGCGCGGGGCTGCTGAGCTTTTCAGGCCAGGTGCCGCGGTCCAGGCTGGCCACGTCCACAGGTGCGGCCTGGGCGCCCAGGCAAAACAGGCAGGCGGACAATAAAAGCGCAATTCGCACAAAGGGTCTCCCTTTCCAGAGTCGTCGGCCACTATAGCCGATCCACCACGCCCCCTGTAGGAGCCGGCTTGCCGGCGATGAGGCCCTGGAGACTTGAAGTGATCTTGCGGACGCCATCGCCGGCAAGCCGGCTCCTACAGTTTCGATCTCTATCGTTGCCATAGGTGGAGTCGAACGCCTCAACCCCCTAGAATCCCCCCACGATTTAAGGAGACGACTTCATGCTGACGGTGATTTCACCCGCCAAGACCCTCGATTTCGAGACCGCGCCTGCGACCCAGCGCTTTACCCAGCCGCAATTTCTGGACCACTCCCAGGAACTGATCGAGCAGCTGCGCACGCTGAGCCCGGCGCAGATCAGCGAGTTGATGCACGTGTCCGACAAGATCGGCGGCCTCAACGCTGCCCGTTTCGGCAGTTGGACCCCGGCGTTCACCCCGGCCAATGCCAAGCAGGCGCTGCTGGCGTTCAAGGGCGACGTGTACACCGGCCTCAACGCCGAAACCTTCAGCGACGCCGATTTCACCTACGCCCAGGACCACCTGCGCATGCTCTCGGGCCTGTACGGCCTGCTGCGCCCCCTGGACCTGATGATGCCGTACCGCCTGGAAATGGGCACCAAGCTGCCCAACGCCCGTGGCAAGGACCTGTACGCCTTCTGGGGCACCCGTATCAGCGAGTGGCTGAACGACGCCCTGGCCGAGCAAGGCGATGACGTGCTGCTGAACCTGGCGTCCAACGAGTACTTCTCGGCGGTCAAGCGCACGGCCCTGAACGCGCGGATCATCAACACCGAGTTCAAGGACCTGAAGAACGGCCAGTACAAGATCATCAGCTTCTACGCCAAGAAGGCCCGGGGCATGATGAGCCGCTTCGTGATCGAAGAACGCATCAACGACCCGGCCAGGCTCATGGAGTTTGACGTGCAGGGCTATCGCTTCAATGCCGAGCAGTCCAAGCCCGACAACCTGGTGTTCCTGCGCGATCACGCACCGGAATAAAGCCCTCGAAAGCACAGATGTTCGAATGTGGGAGCTGGCTTGCCTGCGATAGCGTCGGTGAATTCAACACCGCCATCGCAGGCAAGCCAGCTCCCACATTTTTTAACCGCATTTCGCCCACCGAACCGTCATCATTTTGGCGTCAAAAAATATCTTGACGCATTCCTAACGAATCTTTCACTCGACAATTCTCATTTTTTTTCGTAGT
Source organism: Pseudomonas sp. GW821-FHT05H12 (assembly GCF_059419385.1). Classification (NCBI taxonomy): domain Bacteria; kingdom Pseudomonadati; phylum Pseudomonadota; class Gammaproteobacteria; order Pseudomonadales; family Pseudomonadaceae; genus Pseudomonas; species Pseudomonas sp. GW821-FHT05H12. Next base: position 82,506 of record NZ_JBWKRS010000012.1, on the reverse strand, counting down.
GGCACCACTTTTTTTAAACAGTAGTGGCACAAAACTATCTCCCCGCACCAACTCCCCACAACTACTGGCCCAAATAGCAAGTGCTATCACTATAGTACTAGTGCCATCTTTCCTAATATTTCAAGAAATTTCCGGAAACAGGATGAGCGGCCTGGAACTTCGCCAAAACGCACGGCTCATACCACCGGTAACGAAATTCTCTGTTTCTGTAGGAGATGACTTACATAGCGACCCAAGGAAGTAGCAAAGTTGCCCCATCAACTTTGACTCACGGGTCATATCATCAACTGAATTGAGTTGAGGGCGGCGATAAGGACTGGTTGCTATCCCCTATAGGCCAACGCAGCGCTTACCTAAATGTGTCGGTGGTGACACCCAGGTGATTGATAATTAAGGGCTTTAAGCCTCTATCAAGCCCCTGCGGCACCGGCGTCGGGCCCTTCTCAAAGGTAGCCCGGCTGCATTTCAGGGCAAGCCCCAATAACAAGGCCAAGTTGCGCACAACTTGAGTGCAATAGTTAGTCACTCGCTATTTAACATGCCTGTACGCGGTAAGTCGGCGTCTATTCGTCTAACTTCCGCGGCAACAGTGACGCTTGCAAACATGAACTCCGGCCATCTAATTGGCATGATTAAAATCGTCTTCAATGACAAGAGGTAAATGCGATGCGCATCAGCATATTTGGTTTGGGTTACGTTGGCGCAGTGTGTGCCGGTTGCCTGTCTGCCCGTGGCCACGAAGTGGTGGGCGTAGACATCTCCAAGGAAAAGATCGACCTGATCAATGCGGGCAAATCGCCAATCGTTGAACCGGGTCTGGGTGAACTGTTGAGCCAGGGGATCGAAACCGGTCGACTGCGCGGTACCACCAACTTCGCCGACGCCATCCGTGACACTGACCTGTCGATGATCTGTGTCGGTACGCCGAGCAAGAAAAACGGTGACCTGGAACTCGACTACATCGAAGCCGTGTGCCGCGAGATCGGTTTTGTCCTGCGTGACAAAACCACCCGCCACACCGTGGTCGTGCGCAGCACCGTGCTGCCAGGCACCGTGGCCAACGTGGTGATTCCGATCCTCGAAGACTGCTCGGGCAAAAAAGCCGGTGTCGACTTCGGCGTCGCGGTCAACCCGGAATTCCTGCGTGAGTCCACCGCCATCGCCGACTACGACTTGCCACCGATGACCGTGATCGGCGAGTTCGACAAAGCCTCCGGCGATGTCCTGCAGTCGCTCTACGAAGAACTCGATGCACCGATCATCCGCAAGGACATCGCCGTTGCCGAAATGATCAAGTACACCTGCAACGTGTGGCACGCCACCAAGGTGACCTTCGCCAACGAGATCGGCAACATCGCCAAGGCCGTCGGCGTCGATGGCCGTGAAGTGATGGAAGTGGTGTGCCAGGACAAGACCCTCAACCTGTCCCAGTACTACATGCGCCCAGGCTTCGCTTTCGGCGGTTCGTGCCTGCCCAAAGACGTGCGCGCCCTCACCTACCGTGCCGGCTCTCTGGACGTGGAAGCGCCGCTGCTCAACTCGCTGATGCGCAGCAACGAGTCCCAGGTACAGAACGCCTTCGACATCGTTTCCAGCCACGACAAACGCAAAGTCGCGCTGCTGGGCCTGAGCTTCAAGGCCGGCACCGACGACCTGCGTGAAAGCCCGCTGGTTGACCTGGCCGAAATGCTGATCGGCAAGGGCTACGACCTGAGCATCTACGACAGCAACGTCGAATACGCCCGTGTCCACGGCGCGAACAAGGACTACATCGAGGGCAAGATCCCGCACGTGTCGTCCCTGCTCAACTCGGACTTCGATGATGTGATCAACAACTCCGACGTGATCATCCTCGGCAACCGCGACGAGAAATTCCGCGCCCTGGCGCAGAACGCTCCGCACGGCAAGCAAGTGATCGACCTGGTGGGCTTCATGTCCAAGGCCACCTGTGCGACCGGTCGTACCGAAGGCATTTGCTGGTAACAGCAACGGCAAGTTCCAGGCGGCAGGCGTTTCCATCCCCAGCGCCTGCCGCCTGGAACCTCCTTCACCTTCGGATGACGCTTATGTCCAAGTTAAAACATGTACTACTGCAATCCGCCGGCTGGCTGTTCTTCCTCAGCCTGCTGATGGGACTCGCCCTGCTGCTGCCGGCGAGTACGTTCGACTCGGAGTCGAAGAATTTTATTTTCCTGATTGGCGCCGTCGGTATCTGGCGCTACTCGATGGGTGCTACGCATTTCTTTCGCGGCATGCTGTTTTTGTACGTGGTCTACCCGCACCTGCGCCGCAAAGTGCGCAAACTGGGCAAGGCCGCCGACCCGTCCCATGTGTTCCTGATGGTCACCAGTTTTCGTATCGACGCGCTGACCACCGCGCAGGTCTACAGCTCGGTGATCCGCGAAGCCATCGAATGCGGTTTCCCCACCACCGTGGTGTGCTCGCTGGTGGAAATGTCCGATGAACTGCTGGTGAAAAGCCTGTGGGAACGCATGAACCCACCGGAGCACGTGAAGCTCGACTTCGTGCGCATCGCCGGTACCGGCAAGCGTGACGGCCTGGCCTTCGGTTTCCGTGCCATCTCCCGCCACCTGCCGGATGACCGCGCCGTGGTCGCCGTGATCGATGGCGACACCGTGCTCGCCGAAGGCGTCGTGCGCAAGACCGTGCCGTGGTTCCAGCTGTTCGGCAACGTCGGTGGCCTCACCACCAACGAATTCTGCGAAGTGCGTGGCGGCTACATCATGAGCGAATGGCACAAGCTGCGCTTCGCCCAACGCCACATCAACATGTGCTCCATGGCCCTGTCCAAGCGCGTGCTGACCATGACCGGTCGCATGTCGGTGTTCCGTGCCAGCGTAGTGACTGACCCGGGCTTTATCGCCGACGTGGAAAGCGACTCGCTGCAACACTGGCGCCTGGGCCGCTTCAAGTTCCTCACCGGTGACGACAAGTCCAGCTGGTTCAGCCTGATGCGCCTGGGCTACGACACCTTCTACGTACCGGACGCCGCGATCAACACCGTGGAACACCCGCCGGAAAAAAGCTTTATCAAGGCCAGCCGCAAGCTGATGTTCCGCTGGTACGGCAACAACCTGCGCCAGAACTCCCGCGCCCTGGGCCTGGGTGTGCGCCGCCTCGGTCTGTTCACCAGCATCGTGCTGTTCGACCAGCGTGTGTCGATGTGGACGTCCCTGCTCGGCCTGACGGTCGCGTTCATCGCCACCTTCAAGTACGGCGGCGCGTTCATCCTCGCTTACCTGCTGTGGATCGGCATCACCCGCCTGATTCTCACCCTGTTGCTGTCGTGTTCCGGCCACAAGATCGGCCCGGCCTACCCGGTGATTCTCTATTACAACCAGATCATGGGCGCGCTGGTGAAGATCTACGTGTTCTTCCGCCTTGATCAACAGTCCTGGACCCGCCAGGACACCAAACTGACCCGCGATTTGGCCAGCTTTCAACGTTGGTTCAACACCTGGTCGTCTCGGACCATGACCTTCTCCGCCGGCAGCATTTTCGTCGCCGTGTTGCTGATGATGGTCTGACCCTGCCAAGCCTGAATTAACCTAGGAATTACACCGATGAATAGCCAAGCAAACGTCAACGTTGTCCACGAATCCGAAGCCCAGCGCCAACATGCCCGCGTGAAAATCCCGGCCAAGCTGCGCTTTTTCAACACTGACCGCACACCGACCGAAGCACGGGTCATCGACCTGTCTGCCGGCGGCCTGGCCTTCACCTCCACCCAGCCGTTGACCGTCGGCGAAGTGCACAAGGGCCGCCTGCAGTTTGTGATCGACAACCTGGGCCTGGCCATGGACGTGGAACTGCAAATCCGCTCCTACGACCGCCAGACCGGCCGCACCGGTTGCCAGTTCCAGAACCTGGAACCCCAGGATATTTCCACCCTGCGCCACCTGATCACTTCGCACTTGTCCGGTGACATCGTGACCATGGGCGACGTGCTGGCGACCCTGCAACGCGACAACTTCACCAAGGCGCGCAAGGTCAAGGACAGTGGCAGTGGCATGACCGCCTTTGGCCGCCTGCGTGCGGTGACCTTCAGCGCCGGTATCTTCATCGTCGGCCTGGCCGCGTTCGGTTTCGTGTTCAAGTCGGTGTACGGCATGTACTTCGTCAGCCACGCCCAGGCCGGCCTGGTCAGCGTGCCCGGCATGAACGTGACCATGCCACGCGACGGCACCGTGCAGAGCCTGCTCAAAGGTGACGCCGTGGCTGCCAAAGGCGCGCCGCTCGCCACCTTCAGCACCAGCATGCTCGATGTGCTCAAGGGCCACCTGGACGAAGACCAACTGCAACCGGCCAAGGTTGAAGAGCTGTTCGGCAAACAAATGACCGGCACCCTGACGTCGCCGTGCGACTGCGTGGTAGCCCAGCAAATGGTCGCCGACGGCCAATACGCCAGCAAAGGCGACGTGATCTTCCAACTGGTGCCACGCGGCAGCCAGGCCAACGTGGAAGCGCGCTTCACCTATCGCCAGTTCGCTGACGTGCGCCCAGGCACGCCGGTGAGCTTCCAGGTGGCCGACGAAGAACAGATCCGCACCGGCACCATCGTCAGCAGCACCAGCCTGAACAGCGCCGACCTGTCCTCCGACATCCGCGTACAGATCAAGCCTGACGCACCGCTGGACAGCACCTACGCCGGCCGCCCGGTGGAAGTGACCAGCGACCGTGGCCCTTCGCTGAACTGGCTGATCGATAAAGCCATGGCCAACGGTCTGTAAGCAGAGGACATGCCTGTGATGACTCTCCCAAACACACCACTCCCCTCTGTGGGAGCCGGGCTTGCCCGCGATGGCATCGACTCGGTACACCCGATACACCGAGGTGCCCGCATCGCAGGCAAGCCAGCTCCCACACAAGGCAGATCGCATGCAGCCGCCGTGTATTGTGCTCTGGCACTGGCCGTCAGCCTCGCCGGTTGCGCCGGCCTGCCCGACCAGCGCCTGGCCAATGAAGCGCTCAAGCGTGGCGACACCGTCACCGCCCAGCAGAATTACCAGCAACTGGCTGACCTGGGTTACAGCGAGGCCCAAGTGGGCCTGGCCGATATCCAGGTGACCACCCGTGACCCCGAGCAGATCCGCCAGGCCGAAGCCACCTACCGCGCCGCCGCTGACACGTCGCCGCGTGCCCAGGCTCGCCTCGGCCGTCTGCTGGTGGCCAAGCCCGGTGCCACCGAAGCCGAGCAACACGAAGCCGAAGGCCTGTTGAAAAAGGCTTTTGCCAATGGCGAAGGCAACACCCTGATCCCGCTGGCGATGCTCTACCTGCAATACCCTCACAGTTTCCCGAACGTGAACGCCCAGCAGCAGATCAGCAAGTGGCAGGCCGCGGGTTATCCGGAAGCCGGTCTGGCCCAGGTGCTGCTGTATCGCACCCAAGGCACCTACGACCAGCACCTGGATGATGTGGAGCGCATCTGCAAGGCCGCGCTGAACACCACCGATATCTGCTACGTCGAGCTGGCCACGGTCTACCAGAAAAAAGCCGAGCCGGAAAAACAGGCCGAACTGCTCAAGCAAATGGAAGCCGGCTACAGCCGTGGCACCGTCACTGCACAACGGGTCGACAGCGTTGCTCGCGTACTCGGCGATGCCTCCCTGGGCAAGCCAGACGAGAAAACCGCCCAGGCCCTGCTGGAAAAAATCGCCCCTGGCTACCCGGCGTCCTGGGTCAGCCTGGCGCAACTGCTCTACGACTTCCCGGAACTGGGCGACGTCGACCAGATGATGAAGTACCTGGACAACGGCCGCGCCGCCGACCAGCCGCGCGCCGAGCTGTTGCTGGGCAAGCTCTACTACGAAGGCAAGTGGGTGCCGGCCGATGCCAAGGCCGCCGAAGCGCACTTCGAAAAAGCCGTGGGCAAGGAAGTGGCCGCCGATTACTACCTCGGCCAGATCTACCGCCGTGGCTACCTGGGCAAGGTTTACCCGCAAAAAGCCCTGGATCACTTGCTGACCGCTGCGCGCAATGGCCAGAACAGCGCCGACTTCGCCATCGCCCAATTGTTTTCCCAAGGCAAGGGCACCAAGCCCGACCCATTGAACGCCTATGTCTTCAGCCAGTTGGCTAAAGCCCAGGACACGCCAGAGGCCAACGACTTGGCCACGCAACTCGAAGCCCCGCTGACCCCGGAGCAACGCACCCAGGGCCAACGCCTGGTGCAACAAGAGCTGGCCGCCCGCGGCACCCTGGCCCAGAGCACGCTGCAACTGCACGCCCTGGATGAAGAAGACGGCGAGGAATCCCTATGAAGCTCAACCCATTCGTCAAGGCCGGTATCGGCCTGACCTTCGCCTTGTTGTGGTCGTGCCCGACCCTGGCTGCGCTCACCGAAGCCAAGAACTTCGGCCTGGAAGTCAAAGCCACCGCGCAGTCCGAAGATGACCGCGACCTCGGCACCCAGAAAGGCGGCGACGTCAACGGCATCGGCCTCGACCTGCGCCCGTGGATCTATGGCGAAAGCGGCGCGTGGAGCGCCTACGCCATGGGCCAGGCCGTGACCTCCAGCGACATCATCGAGACCGACACCCTGCAACAGTCGGCCGATGACACCACAGAACAGTCGAGCAACGATGACCGCAAAGCCAAGAAAAACTACCTGGCCCTGCGCGAATTCTGGGTCGGCTACAGCGGCTTCACGCCCTACCCCGGCGAAATCCTCAAGTTCGGTCGCCAGCGCCTGCGCAATGACGACGGCCAATGGCGCGACACCAACATCGAGGCGCTGAACTGGACCTTCGACACCACCTTGCTCAAGGCCAATATCGGCGCCGCTGAACGCTTCAGCGAATACCGCACCGACCTCAAGGAACTGTCGCCCAAGGACAAAGACCGCCAACACTTCTACGCCGACGCTGCCTACCAGTGGACGCCGGGCCAGTGGATCGGCCTGCGCGGTCACCACACCCATGACGACGGCAAGCTCGACTACGCCGAACCGGGTGTGGCTTCCGACCCGCTGGACAAGCGCGAAAACGGCGACCTGACCTGGCTCGGCATCGAAGCCAACAGCGATGCCTACAACTGGCGTAACACCAACACCGTCAACTACTGGGCCAGCGTCACCGGCATGCAGGGCAACCGTGACACGGTCAACGCGCTGAACGCCGACGGCACCCGCCCAACGAATGCCAAGCGCAGCGATGACGTGAACGGCTGGGCCACCGACCTGGGTATCCGCCTGCGTCTGGACCCGCAATGGCAAGTAGGCGCGGCCTATGCCCGCGCCAGCGCCGAGTACGAACAGAACGGCCTGCAAAGCAACCGCTCCAACTGGACCGGCACCCAATCGCGCCTGCACCGTTTCGGCGAAGCGTTCCGTGGCGAGATGAACAACATGCAGTCCATGAGCCTCTTCGGTTCCTGGCAGCTGCGCGAGGACTACGACGCCAGCCTGGTGTACCACAAGTTCTGGCGTGTCGACGGCAACAAGCCAGTGGGCAGCAACGGCATCGATGCGGTGCAGAACAACACCGATGACGTGACCGGCGCGATCCTGTCCAGCACCTCCCTGCCCCTTGAAGACGGCAAAAAAGACCTGGGCCAAGAGATGGACCTGGTCGTCACCAAGTACTTCAAAAAAGGCCTGCTGCCGGCCGCGCTCAGCCAGTCGATCGACGAACCGTCGGCCCTGGTGCGCTTTCGTGCAGGCGTGTTCAAACCGGGTGACGCCTATGGCAGCCAGGTGGACTCGTACATGCACCGCGCCTTTGTCGACGTGATCTGGAAATTCTGATGGGAGCCTGCGCGATGAACCCTCAAGCCCTCAAAGGCTCGGTCAGCCTGCTGGTCGCAGCCATGCTGCTGGCCAGCACTTCGGCCTTTGCCGACGGTGCGGCGGTGAAGGCGCCGACCATCGCCAAAGAGCTGCAACAGGCCAAGACCTACACCATTTCCAGCCCGCCGACGGCGCCACTGGAAATGGATAAACCGGCCCTGCCTGATCTGTCCGGCTACACCGCTGCGGCGATGGAAAAGAAAATCGTGCGGACCAAGCCGGGCAAAATCAGCCTGCGCCGCATGATGCAGGAAGACGCCCTCAAGGACTTTATCGGCGGTGACAACAAGATGGCCGAATGGGTGGTGCGCCAGCACGGCATTCCCCAGGCGATCTTCGTCGATGACGGCTACATGAACCTCAAGGACCTGCTGGGCAAGGTGCCCAAGCAGTACTTCAGCGAAACCTCACCGGGTGTGTTCCTGGCCAAGCTTCCGATTGTGGTCGGGCGCAAAGGCATCCTGGAAATCGACAAGAAGACCCAGGAATTGCACCTGTCCCAAGAGGCCGGTTCGTTCCTGATCAACGACGGCCAGCTGTTTGTGCGTGACACCAAAATTACCGGCTGGAGCGAAAAGGCCAACGGCCCGGCGCTGTTCAAGTCGCCCAAGGAATTCCGCCCGTTCCTGCTGGCCTGGGGCGGCACCGAAACCTACGTCGCCAACAGCAAGATGGCCAGCTTCGGCTACGCCAACAGTAAGTCGTACGGGGTGAGTATTTCCCAGTACACGCCGAACATGGCCAAGGTGCTCAAGCGCCCGGAGCCGACTGGCTGGATTATTGATTCCGAGTTCTCGGACATGTGGTACGGCTTCTACTGCTACGAAACCACCGGCTTTGTGCTCAAGGGCAATACCTACAAAGACAACATCGTCTACGGCATTGACCCCCACGACCGTTCCCACGGCCTGATCATTGCGGACAACACCGTGTACGGCACCAAGAAGAAGCACGGCATCATCATTTCGCGGGAAGTGAACGACAGCTTCATCTTCAACAACCGCAGCTACGACAACAAGTTGTCGGGCCTGGTGATCGACCGTAACAGCGTGAACAACCTGATCGCCGACAACGAGATCTACCGCAACCACACCGACGGCATCACCCTCTATGAGAGCGGCGACAACCTGCTGTGGGGCAACAAGGTGATCAGCAACCGTCGCCACGGCATCCGCGTGCGTAACAGCGTGAACATCAAGCTGTACGAAAACACCGCCATGGCCAACGGCCTCACCGGCGTGTACGGCCACATCAAGGACTTGACCGACACCGACCGCGACATCGCCCTCGACCCGTTCGACGCCAAGGTCTCGCTGATCCTGGTGGGAGGCGAGCTGGCCGGTAACGGCAGCGGGCCGCTGTCGATCGACTCGCCGTTGAGCATCGAGCTGTACCGCGTGTCGATGCTGGCGCCGACCAAATCCAGTGGCATCAGCTTCTCCGGCGTTCTTGGTGATCGCCAGGAAGAAATTCTCGACCTGCTGGTGCGCCAGCAGAAAGCCGTGCTGATCGACCCTGTCGAACGCCAGACCGAAATGCAGGACTGAGGATGACCCTTATGCACCCAAACATGATCAAACTGCTGAGCCTCTCGGGTCTGACCCTCGGCCTGCTGGCGGCCAGCCAGGGCGTACGCGCCGATGAAGTAAAGGCCCCGACCTTTACTGCCGAACCCTGCTGCAGCCTGTGCCCGGCCGCCCACGATGCGCGCAACTACACCACGCGCTACCAGCAGAACTTCACCACCCTGGTGCAAGCCCAGGGCGACTGGTTGTTCCGTACCCAGGAAGACCTGCGCACCGAGTTCGACACCAGCCCGGCCGGCTACAAGCGCATGCAGCAACTGCACGATGCGTTCAAGGCCAAGGGCGTGGAACTGGTGGTGGTCTACCAGCCGACCCGTGGTTTGGTGAACCGCAACAAGCTCAATCCTGAAGAAAAAGCCAAGTTCGATTTCGACAAGGCCCTGGCCAACTACAAAACCATGCTCGGCCGTTTCGCCAAAATGGGCTACGTGGTGCCGGACCTGTCGCCATTGACCAACGAGCAACTGCCGGATGAACTGCCGGCCCACGATTTCTACTTCCGTGGTGACCAACACTGGACGCCGTACGGCGCCCAACGCACGGCGAAAATCGTCGGTGAAAAAGTGCGCGCCATGCCTGAGTTCGCCGACATTCCCAAGCGCGAATTCGAGACCAAGCGCTCCGGGCGCATGGGCAAGACCGGCACCCTGCACAATATGGCCGGGCAACTGTGTGGCACCAGCTACGCGATCCAGTACATGGACCAGTTCACCACCGAGCCCAAGGGCGAAGCGGGTGACGGCGACCTGTTCGGCGATTCGGGCAACCCGCAGATCACCCTGGTGGGCACCAGCCACAGCGGCAAGAACTACAACTTCGCGGGCTTCCTGGAACAGGAAATCGGCGCTGACATCCTCAACGTCGCCTTCCCGGGCGGTGGCCTGGAAGGCTCGATGATCCAGTACCTGGGCAGCGATGAATTCCAGAAGAGCCCGCCGAAAATCCTCATCTGGGAATTCTCGCCGCTGTACCGCCTGGACCAGGAAACCATCTACCGCCAGATGATGGCGTTGCTCGACAACGGCTGCGAAGGCAAGACCGCGCAGATGACCTCCAGCACCACCTTGAAACCCGGCAAGAACGAATTGCTGGTCAACAGTTCGAACAAAGACCTGCGTAACGCCAGTCACCAGGTTGATATCCGCTTCGCCGACCCGTCGGTGAAAACCTTGCAAGCCACCCTCTGGTACATGAACGGGCGCCACGAGGACCTGAAGATCGAAAAACCCGAAACATCCGATACAGACGGGCGTTTCGCCTTCGAACTGCGCACCGATGAAGACTGGGCCTCGCAGAACTTGCTGGCCGTGGAAGTCCAGGGCCCCGAAGCAGGCCAGGCCGCGCAGAAGGTTGAAGCGAAAATTTGCACACGCAACGTATTCCCAGCCGGTGGTCAACAGACCGCTTCAACTGGGCAATGAGGTTACCTATGCAGAAGTTATTGATCCCTACGTTACTGGGCCTTGCGATCTTCGCAGGCTCGGTCAACGCCGCCGCGCCACTGCGCCCGCCTCAGGGCTATTTCGCCCCGATCGAGGCGTTCAAGACCGGCGACTTCAAGAATGACTGCGACGCCATGCCGGCGCCGTACACCGGTTCGCTGCAATTTCGCAGCAAGTACGAAGGTTCGGACAAAGCTCGCGCCACGCTGAACGTGCAATCTGAAAAAGCCTTTCGCGACAGCACGGCCGACATCACCAAGCTGGAAAAAGACACCAGCAAGCGCGTGATGCAGTTCATGCGCGACGGTCGCCCGGAGCAGTTGGAATGCACCCTGAACTGGCTGACCAGCTGGGCCAAGGCGGATGCGCTGATGTCCAAGGACTTCAACCACACCGGCAAGTCCATGCGCAAATGGGCGCTGGGCAGCATGGCGTCGGCCTATGTGCGCCTGAAGTTTTCCGACTCCCACCCGCTGGCCAACCACCAGCAGGAATCGCAGTTGATCGAGGCATGGTTCAACAAACTCGCCGATCAGGTCGTCAGCGACTGGGACAACCTGCCTCTGGAAAAAACCAACAACCACTCCTACTGGGCTGCGTGGTCGGTGATGGCAACGTCCGTCGCCACCAACCGTCGCGACCTGTTTGATTGGGCGGTGAAGGAATACAAGGTCGGCGTGAACCAGGTCGATGACCAGGGCTTCCTGCCCAACGAATTGAAGCGTCAGCAACGCGCCCTGTCGTACCACAACTACGCCCTGCCGCCGCTGTCGATGATCGCCAGTTTTGCCCTGGTCAACGGTGTGGATCTGCGCCAGGAAAACAACAGCGCACTCAAGCGCCTGGGCGACAAGGTGCTGGCCGGGGTCAAAGACCCGGACATCTTCGAGCAGAAGAACGGCAAGGAACAGGACATGAAGGACTTGAAGCAGGACATGAAATTCGCCTGGCTCGAACCTTTCTGCACCCTCTACACCTGCGCCCCGGATGTGGTGGAGCGCAAGCACGGCATGCAACCGTTCAAGACGTTCCGCCTGGGGGGTGACCTGACCAAGGTCTACGACCCGGCGCATGAAAAAGGCAACAAAGGCAGTTAGGTGAATACCCTCCTGTAGGAGCCCGGGGGGGGGGGGGGGGGGGGGGGGGGGGGGGGGGGGGGGGGGGGGG
>NZ_JBWKRS010000012.1:0-70491 GCF_059419385.1 Pseudomonas sp. GW821-FHT05H12 | reverse complement strand
CGGCGATGGCGGCCTCAAGATCGCCATCGCCGGCAAGCCGGACTCCTACAGGAAGGTGGCGTGAATGCTGTACCGCCCCCCCGAATTTTCGTGGGGGGGTTTGGGGGGGCTCTGGCCCTTGACTGTGATTAAACATGGAGAGATCGGGATGGTTTTCTCGTCCAATGTGTTCCTGTTTCTGTTCTTGCCGATCTTTCTCGGCTTGTACTACTTGAGCGGGCAACGCTATCGCAACCTGCTGCTGCTGATTGCCAGCTATGTGTTCTACGCCTGGTGGCGAGTGGACTTCCTGGCGCTGTTCGCCGCCGTGACGCTGTGGAACTACTGGATCGGCCTCAAGGTCGGTGCAGCCGGCGTGCGCACCAAGCCAGCCCAGCGCTGGCTGCTGCTCGGCGTGGCGGTCGACCTGTGCATCCTCGGCTACTTCAAGTACGCCAACTTCGGCGTCGACAGCATCAACGTGATGATGAAGTCCATGGGCCTTGAGCCGTTCATCCTCACCCACGTGCTGTTGCCGATCGGTATCTCGTTCTACATCTTCGAATCCATCAGCTACATCATCGACGTGTACCGTGGCGATACCCCGGCGACCCGCAACCTGATCGACTTCGCGGCGTTCGTGGCGATCTTCCCGCACTTGATTGCCGGCCCGGTGTTGCGCTTTCGCGACCTGGCCGACCAGTTCAACAACCGCACCCACACCCTCGACAAGTTCTCCGAGGGCTGCACGCGATTCATGCAGGGTTTCATCAAGAAGGTCTTTATCGCCGACACCCTCGCGGTGGTGGCCGACCATTGCTTCGCCCTGCAGAACCCCACCACGGGCGATGCCTGGCTCGGCGCGCTGGCCTACACCGCGCAGCTGTACTTCGACTTCTCCGGCTACAGCGACATGGCCATCGGCCTGGGCTTGATGATGGGTTTCCGCTTCATGGAAAACTTCAAGCAGCCGTACATCAGCCAGTCGATCACCGAGTTCTGGCGGCGCTGGCACATCAGCCTGTCTACCTGGCTGCGTGACTATCTGTACATCACCCTGGGCGGCAACCGCAAAGGCACGCTGATCACCTACCGTAACCTGTTCCTGACCATGCTGCTCGGTGGCCTGTGGCACGGTGCAAACATCACCTACATCGTGTGGGGTGCCTGGCACGGCATGTGGCTGGCGATTGAAAAAGCCATCGGCCTCAACACCGCGCCACGCAGCTTCAACGTGGTGCGCTGGGCCTTCACCTTCCTGCTGGTGGTAATGGGCTGGGTGATCTTCCGCGCCGAGAACCTGCACGTTGCCGGTCGTATGTACGGTGCGATGTTCAGCTTTGGCGAGTGGTCGCTGTCGGAACTCAACCGCGCCAGCCTCACCGGCCTGCAAGTGGCAACCCTGGTGGTGGCGTACGCAACCCTGGCGTTCTTCGGCCTGCGCGATTTCTACACCAATCGCCCTGCCGAGAAGACCAAGCCGGCCGACCCGAGCCTGATCAAGGCCGTCCCGGGCGACAACCCCGGCAGCATCCACCAGCCCGGTTTCACCGTGGGCCAGGACGCCGCCGTGCAACCGGCCTACTGGACCGCTGACTGGCCACGCTACGCCATGCGCGCGGCGGTGCTGCTGCTGTTCGTGGCGTCGATTCTCAAACTGTCGGCGCAGAGTTTCTCGCCGTTCCTTTACTTCCAATTCTGAGGGAGCCGACCATGACCCGTTCATTACGCGTCCTCTATATCGGCCTGTTCCTGGTGGTGCTGCTGGCCCTGGGCGCCTGGTCGCTGCGCAGTTTCTTCGGCTTCAGCACCAATGCCGACGCCACGGTGCTTAACGGTCGCTGGACCAAAGCCGTCGAGACCCACTACGACGACGAGTTCCCGATCAAGCGCCTGGGCACCAACCTGTGGGCCGCGCTGGACTACAAGCTGTTCAATGAAGGTCGCCCTGGCGTAGTGCTGGGCCGCGATCACTGGCTGTACAGCGACGAAGAGTTCAACCCTGCCGTCAACGAAGACCAGAACCTGCAAGGCAACTACGCGCTGGTGGAAGGCGTGCGCCAGAAGCTCAAGGCCCAGGGCATCCAGCTGGTGATGGCGATCGTGCCGGCCAAAGTGCGCCTGTACCCGGAGCACCTGGGTGAGGTGAAACCGGCGAGCATCCACGCCAACCTCTACCAGGATTTCCACGCCCGCGTCGCCGCCGACAAGATCATCGCCCCGGACCTGCTTGGCCCGCTGCAACAGGCCAAGCTGGGCGGCAAGCAGGTGTTCCTGCGCACCGACACCCACTGGACCCCGGACGGCGCCGAGATCGCCGCCAAGCAACTGGCAGCGACCATTCGCGAGAAAACCCCGCTGAGCGGCGAGCCACAGCGTTTTGTCACCGAGGCCGAGAACACCGCACCGCACAAAGGCGACCTGCGTCTGTTCCTGCCCCTGGACCCGCTGTTCGAAAACCTGATGCCCCCTAAAGAGCCGCTGGAAAAACGCGTCACGCACCTGGCCGAAACCAAAGGTGACGATGCCCTGTTCAGCGACAGCGAAACCCCAGTGGCCCTGGTCGGCACCAGCTACAGCGCCAACCCCAACTGGAACTTTGTCGGTGCGCTCAAGCAAGCCCTGCACAGCGACGTGGTCAGCTACGCCGAAGACGGCCACGGCCCGATCCTGCCGATGCTCAGCTACCTCAAGAGCGACGACTTCAAGAACAGCCCGCCCCAGGTGCTGATCTGGGAGTTTCCTGAACGTTATCTGCCCGTGAACAACGAAATCGGTGATGCCGACCCCGCGTGGGTTGCGCAGCTTAAACAAGCCGGTTCGCGCCAACAGAACATGGCTATCAACACACAAAAATCCGAGACGCCCGACCGGGCGCAAAACTGAAAGAGAGGTAACTCACATGACTTTCACTACAACTCCTCGTCGTCTCGCTAAAACCCTGGCCATCGCGGCCGGCCTGAGCGTCGTATCGATGTCTGCCTTTGCCGGCGGTGACGCCGCCCTCTACGGCCCGACCGCGCCAAAAGGCTCGAGCTTCGTGCGCATCTACAACGCCAGCAACCAGGAAGTCAGCGCCACCGTCGGCGCCACCAACCTGAGCGACGTTGCGCCCCTGGCCAGCAGCGACTTCAGCTTCATGCCGGGCGGTGACTACAGCGCCAAGGTGGGCAGCCAGACCGTGCCGGTCAAGCTCGCCCCGGACCACTACTACACCCTGGTCAACAGCGGCAGCGGCCAGCCCCAGCTGATCGAAGAGCCGCCGTTCAAGAAAAAGCAGAAGTCCCTGGTGCGCGTACAGAACCTGAGCGACAAGGCCCTGACCTTGAAGACGGCTGATGGCAAGACCGACGTGGTCCAGTCGGTGGCCGCCAAAGGCCGTGGCGAACGTGAAATCAACCCGGTGAAAGTGAGCCTGGCGTTGTATGACGGTGACAAGAAAGTCGGCGATGTGAAGCCGGTTGCGTTGGAACGTGGTGAAGCGGCGGTGCTGTACGTGACGGGCTCCGGTTCGAGCCTCTCGCCGGTCTGGGTGAAACGCCCGGTGTCGACCCGCTAATGAATTCTGCAGATTGACACCGAACCTGTAGGAGCCCGGCTTGCCGGCGATGGCGTCCTCAAGGTCGCAATCGCCCGCAAGCGGGCTCCTACAAAGGGCGGTGTGCAATCGGCGACCGAGACAAAAACAAGAGTGAAACGACAAACCTTCGTAGCTCTGACCCATATCGATTCAAGGAGAAACACCCATGATCCCAGTAATCCTTTCCGGTGGTAGCGGCTCACGTCTTTGGCCGCTTTCCCGTAAACAGTTCCCTAAACAATTCCTGGCGCTGACCGGCGAGCACACCTTGTTCCAGCAAACCCTGGAGCGCCTGGTGTTCGAAGGCATGGACACGCCGATCGTGGTCTGCAACAAGGACCACCGTTTCATCGTCAATGAGCAACTGAGCGCCCGCAAGCTGGAAAGCCAGCGCATCCTGATGGAGCCGTTCGGCCGCAACACCGCGCCGGCCGTGGCCCTCACCGCGATGATGCTGGTCAATGAAGGCCGCGACGAGCTGATGCTGGTGCTGCCCGCCGACCACGTGATCGACGACCAGAAAGCCCTGCAACGCGCCCTGGCCCTGGCCACCGTGGCCGCCGAGCGTGGCGAGATGGTGCTGTTCGGCGTGCCGGCCACCCGTCCGGAAACCGGCTACGGCTACATCAAGTCCACCAACGATTCGCTGCTGCCCGAGGGCGTGAGCCGCGTCGAGCAGTTCGTGGAAAAACCCAACGAAAAACGCGCCGTCGAGTTCGTCAAAAGCGGCGGTTATTTCTGGAACAGCGGCATGTTCCTGTTCCGTGCCAGCCGCTTCCTCGAAGAGCTGAAAAAGCACGATCCGGACATCTACGACACCTGCCTGCTGACTCTGGAGCGCAGCGAGCAGACCGCCGACACGGTGTCCTTCGACGAAGCCACCTTCGCCTGCTGCCCGGACAATTCCATCGACTACGCCGTGATGGAAAAAACCCAGCGCGCCTGCGTGGTGCCACTGAGCGCCGGCTGGAGCGACGTGGGTTGCTGGGCGTCGCTGTGGGCCGTCAACGATAAAGACGCCAACGGCAACGTGAGCAAGGGCGATGTGGTGATCCAGGACAGCAAGAACTGCATGATCCACGGCAACGGCAAGCTGGTGTCGGTGATCGGCCTGGAAAACATCGTGGTGGTGGAAACCAAGGACGCGATGATGATTGCCCACAAGGACAAGGTCCAGGGCGTCAAGCAAATGGTCAACACCCTGAACGAACAGGGCCGCAGCGAGACCCAGAACCACTGCGAGGTCTACCGTCCGTGGGGCTCCTACGACTCGGTGGACATGGGCGGTCGCTTCCAGGTCAAGCACATCTCGGTCAAGCCGGGCGCGTGCCTGTCGTTGCAAATGCACCACCACCGCGCCGAACACTGGATCGTGGTCAGCGGCACCGCCGAAGTCACCTGTGACGAGAACGTGTTCCTGCTCACCGAGAACCAGTCCACCTACATCCCGATTGCCTCGGTGCACCGCCTGCGCAACCCGGGCAAGATCCCGCTGGAGATCATCGAAGTGCAATCGGGCAGCTACCTGGGCGAAGACGATATCGAGCGCTTCGAAGATATCTACGGTCGCTCCACACCGGTTGAGCGCGGCGTGTCGGTGAAAACCATCGCGCAGTAATACTGTCGTTCAAGAAGCCCCCGTCCAGCCGACTGCGTCCCCTATCCGCAGCCGGTTGGGCGGGGGCTTTTTCTTAGGGTTTTGCAGTGATGCTGAAGGCCCCATCGCAGGCAAGCCAGCTCCCACAGTTGTGGGAGCTGGCTTGCCTGCGATGGGGCCCGCCGATTCAACACTTATCTCAAGCTGACCAATCCCACCTAAGCTTACGTTAGGATGCTCGTTCCCTATTCGAGGTGGTCTCCATGTTCTTCGGCGTTCTCCTGATCATCACCTGGCTGATCCTGCTGCTGCGTTACCCCGCCAAGGCCTTGCCGGTGTCCCTCGCGGCTGCCGTGGGCCTGGGTTTCGTGGCGATCTGGGTGGTGTGGCTGGACAACCGCGAAGCCTCGCAACTGGCACGCCTGGAGCTGCGCATCACCTACGCGCCCCAGGAATGCCCCGCCGACCGTCCCCTCAAGTTGGTCCTGAACAACGGCAACGACGTGCCCCTCACCGAACTGCGCTGGCGCGTCGCCGCCTATGCGCCGGGCGATACCGTCAACCTGGCCGACAACGTCTACGCCGCGCCGCGCTATCGCGGCCCCGGTGAGCTGCAAGCCGGCGCTACCTGGGAAGACTGCCTGCCCACCCCGCCACTGCGCCCCGGCTACCGCCCGCAAACCCTGGAATTTCGTGCCGAACACCTGCAAGGTGGCTTCTCGGACTGACAAAGGATTGACCCATGCCCAACGTACTCATCACCGGCTGCTCCAGCGGTATCGGCCGCGCCCTGGCGGATGCCTTCAAGGCGGCCGGCTATCACGTGCTGACCAGCGCCCGCCGCGAAGCCGACGTGATCGCCCTCAACGACGCCGGTTTCCAGGCCGTGCTGCTCGACGTGAATGACAGCGCCGCCCTGCAAACCCTCGCCACCCAGGTGGGCGAGCTAGACGTGCTGATCAACAACGCCGGCTACGGCGCCATGGGCCCGCTGCTCGATGGCGGCACTGACGCCCTGCAACGCCAGTTCGAAACCAATGTGTTTTCCATCGTCGGCGTCACCCAAGCGCTGTTCCCGGCCCTGCGCCGCAGCAAAGGCCTGGTGGTGAATATCGGCAGCGTTTCCGGCGTGCTGGTCACCCCGTTTGCCGGCGCCTACTGCGCCTCCAAAGCCGCCGTGCATGCCTTGAGCGATGCGCTGCGCATGGAACTGGCGCCCTTTGGCGTGCGGGTCATGGAAGTCCAGCCCGGCGCCATCAACACCAGCTTCGCGAAAAATGCCGGGGCCCAGGCCGAATTGCTGATCAACGAACAATCGCCGTGGTGGCCCATCCGCGACGGCATCCGCGCACGCAGCCAGGCTTCCCAGGACAAACCCACCCCGGCCGCACAATTCGCCGCGGAGGTGCTCAAGGCCGTTCAGCAACCCCAGCCAACGCGCCTGCTGCGTGCAGGCAACGGCAGCCGGGCGCTGCCGTTGATGGCGGCGCTGTTGCCCAAAGGTTTATTGGAACGCGTGTTGAAGAAACGCTTTGGCTTGGAACGGAGTTTGTAATGATCGACTACAGCGACTTTTTTGAAGAAGTGATCCAGACCCACGTCGAGATCGAACAATGGTTTGCCGGCGTTGCGCCTGAGGGCACGTTGGAAAACCTGCTGGCGCGCTTCTCCCCCGAGTTCAGCATGGTGGCGCCCGCGACGGGGACGCGGGTCAATGCGGCCGGCGTTAAAGCGCTATTCACACGCCTGGGCGGCATGCGCCCGGGGTTGAAGATCACCTTGAGCGAAATGGCCGGGATCGACCGGCATGCGCGTGGCGCGACGGTGACTTACCGCGAGCATCAGGTGGATGACAGCGGCACCCAGACCGATCGCCGCGCCACGGTGGTGTTCGAGAAACAGGCCAGCGGCGCACTCCTGTGGCGCCACCTGCATGAAACCTTCATCAAGGCCTGACACCACCTACTGTAGGAGCCGGCTTGCCGGCGATAGCGGTGGGTCATTGACGAATCTGTTGACTGCCCTTGCGCATTCGCGAGCAAGCCCGCTCCCACAAAAGCCGGGGCCCACCATCAATTTGGTGTTGGGTTGACGATAACGGTGCAGGTGATGCCCGCCGCCAGCAATACGCCTTCCGGCACTTCATCAATGTGAATCCGCACCGGCACGCGCTGGGCCAAACGCACCCAGTTGAAGGTCGGGTTCACATCGGCCACCAGTTCGCGACTCTCGGGGTTGTCACGGTCGTAGATGCCGCGCGAGATGCTTTCTACGTGGCCCTTCAAGGTCTCGCCGCTCATGAGTTGCATGTCGGCTTTGTCACCGACTTTAACGTGAGGCAGCTTGGTTTCTTCGAAGAAGCCATACACCCAGAACGAGTTCATATCGACCACGGCCATCTTGGCCTCGCCGATGCGCGCGTAGTCACCTCGATGCACATTCAGGTTGGTGACATAACCGTCCACCGCCGCCACCACTTGGGTGCGTTTCAGGTTCAGTTCGGCCGCTTCCAGTTGCGCCAGCGCGTGCTGGTAATCGGCGAGTGCCGAGTCGGCGATGTTGCTGGCGTCGTCGCGGTTTTCCCTGGAGATCACCAGGGCGTCGAGATCGGCGCGGCGGTGGGCGTTGACCTTGCGCATCTCCCAGGTGGCTTTGCGTGATGCCACCAGTGACTGCGCCTGCTTGACGGCAATGCGGTAGTGCTCGGGGTCGATCTGCATCAGCAGGTCGCCCTTCTTCACCAACTGGTTATCGCGCACCGGCACGTCGACCACTTCACCGGTGACGTCGGCGGCGACGTTGATAATGTCGGCGCGCACACGGCCGTCGCGGGTCCACGGGGTTTCCATGTAGTGCACCCACAACGTGCGGCCAATCCAGATCGCCAACGCCAGTACCAGCAAGGTGGCGAGCAGGCTGAAAAACTTTTTCATCAGGGCATTCTCAACGGTAGACGGTCAGCGCCAGCGCGCCGAACAGACAAACGAACAGGCTCAGGCGCAGCAACGCCGGGTGCCAGAAAAAACGGTACAGGTCGTACCCGGCCAGGAAGCGGTCCACGCCCCAGGCCAGCCCTGCCGCGATCAGGAACATCAGGGTCATGGTCGGCATATAAATGCCGTGGAACGCGATTTCACGGGGCATGCGCAGCTCCTTTGAGGGCAGCGAGGGGCGATTGCGGGTCGAGCAACGAGGTGCGGATAAAGTGCAGGTAGCTTTTCACCCGGCGCAGGGCCGAGGTGTCGAAGTGCGGGGCGAAGGGTTCGTCGGTGGCCTGCACGCGGCTGATCGCATGGTCTACGGCGATCAGGCCGCGCTCCAGGTTGCTGGCGCTGGGTTGCAGGAACAACCGCACCAGCGAGCGGCCCATTACGCGGATCGCCTGGCGCCACGGCTGGGATTCGGCATACGCCGGGTGCACCGGCAGGATCGCCTGCTCCTTGCGCAGTTCGATGATCGCGTGGCCGACTTCCAACACCACGAACATCCAGCGCAGCAGGTCGCGCTGCACCTGCGGCTGGCCGACGGCGAGGCCGTAAGCCTGGTGCAGCAGGTCGCGGGTGCGGCTTTCAAAGCTCGACGCCAGGCCCTTGAGCTTGCCGCTGATGGCATACACCACCTGCTCACGCAGGTCCTGCTCCAGCCGGCGCCACAACCAGCGGCTGTTGGGCGGCAAAATGATCGCCCCCGCTGCCGCACACACCAGCATGCCGATGACCATCGCGATGTAGTCGTTGATGAAGGTGTAGGGGTTGTAGACCGTGAGGTTGTCGGGCACCGAGCCGGTGCTGAAGAAGATCAGCAGGCCCACGCCAACACCGGCGTACTGCGGGCGCGAGGCCAGGAACGAACCGAAGATGATCACCGGCGCAAGCATCACGCACAGCAGCGGGAAGCCGTCGATCCAGGGGAACACGAAGAACATTTCGACAAAGCCTACCAACGCGCCGATCAAGGTGCCGCAGGCCATCTGGAAAGCCATGCGTTTCGGGTTAGGTGTGGCGGCAGACAAGCCCACGGTGGCGGCGGCGATCAGGGTCATGGTCGCGCCGCTGGGCCAGGCCGTGGCCACCCAATAACTGCCGAGCACCACCAGAATGAATGAAGCGCGAATGCCCGACGCGGCGCAGGCCAGCCAGTTGGTCTTGGGGATAAAGGTTTCGTCCCACTGTTCGCGTTCGTGGCTGTGGTCGGCCAGTGATGCATGGGTTTGCGCGTAGTTGTGCAGGTCGTCGACAAAGCGGTAAAGCAGCTCGTAGGCGGTGTGGAAATCCAGCTGCTCGGCTTCGCTGGGGTCGCCTTCCTGGAAGGCCGTGCGCAGGGCACGCACCTTGGCGGGCAAGCCGTCCTTGTAGGCGCTGAGTTGGGCCACCAGCCTTGCGGCGTCGGGGCTGGTGAGGGCGCGGCCGGAAAAACCATCGAGCAGTTCGGCCAGGTCCTGCAACCCCGGTTTGATCGCGGCGACCACGTGATCCGCCGCATCGGCGCGCAAGCGTTCGAGCAACTGGTGCAAGGCGTTGAAGCGCGTGGTGATGCTCATGAATTCGCTGTTCAAGCGGCTGAGCCGGCCATTGCGCCGACGCATGTGCGGGTCTTCAAACACCGTGACACTGCGCAGCCCTTCCAGGCCCACAGCTTCAGCGATAAAGCGCACGTTGCTGGCCTCGAAGCCCTCGCGCTGACTGCGCCCACGCAAGCCATCGGTGACGAACAGCGCGAACACGCCAAATCGCTGGTACAAGGCGTTGCGCATCGCGGCGCTGGAGGTTTGCGGCAGGATCGCGGCGCTGACCAGCGTGGAGCACAGGATCCCCAGGGAAATTTCCAGCACGCGCCACACCGCCGCCATGAACGCGCCGTCCGGATGGGCCAACGCCGGCAAACCAACCATCGCCGCCGTGTAGCCCGCCAGCACAAAACCATAGGCGCGGAAGTTGCGGTTGCGTGTTGCGCCAGCGGTGCAGATACCCACCCAGATCGCCAGTGCGCCGAGGAACAGCTCGGTGTTTTGCGCAAACAAGGCGATCAAAAACACCATCACCGCCGATCCCGCCAGGGTGCCGAGGAAGCGATAGAAGCTCTTGGCGAACACCTGGCCGCTCTGGGGCTGCATCACGATGAACACGGTGATCATCGCGGTACGCGGTTGCGGCAACTCCAGGCGCATGGCCAGCCACAGCGTGAGGAACGCGGCGATCAGCACCTTGAAGATATACACCCAGGTCACGCCGTCGCTGCGTGCCCAGTCGAAAAAGCCACGGCGCCACTCAAGGGAATGCAGCCAGCGCAGCGGTGCAGGCAAGGGAGTCATCGACACCTACTCAGTGATCAAACACGGCCAGCGCCGCCGGGGTCTTGCTCGGGAGCGTCTTGGCGTCCTGCGGCACATCGTTGCCAGCACCCAGGCCACCGCCGAGGGCGGTGACCAGTTCGGCATGGGCACTCAGCCGTGCGGCCTGCACTTGCTGCTCGATCTGTTGCTGATGGAACAGCAAGGTCTGGGCGTTCAGCACATTGAGGTAATCGGTGAGGCCGCGCTGATAGGCGATCATCGCGATGTCGTAGGTTTTCTGCGCCGAGGCCACCGACTGCGCGGCGAAGGAAGCTTGCTTGTCCATCGATTCGCGGCGGATCAACTGGTCGCTGATGCCCTTGAGCGCATTGACCAGGGTTTGGTTGTACCTGGCGACGGCAATGTCATAACCCGCGCTGGCTTCGCCCAGTTCGGCACGCAGGCGGCCGCCGTCGAAGATTGGCAAGGTGATCGCCGGGCCCACGGTGTAGTTGAATTTCTTGCCGGCCAGGAATTCCAGCATGCCGCCGCCAGTGGCCATGTAGCCCAGACTGCCGACCAGGTCGACGTTGGGGTAGAAACCGGCATGGGCCACGTCGATGCCACGGGCCTGGGCCGCCACTTGCCAGCGGCTGGCGACCACGTCCGGGCGTTGGCCGAGCAGTTGCGCGGGCAGGCTCGATGGCAATTTCAGCGGGGCAGCCAGGGCCAGTGTCGGGCGCTGCAAGTGCGCGCCCTCCCCCGGCCCCTTGCCGGCCAGCGCCGCCAATTGGTTGCGGCTCAAGGCGATTTCTTCGTCGAGGGCGTCCAGTTGGCGATGGGTTTCCGGCAACGGGGTCTCGGCCTGGCTGACGTCGAAGTGGGTGCCGATCCCGGCGTTCAGGCGTTTGTTGGCCAGGTCCAGGATCTGCTGTTGCTGGGCCAGGGTGGCGGCGACGATGTCGCGGTTGGCGTAGTGCAACGACAACTGGATATAGGCGCGCACCACGTTGTTCTGCAGCTCGAGCTGGGCCTGGCGCGCTTCGGCGACGCTCATGTGCGCCAGGTCGACGGCGCGCTCGGTGGTGTTACTTTCGCGGCCCCACAGGTCCAGGGCGTAGCTCAGGCCCAGGGACGCATTGTTGTCCCAAGTGTTGGCACCGCTGAGTTCACCCGGGCCGTAGAACTGATCTTTCGGCCAGTTGTGGCGCTTGAGGGTAGTGTCGCTGTTGACCTGCAACGACTCGGCCGACTCGGCAACACCGGCCATGGCGCGCGCCTGGCGTACGCGGGCGGCGGCCATGGCCAGGCTCGGGCTGTTTTGCGTGGCGAGGTCGACCCAGCGGTTCAGTTGCGGGTCGCCGTAGGCTTGCCACCATTGCGCGGTGGGCCAGCGGGCATCGCGGGCGGCGCTCTGGATCGCTTCGTCGGTGGCCAGGGTATTGGCGCTGAGGGCCTGGCCTTGGGGGGCGATTCCTCCGGTTCCGATGCAGCCGCTGATTGCTAACGATAAGGCCAAAACACTGAGAGTCTTTAGCTCTCTGCTAATGCGAAGCGGCACGGCACGCGTATTCCTGAGAGGGTGGAGCGGGAAAGGTGGCGCAATTCTAGGCGGCGGCATGGAGGACGATAAGCTGGCATTCCTGTGAATCTTTGTTACCGTTCAGGCGATAATCCGTTGGTAGGGATCACTGGACGGCGTAACTTTCTGTCACAATTTGTTATCTCCCCTGAGAACACTCCATGGACACTTTGCAAAACATGCGCGCCTTCAGTTGCGTGGCCGAAGCCGGCAGCTTCACCGCCGCCGCCGTGCAACTGGACACCACCACGGCCAACGTCTCGCGCGCGGTCTCCAACCTTGAGGCCCACCTGCAAACCCGCTTGCTCAACCGCACCACCCGCCGAATCGCGCTGACCGAGGCTGGCAAGCGCTATTTGCTGCGCTGCGAGCAGATCCTGGCCTACGTCGAAGAAGCCGAGGCCGAAGCCAGCGACGCCCACGCGCGCCCGGCCGGGCAGTTGAAAGTGCACACCATGACCGGTATCGGCCAGCATTTCGTCATCGACGCCATTGCCCGCTACCGCCGCACTCACCCCGACGTGACCTTCGACCTGACCCTGGCCAACCGCGTGCCGGACCTGCTCGACGAGGGCTACGACGTGTCCATCGTGTTGGCCAGCGAACTGCCGGACTCAGGGTTTGTGTCCCAGCGCCTGGGCATCACCTACAGCATCGCCTGCGCCTCGCCGGACTACGTCAAGGCCAAAGGCTGCGCGCAACGCCCGCAAGACCTGCTCAACCACGCCTGCCTGCGCCTGGTGAGCCCGGTGATCCAGCTGGACAAATGGACCTTCAACGGCCCCGAAGGCCAGGAAAGCGTGGCGATCAACACCTCGCCGTTCCTGGTGAACTCCGCCGATGCGATGAAAACCGCGATCACCAGCGGCATGGGCGTCGGCCTGTTGCCGGTGTACGCGGCCATCGAAGGTTTGCGCAACGGCACGCTGGTGCGGGTGATGCCAACCTACCGCTCGCAGGAACTGAACCTGTACGCCATCTACCCGTCGCGCCAGTACCTGGATGCGAAGATCAAGACCTGGGTGGAATACCTGCGCGGCTCGCTGCCGGAAATCCTCGCGGCGCACCAGGCGGAGTTGGCCGCCTATGAACTGAGCGGCGGCCTCGGCGGCGTGCGCATGGCCACCTGATTTTTATCAGGTAACCGAATTCAAATGTGGGAGCTGGATTGCCTGCGATAGCATCAACTCGGTCTGACTGACGCACCGAGTTGTCTGCATCGCAGGCAAGCCAGCTCCCACATTTTGAGCAGTGTTCACATTGGTTCAGCGGTGTCCTGACAACTCTGGATAAGAATGTTAGCGTGCTTGGCATTCTCCCGTAGTCGATGAGCCCGCCTGCAATGAAAAAGACTGTTCTCGCCTTCAGCCGTATCACCCCGCCAATGATCGAACGCCTGCAACAGGAATTCGAGGTGATCGTGCCCGACCCCAAGCGCGGGGACATCAACGCTCAATTCAATGAAGCCCTGCCCCACGCCCACGGACTGATCGGCGTCGGCCGCAAGCTGGGCCGCGCGCAACTGGAAGGTGCGAGCAAGCTGGAGGTGGTGTCCAGCGTGTCGGTGGGCTACGACAACTACGACGTGCCCTACTTCAACGAGCGCGGGATCATGCTCACCAACACCCCCGACGTGCTCACTGAAAGCACCGCCGACCTGGCCTTCGCCCTGCTGATGAGCAGCGCGCGCCGGGTGGCCGAGCTGGACGCCTGGACCAAGGCCGGCCAGTGGAAAGCCAGCGTCGGCGCACCGCTGTTTGGCTGCGATGTGCACGGCAAGACCCTGGGCATCGTCGGCATGGGCAATATCGGCGCCGCCGTGGCCCGACGTGGGCGCCTGGGCTTCAACATGCCGATCCTGTACAGCGGCAACAGCCGCAAGACCGCGCTGGAGCAGGAGCTGGGCGCGCAGTACCGCAGCCTGGAGCAACTGCTGGCCGAGTCGGATTTCGTGTGCCTGGTGGTGCCGTTGAGCGAAAAAACCCGCCACCTGATCAGCACCCGCGAGCTGGGCTTGATGAAGTCCAGTGCGATCCTGATCAACATTTCCCGTGGCCCGGTGGTCGATGAACCGGCGCTGATCGAAGCCTTGCAGACCCAGCGCATTCGTGGCGCCGGGCTGGATGTGTACGAGCAGGAGCCGTTGGCGGAGTCGCCGCTGTTCCAACTGAGCAACGCGGTGACCCTGCCGCATATCGGTTCGGCGACGAACGAAACCCGCGAAGCCATGGCCAACCGCGCCCTCGCCAACCTGCGCAGCGCCTTGCTGGGCGAGCGTCCGCAGGATCTGGTGAATCCGCAAGTCTGGAAGGGCTGACCCATACCTCTTTTGGAATGGGGTTTATGTGGGAGCTGGCTTGCCTGCGATAGCATCACCTCGGTGCAACTGAAAGACCGAGGTGCCTGCATCGCAGGCAAGCCAGCTCCCACACATATCTATTCCGCCACAAAATCCGGTTAAAGCCTGGCTTTTCCAAGTCGATAACTCTGTATAGATCGTCATCCCTGATCCACAGAAGGTTTTTATGTCCACCACCAAAGCCCGCGCAGATTCACTCTCGCTTCTGCTCTTTACCTTGCGCAGCGGCAAGCTGATGGCGATCAACCTGCTGAAAGTCAGCGAAATCATCCCCTGCCCACCCCTGACCCGGCTGCCGGAATCCCACCCGCACGTCAAAGGCATCGCCACCCTGCGCGGCGCCTCACTATCGGTGATTGACCTGAGCCGTGCCCTGGGGGAAATGCCCCTGCAGGACCCCGACGGCGGCTGCCTGATCGTCACCGACGTGAGCCGCTCCAAGCAGGGCCTGCATGTGCAGGCGGTGAGCAAGATCGTGCACTGCCTGACCACTGACATTCGCCCACCGCCCTATGGGTCCGGTGGCAACCGTGCGTTCATCACCGGTGTCACCCAGGTGGAAGGCGGGCTGGTGCAGGTGCTGGATATCGAAAAAGTTATCCACGGCATCGCACCGGCACCGATTGAAGCGGCGCCCACCGACCTGACCATGGAAGAGGCGGAAGTGCTGGGCAATGCGCGGATCCTGGTGGTGGACGACAGCCAGGTCGCCCTGCAGCAATCGGTGCACACCCTGCGCAACCTCGGCCTGACCTGCCACACCGCCCGCAGCGCCAAGGAAGCCATTGATGTGCTGCTGGAGCTGCAAGGCACGGTGGAGCAGATCAACGTGGTGGTGTCGGACATCGAGATGTCTGAAATGGACGGCTATGCCCTCACCCGCACCCTGCGCGAGACCCCGGATTTCAAGGACCTCTACGTGCTGTTGCACACCTCCCTGGACAGCGCGATGAACAGCGAGAAAGCCCGCCTGGCCGGGGCCGATGCGGTGCTGACCAAATTCTCCTCGCCCGAGCTGACCAAGTGCCTGGTGGTCGCCGCCCAGACTGTGGCGCAGAAGGGCCTGTAAGCCTTGGCCGAATACTTCCAGCTGCTGCGCCGCGACCTCATCGGCAGCCTGCCGGCACCGCAGTGGCCGGCAGGTACACAGCTGGACCACTACCGCGATGAACTGGCCCCGGCAATTCATGCCGTGTTGAGCATGACCCAGGCGCAAGGCGGTGGTCGTGTGGCCAGCCTGGAAGAATGGCGCCAGCAATTCACCACCGATGCCGAGTTCGACCCCAGCCTGTGCCTGGTGGCCAGCAACCGTGACGGTATCCTTGGCGTGGCCCAGTGCTGGACCAGCGCCTTTATCAAGAACTTGTCCGTACACCCCTGCGCCCAAGGCCAGGGGCTGGGTCGCGCCTTGTTGCTGCACACCTTCCAGGTGTTCAAGCAACGGGGCGAACCCTACGTGGACCTGAAGGTGCTGGAGAGCAATCTCCGTGCGCGGCAGTTGTATGAAAGCGAGGGCATGCGGTTTGTGCTGCGCGATGTCGTGCAAGAACACTGACAGGCACTGGCGCACAACTTGCTTCAAGAGAGCCTGAACGGTGGATAGAGGTAAAAACCCGCCGCCGTTCGAGAGTGCCCTCTGACCTTGCCTGGTGACAGATCCTCAATGAATACTCACTTTTCCTGCGTGGGTTGCGGCAAATGCTGCACCGACCATCACGTGCCCCTGACCCTCGACGAAGCCCGGCAGTGGGCGGCTGACGGCGGTAATGTCATTGTTCTGGTGGAAGGTTTCCTGGGCAATGGCCTGGGCCTGCCACAGGCGCAACGCGAGCATGCCGAGCGCCGTTCGGTGGTGGTGCCCAGCGGCAATACCGAGGCGTTTGTGGCAATCACCTTTGCCGCTTACAACGCCGGACGCTGCCGGAATCTTGACGAAGACGACCGCTGCCGCATCTACGAGCGCCGGCCATTGGTGTGCCGTATCTACCCGATGGAGATCAATCCACACATTCCATTAAACCCGGCCGCCAAGGACTGCCCGCCAGAATCCTGGGAGCAAGGGCCGGCGCTAATTGTTGGCGGCGAACTGATGGACCAGGAGTTGGCGGAACTGATTCGCCGTTCACGCCAGGCCGACCGTGATGACGTGCAAACCAAAGAGGCGGTTTGCGCCTTGCTGGGCATTCGCACTACGGCCCTCAAGGGCGACGGGTTTACCGCCTACCTGCCGGACATGAGTGCCTTTGCCCAGGCGATCACCTTGGCCGTTGACCAGCCCGCTGTGGCCAACGAGTGGGTGTTCCATGTGTCGGGGATGGACATCGCCGAACAGTTGCTGGATGCCGGCGCTCAGATTGCAACGGAGGTGCCGGCCAACTATGCGTTTATTTCGTTGAGGGCTGCGTAAGGCCGACTGGCCTCATCGCGGGCAAGCCCGCTCCCACATTTAAAATGCTCGCGATGAGGCCAGCACATTCAACGCAACCCCAGATCAGTGCCGCTTGCCCCAGAACTCCTGCGCCAGCTGGCGCAGGTCATCGGCCAGCATTGCCACATCGCCGGAGCTGAGCTGGCTTTGCTGGGCGGCACTGACAGTGGCTTCACCGGCGTTGCGGATGCCGACAATATTGCGATTGATGTCTTCGCTGACCGCGCTCTGTTCTTCCACCGCTGCCGCAATCTGCTGGCTCATGGCGGTAATCTGAGTGACACGCTGGCTGATACCGTCCAACGCTGCCGCCGCCCGCTGTGCCTGCTGGACACTGGCCTCGACATGTTCGCTGCTGTGGGCCATGGCTTGCACAGCATCGCGCGCGCCACCTTGCAGGGTGCTGATCATGCGCTGGATTTCATTGGTGGATTGCTGGGTGCGCTGGGCCAGGCCGCGCACTTCATCGGCGACTACGGCAAAACCTCGTCCCTGTTCACCCGCGCGCGCCGCCTCGATGGCGGCGTTGAGCGCCAGCAGGTTGGTCTGTTCGGCAATCGTGCGGATCACCTCAAGCACGCCACTGATTTCAGCGCTGTGGCTTTCCAGTTGCTGGATCACTTGGGTCGCGCGCGCCAACTCGTCGGACAGGCGCAGTACCGCATCACGGCTATCGTCGACGCGCTGGTGACCTTCACGGGTTTCGCTGCCGGCCTGGTCGGCGGCCTTGGAGGCTTCCAGCGCATGGCTGGCCACTTCGGCGACGCTGGCGGCCATCTGGTGGATCGCTGCCGCCACCTGGTCGGTCTGGGCCTGCTGGCCCTGGCTGCTGGCCTGGCTCGCGTTCAGATGTGCCACCAGTTGCGCCGCGTGCCCGGACAAGCGCAACGACGCATCGCCGATGCGCCCCACCACCGCGCCCACCTGGGCTTCGAGCATCTGCAGGGCGAACTCGATCTGCCCGCACTCGTCTCTGCGCCCGGTGTAGATCGCCTGGCTCAGGGGGTTGTCTGCGATCAGCCGCGCCCGCTGATTCAACTGTGCGAGCGGGCGCAGGATCACGTTGACCCCCGCTGCCCCCACCGCACACCCCGCCACCAGGGCCAGCAGTTGCCAAGCGAGAGAATAGGTGACCAAGCCCAAGGCCCAGGTCATACCACTGGAGCCAATCACCCAAGCCGATAACTTCACCCCCATGCCGAACGCCGGCAGTTTGCGGCGTTTGCCCGCCCGCAACTGCGCATACGCGCGCTCCGCTGCCACCACCCGGTGCGTGGCAGGTTTGGTGCGTACCGATTGGTACTCCACCGTTTTCCCCTCGCGCGTCACCGGCGTCGCGTAGGCGCTGACCCAATAATGGTCGCCGTTCTTGCAACGGTTTTTCACCATGCCCATCCACGAGCGACCGCTCTTCAGGGTTTGCCACATGTGCGCAAACGCAGCAGGCGGCATATCCGGATGACGCAACAGGTTGTGTGGCGAACCGAGCAGTTCTTCGCGGGTATAGCCGCAAACGTCGATGAAGTCCCCGTTGGCGTAGGTAATCGCGCCTGTCAGGTCCGTGGTCGAAAGGATGTTGGCGTCAGGGGCAAAGTCCACACCTCGACCGGTGACCGGCAGATTGATCTTCATGGATAAGCGCGCTCGTAATTGTTGGAGGAGTCGGCAGGGCGTCGACTCTAAGCGCACCGAAAGGGCAAAGATTGATCCAGCTCATGTTCCGAGCAATTAATTAGCCATCATGGATGGGCAAGCGGGGCATCGAGACGATAGGGCTGGAGGATGCGTTGGTATTCACCGCTTTGCATCAGTTGTTCAAGCGCGCGGTTGAGTTGTTCGCGCAACGCCGTATCAGGCTTGCGCAGCGCTATCGCCACGCCGTCCCCCAGCAGGTCCGCTGAAACGGCGGGGCCAAGAAAACCGAAATCCTGGCCGTCGGGGGTGTCGAGCAACGCCTCACGGATTTCTACCGTGCCTTGCAGCGTCGCGTCGATATCACCGGCGATCAGACTGCGGATCAATTCCTGATTGAGCCAGAAACTCTTGATGATGACGCCCCTGGGCGCCCATTGTGACTGGGCAAAGGCTTCACGATTGCTCCCCAGCAGCACCCCCACGCGCTTGCCCTTCAGAGAGCGTGCGGTGGGCATCAAGCAGGATGTTCTGCGGCCGACCAGTTGCGTGGTGAAGGGATACAGGCTGTCGGTGAAGCTCACCCATTGGCGCCGCTTCGGCGTAGAGGCAATGCCCATGATCGCGTCGAATTGCCGGGCTTCAAGTGCGGAAAAGTCTTCGACAAGCATCTGGTCGACCCAGGTGCAACGCACGTTGAGTTGCGTGCACAGGGCGTTACCCAGCTCGATGTTCAGGCCAACCAATTGCCCCTGGGGGTTGCGGCTTTGAAAAGGAGGAAAGAGTGCTGCCACGCCGAAACGGATTTCATCACGGTTTTTTTCGGCACAGACAACGGCGTCAGCGCAAAGCAGCAGGGCAAACGCTACACAAATGCGTATCAAGGCCACCGGAACATCCTTTCCCTAAAAGTGCTGCATCACACGCCCCGGTAAAAATTGACCGGGGCGAAGCCAATGCTGCGCAAGCTTTCAAGAAATGGATGCGGCCCTACAATCGGAAATATCGACGGACGACGTAGGCAAAAGTCGACACAGGTTGCGACCTTTTACTCTCAGCGTTTACCCATCGAACGACGGGTACCTGGCGGGGCCATGCCTGGAGTCTTGGTATGACCGTTCTTCGCGCCACCTTTGTACCAAGGCTGGGTGGCATTCTTGGCCCCGGCCAGTTCACCCGGCTTGAACGGAAACTTAAACGCCGGGATCTCGGCTTTTTCAACGCTTTGAGCGTCGGCCGGGTCGACGAGGTCGGCCGCTTCAACAGGGGGTTGTGTCGGGGAAGTCATGGAAGCTCCGGGGGCGTGCAGAAAATGAGGCGCGGCCAGCTTGCGGGCCGCACTGGGGCGCAGTATACCTGCGCGCTTCAGATCTTTAACCACCGCCTGTACGAATGGTCTTCAGTTTGCTGACAGCCCTGTCAGTTAGCAGTCACCGTGCTGACCGGGTTGGCGGGCTATAAAGCACCTACATTCTCCCAACCCTCTGCCCCGGCGCCCCACCCCATGCACATTCAACGAAAAACCGCCCTGATCGTGGGTGTCCTCGTGGTATTGGCGATAGCTGCCTGGGCGTTGACCCGGCCGGCCAAGACCAAACTGGTTGCGTCCACAGCCGTGCCAGTACGGGTCGTGAAAGTGGTGGAGCAGGACTTGCCGCGTTATGTCACGGGCATCGGCTCGGTGCTGTCGCTGCACAGCGTGGTCATTCGTCCACAAATCGACGGTATCCTCACCAAACTGCTGGTCAAGGAAGGCCAACTGGTCAAGGCCGGCGACCTGTTGGCCACCATCGACGACCGTTCGATCCGCGCCAGCCTCGACCAGGCCAAGGCACAGTTGGGCGAGAGCCAGGCGCAGTTGCAAGTGGCGTTGGTCAACCTCAAGCGCTACAAGGAATTGAGCATCGACGATGGCGTGTCGAAGCAGACTTACGACCAGCAACAGGCTCTGGTCAACCAGTTGAAGGCCACGGCGCAAGGCAATCAGGCCGCGATCGACTCGGCCCAGGTTCAGCTTTCGTACACGCAGATTCGTTCCCCGGTTACTGGCCGCGTCGGCATTCGTACGGTGGACGAGGGCAACTTTCTGCGCATGAGCGACACCCAAGGGTTGTTCTCGG
This sequence comes from Pseudomonas sp. GW821-FHT05H12, assembly GCF_059419385.1. Classification (NCBI taxonomy): domain Bacteria; kingdom Pseudomonadati; phylum Pseudomonadota; class Gammaproteobacteria; order Pseudomonadales; family Pseudomonadaceae; genus Pseudomonas; species Pseudomonas sp. GW821-FHT05H12. The sequence goes on along the minus strand of NZ_JBWKRS010000012.1, from coordinate 49,942 downwards.
TCACCCAGATCGACCCCATCGCCGTGGAGTTTTCCCTGCCACAGCAAATGCTGCCGACCTTGCAGGGGCTGATCGCCGCCGAGCACCCGGCCAGCGTCGACGCCTTTCTCGGTGCCGATACCGAAGGTGAACACAGCGAGCTGCTGGGCGAAGGCCGCCTGAGCCTGATCGACAACCAGATCAACAGCACCACCGGCACTATCCGCGCCAAAGCCGAGTTCCGTAACAACACGCAGAAGCTCTGGCCGGGCCAGCTGGTGACGATCAAGATCCAGACCGCCCTCGACCGCAACGCCCTGGCCGTGCCGCCAACCGTGGTGCAGCGAGGCCTGGACTCGCACTTCGTGTACCGCGTCAATGGCGACAAGGTGGACATCGTGCCGGTGCAGGTGGTGTACCAGGACAGCGAATTCAATATCCTCAAGGGCATCCAGGCCGGTGACGTGCTGGTCAGTGATGGCCAGTCGCGCCTCAAGTCCGGTGCCAAGGTCGAGATTCTCAAAGAGCCACCGCAGGTGATCCAGACCGCTGACGCCAAGGTGCAGCCATGACGTCGCGGGGGTCGGTTTCCGCGTGGTGCATCGACCGCCCGGTCGCCACCTTGCTGCTGACATTTGCCCTGGTGCTGTTGGGGCTGATTGCGTTCCCCAAACTGCCTATCGCCCCGCTGCCGGAAGCTGAGTTCCCGACGATCCAGGTAACCGCCCAGCTACCCGGCGCCAGCCCCGACACTATGGCGTCCTCCGTGGCGACGCCGCTGGAAGTGCAGTTCAGTGCCATTCCCGGCATGACCCAGATGACCTCCAGCAGCGCCCTCGGCTCAAGCCTGCTGACCCTGCAATTCACCCTCGACAAGAGCATCGACACGGCCGCCCAAGAGGTGCAGGCCGCCATCAACACCGCGGCCGGCAAGCTGCCCAGCGACATGCCAAGCCTGCCGACTTGGCGCAAGGTCAACCCGGCAGACAGCCCGGTGCTGATCATCAGCGTCAGTTCCCATGACATGCCCGGTACCGAGTTGAGCGACCTGGTAGAAACCCTGCTGGCCCGGCAACTCAGCCAGGTCGACGGCGTCGGCCAGATCAACATCACCGGCCAGCAACGCCCGGCGATCCGCGTACAGGCCTCGCCCGACAAGCTCGCGGCCATCGGCCTGACCCTCGCGGATGTTCGCCTGGCCATCCAGCAATCCAGCCTGAACCTGGCCAAAGGCGCGCTGTACGGCAAGAACAGCGTGTCGACCCTGGCAACCAACGACCAGCTGTTTCACCCGGATGAATACGGCGACCTGATCATCTCCTACAAGAACGGCGCACCGGTGCAACTGCGGGATGTGGCCAAGGTGGTCAATGGCTCGGAAAATGCCTACGTCCAGGCCTGGGCGGTTGACACCCCCGGCGTCAACCTGGTGATTACCCGCCAGCCCGGCGCCAACATTGTCGAGACCGTAGAACGCATCCAGGCCGAAATGCCGCGCCTGGAAGCCATGCTACCCGCCTCGGTCCAGGTCAGCGTGCTGATGGACCGCACCACCACCATCCGCGCCTCGCTGCACGAAGTGGAAATGACCCTGCTGATCGCCATCCTGCTGGTGGTGGGGGTCATGGCGATCTTCCTGCGCCAATGGTCAGCCACCGTCATTGTGTCCAGCGTGCTGGGCGTGTCACTGGTCGCCAGCTTTGCGCTGATGTACGTGATGGGCTTCAGCCTGAACAACCTGACCCTGGTCGCCATCGTGGTGGCCGTGGGGTTTGTGGTGGACGACGCGATCGTGGTGGTGGAGAACATCCATCGCCACCTCGAAACCGGCCTGGACAAGCGCGAGGCGGCGATCAAGGGGGCCAGCGAGATTGGCTTCACCGTGGTGTCCATCAGCGTGTCGCTGGTGGCCGCGTTTATTCCGCTGCTGTTCATGGGCGGTGTGGTCGGCAGGCTGTTCAAGGAGTTTGCCTTGACCGCCACATCGACCATCCTGATTTCCGTCGTGGTGTCCCTGACCCTTGCGCCGACCCTGGCGGCGCTGTTCATGAAAGCGCCGAGCCATCGCCCCCACGACAAACCCGGCTTTGGCGAACGCCTGCTGGCAGGTTACGAACGGAACCTGCGCCGCGCCCTCGCCCAACAGCGCACGATGGCCGGTATTTTCCTCCTGACCCTGGGCCTGGCCGTGGCGGGTTATGTGTTTATCCCCAAGGGTTTTTTCCCGGTGCAGGACACCGGTTTCATCCTAGGAACCAGCGAAGCGGCGGCGGACGTGTCGTACCCCGACATGGTTGCCAAGCACAAGGCGCTGGCCGAAATCATGAAGGCTGACCCCGCCGTGCGGGCGTTCTCCCACTCTGTTGGCGTCACCGGTAGCAACCAGACCATCGCCAACGGCCGCTTCTGGATCTCCCTCGTGGACCGGGGTGACCGGGACGTGTCCGCCAGCCAGTTCATCGACCGCATCCGCCCCAAGCTGGCCGCCGTGCCGGGGATCGTCCTGTACCTGCGCGCCGGCCAGGACATCAACCTCAGCTCGGGCCCCAGCCGCAGCCAGTACCAATATGTGCTCAAAAGCAACGACGGCGCGACGCTCAATACCTGGACCCAACGCCTGACCGAAAAGCTGCGCTCCATTCCGGCGTTCCGCGATATCTCCAACGACTTGCAGCTGGGCGGCAGCATCACCCACATCACCATCGACCGCCGCGCGGCGGCACGCTTCGGCCTGACCGCCACCGATGTCGACCAGGCGCTGTACGACGCCTTCGGGCAACGCCAGGTCAATGAGTTCCAGACCGAAATCAACCAGTACCAGGTGGTGCTGGAACTGGACACCCGCCAGCGCGGCAAGGCCGAAAGCCTGAATTACTTCTACCTGCGCTCACCACTGACCAATGAAATGGTGCCGCTGTCGGCGGTGGCCAGCGTCGATGCGCCCACCGTTGGCCCGTTGTCGATCAGCCATGACGGTATGTTCCCGGCGGCCAACCTGTCGTTCAACCTGGCGCCCGGCGTGGCGCTGGGTGATGCGGTGATCCTGCTCAACCAGGCGAAAAACGAGATCGGCATGCCGACCTCGATCATCGGCAATTTCCAGGGCGCGGCCCAGGCGTTCCAGAGTTCACTGGCCAGCCAGCCGTGGCTGATCCTTGCGGCGCTGGTGGCGGTCTACATCATTTTGGGCGTGCTGTATGAGAGCTTTGTGCACCCGCTGACCATCATCTCGACCCTGCCCTCGGCCGGGCTGGGCGCGCTGATCATGTTGTGGCTGCTGGGCCAGGACTTCTCGATCATGGCGCTGATCGGCCTGGTGCTACTGATCGGGATTGTGAAGAAGAACGGTATCCTGTTGATCGACTTTGCCCTGGAGGCGCAACGTACGCGTGGCCTGACACCTCATGATGCGATCTTCGAGGCCTGTATCACGCGGTTCCGCCCGATCATCATGACCTCCCTGGCCGCCCTGCTCGGCGCCCTGCCGCTGATGCTGGGCTATGGCGCCGGCGCCGAGTTACGCCAGCCACTGGGCATCGCCGTGGTCGGCGGCTTGCTGGTGAGCCAGGCGCTGACGCTGTTCACTACACCGGTCATATACTTGTACCTTGAAAAGTTTTTTCACCGGCCCACACCTGCGCCTGCGTTGGCGACCACACACTGAGGCGGTGTCATGCGCGTCCTGATTATTGAAGATGAAGAAAAAACCGCGGACTACCTGCACCGCGGCCTGACCGAACAAGGCTACACCGTCGATGTGGCCCGTGAGGGCGTCGAGGGTTTGCACCTGGCGCTGGAGAACGATTACGCCGTGATCGTGCTCGACGTGATGCTGCCGGGCCTCGATGGCTTTGGTGTGCTGCGCGCCTTGCGTGCACGCAAGCAGACGCCGGTGATCATGCTCACCGCCCGCGAGCGCGTCGAAGACCGCATTCGCGGCCTGCGTGAGGGCGCCGATGACTACCTGGGCAAACCGTTTTCGTTCCTGGAGCTGGTGGCGCGCCTGCAGGCGTTGACCCGGCGCAGCGGCGGCCATGAGCCGGTGCAGGTGACCGTCGCCGACCTGTGGATCGACCTGATCAGCCGCAAGGCCAGCCGTAACGGCCTGCGCCTGGACCTGACGGCCAAGGAGTTCTCGCTGCTCAGCGTATTGGCGCGGCGCCAGGGTGAAATCCTGTCCAAGACCGCCATCGCGGAAATGGTCTGGGACATCAATTTCGACAGCGACGCCAACGTGGTCGAAGTCGCGATCAAACGTCTGCGCGCCAAGCTCGACGGGCCGTTCGAGCAGAAACTGCTGCACACCATTCGCGGCATGGGCTACGTACTGGAGAGCCGAAGTGTCGTCTAACTCCATCGCTCTGCGCCTGAGCGGCATGTTCACGCTGGTGGCGCTGTTGATCTTCATGCTGATCGGCGGCGCGCTGTACCAGCAAGTGGACCGTGGACTGGGGTTGTTGCCGGGTGCCGAACTGGACGCGCGCTACAGCGTGCTGGAGTCGTCGGTGAACCGCTTCGGCACACCGGACCATTGGGCAAAAATCACCGCCAAGCTCAAGCTGCTCGGCGAGGAAGACAAGCGCATCCGCTTCTGGGTGGTGAGCAGTGACCCGACGTACGAGTACGGCAACCCCGACGCCCAGATCCGCGCCTTCGCCGAAGGGCCGACCGGCAAGCGCGACCTGCGCCTGCCCGGGCATGAATACCCGTTCAAGGTGCTGCTGAGCCAGTTCCCGGCCAAGGAACAGCGCCCGCCCCTGCGCTTCATGATTGCTATCGACACCGAGAACTTCCGCGCCACCCAGCACCAACTGCTGATGGCCTTGATCGGCCTGGCCTGTATCGGCGTAGCGCTGGCGGCGCTGCTGGGGTTCTGGGTCTCGCGCATCGGCCTCAAGCCACTGGGCAAACTCTCGGACGAAGCGCAGAAGCTCGCCCCGCCCAAACTGTCCGGGCGCCTGCACTTGTCGCCGCTGCCGCCGGAATTGAGCCAATTCGTCAACTCGTTCAACTCCACCCTCGACCGCGTGGAACAAGCCTACTCGCGCCTTGAGTCGTTCAATGCCGACGTGGCCCACGAACTGCGCTCGCCGCTGACCAACCTGATCGGCCAGACCCAGGTGGCGCTGACCCGTGGGCGCTCGGCCGAGCACTACTTCGAGGTGCTGCAATCGAACCTTGAAGAACTGGAACGGCTGCGCTCGATCATCAACGACATGCTGTTCCTCGCCAGCGCCGACCAGGGCAGCAAGGCCACCAAGCTGATCGAAAGCTCCCTGGCCGATGAAGTGGCGACCACCCTCGATTACCTGGACTTCATCCTCGAAGACGCCCAGGTCAAGGTGCGGGTGCGCGGGGATGCCTTGGTCCACATCGAAAAAGCCCACCTGCGCCGCGCCTTGATCAACCTGCTCAGCAACGCGGTGCAGCACACCGCGCCCGGGCGGGTCATCGAAGTGAACATTGAAATGCAGGATCATCAGGTGGCGATCGGGGTCACCAACCCGGGTGACGAGATTGCCAGCGAACATTTGCCGCGTCTGTTCGAGCGCTTCTATCGGGTGGATGCCTCGCGCAGCAACAGCGGCGCCAATCACGGGCTGGGGCTGGCCATCGTCAAGGCGATTGCGCTGATGCATGGCGGGGATGTGTTTGTGCGCAGTGATGGCGGCGGCAATACCTTTGGCATCACCCTGCCCGTATAGCCCCAAAACACCTTGGCCCAAATGTGGGAGCTGGCTTGCCTGCGATGGCGGTGTTGAATTCACCGACGCTATCGCAGGCAAGCCAGCTCCCACATTTGGATCGCGGTGTATCAGGTAAGCCCTCCACGTCTCTAACTGTTGCGATTTGGGCAACAGTCATTATCTTGTTACACTCTGTATCGCACCGCTCACCTGCGTTAATTTGACGCACCGATGAGCGAGACGGCAAGGCAGCTTCCCGCTCACCCGAATTCCCCTCGACTTATTTCCAGGGCTCTACACTGGGAATCTGTTCAAAGCCGCTGACTTCAGCGGCTTTTTTTTGCCGTAAAAAAGGCCAGGCACACCCCCACGACATTGGCCGTTTTTGATTGACCCAAAGGAGCTCCACCGGTGAAGAACTCGCTGACGTTCACCCCGCTATTCCTCGCTATTGCAGCAACGATTGCCCCTCTTGCCCACGCGGCAGACTCCACCCCCGCCGACGGTTTCGTCGAAGGCGCCCACCTCACGATCAACACCCGCAACTACTACATGAACCGCGACCGTCGCGACATCCACACCGATGACAGCAAGGAATGGGGCCAGGGTTTTCTCGGCACCTTCGAATCCGGCTACACCCAGGGCACCGTCGGCTTTGGCCTGGACGCCCACGCCATGCTCGGCCTCAAGCTTGACGGCGGTGGCGGTACCGACGGTTCCAGCATCCTGCCCGTGGGCTCGGGCAACGGTAAAGCCCCGGGGTCGTTTTCGACCGCAGGCGGCACGCTGAAAATGCGCGCGTTTGACACCGAATTGAAAGCCGGCGACCTGTTCCTCAACAACCCGGTGATCGCTGGCGGCATGACCCGCATGCTGCCGCAGACGTTCCGCGGTGTGAGCCTGACCAACCACAGTTTCGATGGCTGGATGTTCGAAGGCGGCCAAGCCAGCTTCACCAAGCTCTACAACCAGAGCGGCCACCGTCGCATCGGCACCAGCTACGGCACCCTGCCAGATCACGCCGACAGCCAGCATCTGGATTGGGCCGGCGTGTCCTTCAGCGGCATTCCAGGCCTGACCAGCAACCTGTATGCGTCCGAACTCAAGGATGTGTGGCACCAGTACTACTACGACCTGGACTACACCTACGCCCTGAACGACCTGGTCAGCCTCAACCCAGGCCTGCACTACTACCACACCCAGGACACCGGGCAATCGCTGCTGGGCGCGATCGACAACAACACCTACAGCCTGCATTTCACCGTGGGCGTGGGCAACCACAGCATCACCGCGGCCTATCAGCGGGTGAACGGCAACACGCCGTTCGACTACATCACCCAGGGCGACAGCATCTACCTGGACAACTCCCAGCAGTACTCGGACTTCAACGGCCCCAACGAGCGCTCCTGGAAACTCAAGTACGCTTATGACTTTGCCGGCCTCGGCCTGCCCGGCCTGACGTCTGCCGTGTCCTACATCAGCGGCAAGACCGACCTGACCAAAGTCGACCCCAATAGCCGTGGCTACAGTGCCTGGTACAGCGCCGATGGCAAGGATGCCAAGCACTGGGAACGCGACATTGACCTGAAATATGTGGTGCAAGGCGGCAAGGCCAAGGACCTGGCGGTACGCCTGCAATGGGCAACCAACCGGGGTGGCAATGGCTACTCGGCGGTAGACCGGGACGTGGACGAATACCGGGTGATCGTGGACTACCCGATCAACGTATTCTGATTTCCTGTTAACCAATCATTTAATTTTCATCGCGCAGCACTAAACTGCCAGCATCTACTCCGTTGAAGTCTGCGCGATGAGTCAACCCCGTACTCGTAACTTGCCCTCTCGTTCAGAGCTGTTGCTGATGTTGGGCAGTGGCTTCACCGTCCTCCTGATCGTGATCATCGTGGCTGCCCTGCTCAGCCGCGAACATGACAGCACCCTGCTGGCCGCCAAGCGATCGACCACCAACATTACCCAACTGATCAATGCCGATGTGCTGCGCAACGTCGAACTCTACGACCTGGCGCTGCAAGGGTTGATCGCCGCGACCACGCGCAATGACCTTGCGCATGTGTCAGCCGATATTCAGCATCTGGTGCAGTTTGATCAATCCACCGCCGCGCCCTTCAAGGGCGAAGTGCTGTTGCTGGATGCCAACGGTGCGGTCATCGCCGACTCCTCGACGCTGCACCCGACACCGCGCAATTTCGCCAACCGGGATTACTTCCTGGCCCACCAGAACAACAGCCAGGTTGGGCTGTTCATCAGTCGCCCGTTCAAGATTCGCTGCGATTGCGACCAGGTCTGGCGCATTGCATTCAGCCGCCGAGTGTCGGGGCCCAATGGCGAGTTTGCCGGGGTCGCGGTGGCGACCATGCGCCTGGCGTACTTCGATCAACTGTTCAACCGGCTCACCATCGGCAATGGCAGCTCGGTGAACCTGCTCAATACCCACGGCATTCTCCTGGCCCAGCAACCGCTGCTGGAACGCGACATGATCGACAAGGACCTGAGTGATCGGCCCAACTTCAAACGCATGCTGCATGAAGGCGAAGGGAGTTTTCGCGCGATCTCATCGCTCTCGGGTACAGAACGGCTGTATACGTTCAGCAATGTCGGCGAGTTGCCGCTGATCGTGGTGGTGGCTCTGGCCAGTGAAGATGTATTCGCGCCCTGGGAGCGCGCCGCATTGTTGACCAGCGGCGCCACCGGGGTGCTGTGCATTGGCCTGTTATGGTTGACCTGGATGTTGCGCCGCGAGTTGCGCCGTCGCCATCGCGCCGAGCAGGTGCTGTCGGAACTGGCGGCCACCGATGCCCTCACGGGCCTGGCCAACCGCAGAACCCTGGATGATCGCCTGCGCCTGGAATGGGACCGCGCACAGCGTTCGACCGAGCCGCTGACCCTGCTGATGATCGATGTGGACCACTTCAAGGCGTTCAATGACCGCCACGGTCATCACGGTGGCGACGCGGCACTGCGCACGGTGGCCCAGGTGATCGGAAGCAATATCCGTCGCCCCGCCGACCTGGCCGCACGCTATGGTGGCGAGGAGTTTGCGGTGGTGCTGCCCGATACCGACGCCAAGGGCGCCCGGGTCATCGCCGAACACATCCGCAGCAGCATCGAGCTTCTGCCCCGCGTGGCCGGCGCCGAACGGCCGATCACGGTGAGTATCGGCATGAGCACCTGGCATAAACGCCACCGCCAGCCGCTGGAGGCGCTGCTGCTCAGTGCCGACCAGGCGCTGTACGAGGCCAAGCACAGCGGGCGCAACCGGGTGGCAGAGGCCAGCGCTTGCTGAATGGGACCATTGGCGTTACCCGGCAAGGTGATTCAAGGGCTACGCTATGGGCATCCTTGCAGCAGAAGTACGCCCGATGAGTCCAAGCCTGCCCCGCCCTACACGTCGCCCGGAACGCTTGCTGATCCTGGGCAGCGTCCTTACGGTGCTGCTGATCGTGGCGATCGTGGCGGCCCTGCTGGTCCGCGAACACGCCAATACCCTGCAGACCGCCAAGCGTACCGCCAATAACATCACCCAATTGATCGACGCCGATGTGCTGCGCAACGTCGAACTGTACGACATGGCCCTCAAGGGCCTGATCGCCGCCACCGAGCGCAATGACCTGCAGGGCGTCTCCGCGAGTATTCGCCACCTGGTGCTGTTCGATCGCTCCGCCGCTGCGCCCTACAAGGGCGATATTCTGCTGCTGGATGCCAATGGCGAGGTGATTGCCGACTCTTCGCTGCTGACGCCCAAGACCGGTAACTTCGCCGACCGGGATTATTTCCAGGTGCACCGGGCAGCGCCCGATATCGGCCTGTACATCAGCCGCCCATTCATGGCGCGCTGCATCTGCGATGACCAGTGGCGCATCGCGTTCAGCCGGCGTATCTCGTCGGCGGATGGGCGCTTCCAGGGCGTCGCGGTGGCGTCCATGCGGCTGTCGTACTTCCACCAGCTGTTCAGCAGCCTGAACATCGGCAGCAACAGCACCATCAACCTGATCAATCACCAGGGCATCCTGCTGGCGCAGCAACCGATGCTGGAGCTGGACATGGTCGACAAGGACCTCAGCCAGCGCCCGAACGTGGCACGCATGCTCAAGGAGCGCGACGGCAGCTTCCAGGGCATCTCCAGCGTCGACCGACAGGAGCGGCTGTACACCTTTTCCACCGTGGGCACCTTGCCGTTGATCGTGGCGGTGGCGCTGTCCAGCGATGAGGTGTTCGCACAGTGGAAGCGCGCCGCCGTGCTGATCAGCCTGGCCACCGGGGTGCTGTGCGCGGGGCTGTTGTGGCTGACGTGGATGCTGAGCAAGGAACTGCGCCGCCGCCATCGCGCCGAACAGGTGCTGTCAGAACTGGCAGCCACCGACGCCCTGACCGGCCTGGCGAACCGCCGCACACTGGACCAACGCATGCGCCTGGAATGGGACCGGGCACAGCGCTCAACCGAACCGCTGACCCTGCTGATGATCGACGTGGACCACTTCAAGGCTTTCAACGACCGCCATGGCCATCATGGCGGTGATGAGGCGCTACGCAGGGTTGCCCAGGTGATCGGCGACAACATCCGCCGCCCTGCCGACTTGGCGGCGCGCTATGGCGGGGAGGAATTCGCGGTGGTGCTGCCACATACCGACGCCAAGGGCGCCTGGGTGATTGCCGAACACATTCGCTGCAGCGTCGAGCGTCTGCCTCGGATGGCGGGTGATGCGCAGCCGATCACGGTGAGCATTGGCATGAGCACCTGGAACAAGCGCAGCCGTGTGTCGTTGGAAGCGTTGTTGTTGAGTGCGGACCAGGCGTTATATGAGGCCAAGCACACGGGGCGCAACCGGATCGTGGATGCTGCGGCACTAGAGTCTTAAGCAGACTTCAAGTCTTGTGAAATCAAATGTGGGAGCGGGCTTGCCCGCGAAAGCGGAGTGTCAGGCAACAAATGTGTAGCTGACACATTGCCTTCGCGGGCAAGCCCGCTCCCACATTTTTGATCTTCATAAACCTGAACTACAGGCATAAAAAAAGGCCACCCGAGGGTGGCCTTTCAAAACTAAAGAAAGAGAGTTGTTACTTACACCGCCGCAACGGGACGCATGTAAGAGATCGGTGCGGTGCTGGCATCTTCGAAGGTCACGACTTCCCAAGCGTCTGTCTGCTCAATCAACTTGCGCAGCAGCTGGTTGTTAAGGGCGTGGCCCGACTTGAAGCCTTTGAACTCGCCTATCAGGCTATTGCCCAGCAGGTAGAGGTCACCGATTGCATCGAGGATCTTGTGCTTCACGAACTCGTCTTCGTAGCGAAGGCCGTCTTCGTTCAGTACACCATCCGCGTCGACCACGATGGCGTTTTCAACGCTGCCGCCGAGTGCGAGGTTGTGCTTGCGCAGGTACTCGATGTCACTCATGAAACCAAAGGTACGGGCGCGGCTGACTTCTTTTACGAACGAAGTGCTGGAAAAATCCACGCTTGCACTTTGGGTGCGGTCACGGAATACCGGGTGATCGAAATCGATCTCAAAGCTCACTTTAAAGCCTTCGAACGGGACGAAGGTGGCGCGCTTGTCGCCGTCTTCTACTGTCACTTCCCGCAGAATGCGAATGAACTTCTTGGCTGCGTCCTGTTCTTCCAGGCCGGCAGATTGAATCAAGAATACGAAGGGTCCAGCGCTGCCATCCATGATCGGGACTTCGGACGCGGAGAGCTCGACGTAGGCGTTATCGATGCCCAGGCCAGCCATGGCCGAGAGCAAGTGCTCCACCGTGTCCACTTTGACGTCACCGTTGACCAATGTGGTCGACATCGTGGTTTCGCCAACGTTTTCCGCGCGAGCAGGAATCTGCACCACAGGGTCCAGGTCGGCACGAACAAACACGATGCCGGTGTCGACAGGTGCAGGCTTGAGGGTCAGGTATACCTTCTCCCCGGAGTGCAGACCTACACCTGTGGCACGGATAATATTCTTCAGGGTGCGTTGTTTAATCATGGCTTGGACCGCTTGAGCGCAAATTGCGAACTGGTATCAACAAAGGCTGGCGATAATAGCAGACCAGACCTTTGCTGAACACCAATCACCTTCATAGCCCTGATACATTCCATTAATCGGCCTGACGACGCAAGAATGCCGGGATGTCCAGATAGTCCAGATCATCTTGCGGATTCGGGCTACGGGACGCCGCAGCACCGGCCTGAGCCTGGTTGCGCATCACGGTCGGACGGTCCAGGTCACGGTAGTTCACCGACGGCAGTTCCTGGCGCGCAGGCGCTGGAGCAGCAGCCGCTTGGCTGGCGTGGCTGGCTTGGCTGTTGTGCAGGGTGTTGTCGATGACCTTCACAGGCTTCTCGATTTTTGCACCCAGGCCGGTCGCAACCACGGTGACGTGCAGCTCGTCGCGCATGTCCGGGTCGATCACGGTACCGACTTTGACCATGGCGTGCTCGGAAGCGAAGGCTTCGATGATGCTACCCACGTCGGAGTACTCACCCAGGGACAGGTCAGGACCGGCGGTGATGTTCACCAGGATGCCGCGTGCACCTTGCAGGTTCACGTCTTCGAGCAACGGGTTGCGGATGGCCGCTTCAGTGGCTTCACGTGCACGGTTCGGACCGCTGGCGCAGCCAGTGCCCATCATGGCCATGCCCATTTCGCTCATGACAGTACGTACGTCGGCAAAGTCGACGTTGATCATGCCTGGGCGCTTGATGATGTCGGAGATACCGCGAACGGCACCGGCCAGTACATCGTCAGCCTTGGCAAAAGCGGACAGCAGGCTTGCGTCCTTGCCCAGGATGGTCAGCAGCTTCTCGTTGGGGATGGTGATCAACGAGTCGACGCTTTCAGACAGCAGACGGATACCTTCGTCGGCGATCTGCATGCGCTTGCGACCTTCGAACGGGAACGGACGGGTCACGACTGCAACCGTCAGAATACCCATTTCCTTGGCCACTTCGGCAATGATCGGTGCAGCACCGGTACCGGTACCACCGCCCATGCCCGTGGTGATGAACACCATGTTGGTGCCTTGCAGCACTTCAGCAATACGCTCGCGGTCTTCCAGGGCGGCTTGACGACCGACTTCCGGGTTCGCGCCAGCGCCGAGGCCCTTGGTCACAGCGGTGCCCAATTGCAGGATGGTCCGCGCGCCGATGCTTTTCAGCGCCTGGGCATCAGTGTTGGCGCAGATGAATTCAACGCCTTCAATGTTGCTCTTGACCATGTGGTTGACAGCGTTGCCGCCGCCACCGCCGACACCGATCACTTTGATGACCGGGCTTGCGGGGATGTTGTCTACGAGTTCGAACATGTTCCCTCTCCTTTCATTTCTCTAGTTTTTTCGCCTACTGCTTACAACGGTGCTGCGGTGTGTCGGTGTTGCGGTAAATCGCTTAGAAGTTGCCCTTGACCCAGGCCTGCAAACGCTCGAACAACGGCGCTTTCGCTTCGTCGTCGCTGCGGTAGCTGTCACGGATGCTCGGGCCCGACAGGGAAATGCCGTCGGTCTGCTTTTGCAGCCCGTACAACAGCAAGCCCACGCCAGTGGAATAAATCGGGTTGCGCACCACGTCGCCCAGGCCTTTGACGCCATGGGGCACGCCCAGGCGAACCGGCATGTGGAAGATTTCCTCGGCCAGTTCGACCGCGCCTTCCATCTTCGAGGTGCCACCGGTCAGCACGATGCCGGCCGGGATCAAATCTTCGTAGCCGCTGCGGCGCAGTTCCGCCTGAATCAGGGTGAACAGTTCGTCGTAGCGTGGCTCGACCACCTCGGCCAGGGCCTGGCGCGACAGCTCGCGCGGTGGACGGTCGCCCACGCTTGGCACCTTGATGGTCTCGCCGGCACCGGCCAGCTTGGCCAGGGCGCAGGCGTAGCGGATCTTGATTTCTTCGGCGTACTGGGTCGGTGTGCGCAACGCCATGGCGATGTCGTTGGTCACCTGGTCGCCGGCAATCGGGATCACGGCGGTGTGACGGATCGCACCCTCGGTGAAGATCGCGATGTCGGTGGTGCCGCCGCCGATGTCGACCAGGCACACGCCCAGTTCTTTTTCGTCGTCGGTCAGTACCGAGTAGGCCGAGGCCAGTTGCTCGAGAATGATGTCGTCGATTTCCAGGCCGCAGCGACGCACGCATTTTTCAATGTTCTGTGCGGCGTTAACGGCGCAGGTCACCACGTGGACCTTGGCCTCCAGACGTACGCCCGACATGCCCAGGGGCTCGCGAACGCCTTCCTGGTTGTCGATCACGTAGTCCTGCGGCAGGGTGTGCAGCACGCGCTGGTCAGCCGGGATCGCCACGGCCTGGGCGGCGTCGAGGACGCGCTCAAGGTCGGCCGAGCTGACTTCGCGGTCGCGGATCGCCACGATGCCGTGGGAGTTCAGGCTGCGGATATGGTTGCCCGCCACGCCGACGAACGCCGAGTGGATCCGGCAACCGGCCATCAGCTGCGCTTCTTCGATGGCGCGCTGGATCGATTGCACGGTGGACTCGATGTTCACCACCACGCCCTTCTTCAGGCCCCGGGACGGATGCGTGCCAATACCGACGATTTCGATCGTGCCGTCTTCCCCGACCTCGCCGACCAGCGCCACCACCTTGGAGGTGCCGATATCGAGACCGACGATCATTTTGCCGCTTTGCACGTTTGCCATGGGTCCTGCCTCTTCTTAATTCTTCGCGACAGCGGGTTGGGCTGCCGTGGGCGCAGCCGGTTCACGCCAGCCGACGGCAAGGCCGTTGGCGTAACGCAGGTCGACGCTCGCAATGTTCGTAATCTGTTCTTTCAAGGTCTTGTCATAGATGGCAATGAAGCGGCGCATCTTTTCCACCAAGCGGTCGCGTCCCAGCAACAACTGGATGCCCGGGCCGGAACTGCCTGCCCCGGTCGTCAAAAACCAGCTACCCCGTTCACGCAGTTCCAGGCGTGCAATGGAGAAGCCCAGCGGCCGCAGCATCTGGCTCAGGGCCTGGTACTGCTGCATCACTTGCTGCTGCGCCCGCTGCGGCCCGAACAGCTGCGGCAGGTGCTCGTAGTTGGCCAGCTCACGCGGCGTAAACGCCTGGCCCTGGTTGTTCAACAGCGCTTCGTCACCCCAGCGGGCCACGGGCAGTTGTTCTTCGAGGCGGATCGTCACCTGGTCCGGCCATACGCGGCGGACTTCGGCGTGGGCGATCCACGGCATCTGCTCCAACTCCGAGCGCATGCCGGCCAGGTCGATGGTGAAGAAGCTCGCCGCCAGGTACGGGCCGATGCGCTGTTGCACGGCTTGCTGGCTGATGTAGCTCAAGTCGCCCTGCACGCTGATCTTGGTGATCGGCCGGTCGGCATACGGCAACAGACGCTGCGCGCCCTCGTAGGTTCCGAAGCCCAACACCACCAGCAGCACCGGCCAGAACAACGCCTTGAGGAAACCAAAATTGGCTTTCGGCAGGCGCGCCGACATCGGCTCTTTAGCCACCATCCGGCTGGCACCCCGGGGCACCGGCTTGCGGCCGGGAGCTTGTGGGGGCTGATGACGAAGCGATGCGCCGTTCATGTGCTTAGCCTCGAGGCTCAATGCTGGCTGCAAGGATCGCCAGCACCAACTGCTGGAAGTCCAAACCGGCGGCACGAGCTGCCATAGGAACCAGGCTGTGGTCGGTCATCCCTGGCGCGGTGTTGACTTCCAGGAACCAGAAATTCCCTTGGTCATCCTGCATCACGTCTGCCCGCGCCCAACCGGCGATACCCAGCGCCTCACAGGCTTTCGCCGTGAGGTCCATCAACTCCTGTTCTTTGGTTGCGTCAAGGCCGCACGGGATCCGGTACTGGGTATCGGAAGCCAGGTACTTGGCGTCGTAGTCGTAAAAGGTGTGGGGCGTGCCCAATGCGATAGGCGGCAATACCTGGCCACGCAGGGTGGCGATGGTGTACTCGGGACCGGAAATCCACTGTTCCACCAACACTTGCGAATCGTAGGTACTTGCCGCTTTCCATGCGTCGATCAATTCGGCGGCCGAGTTCACTTTGGCCATGCCGATACTGGAGCCTTCATGGGCAGGTTTGACGATCAAAGGCAGGCCCAGTTCCTTGGCTGCAGAAATACAATCGTCTTCGCTGCACAGAACACTGTGACGCGGGGTTGGAATGCCCAGGCTGTGCCACACCTGCTTGGTGCGCAACTTGTCCATCGCCAGTGCCGACGCAAGGATGCCGCTGCCGGTGTACGGGATGCCAGCGCATTCCAGCAGGCCTTGCATGCTGCCGTCTTCACCGCCACGGCCGTGGAGAATGATGAAGGCGCGATCGATCTTCTCAGCCTGCAAACGAGCGAGGAAATCATCGCCCACATCGATGCCGAAGGCGTTCACGCCGGCGCTTTGCAGGGCTTCGAGCACAGCATTGCCGGACTTGAGCGACACTTCGCGCTCAGCGCTCTTGCCGCCGAACAGGACGGCCACGCGGCCGAAGTCGGCAGGCGAAATAGTCGAAAACAGGGAGGCGTAGTCAGTGATCATTTCGACGCTCCCTTTTCGGCAGCAGCGAACAGCGGGCTCGCCAGCAATTTAGGCGCAAGGCCCCCAATGTCACCGGCACCCTGGCACAGCAGGATGTCGCCGGCACGCAGCAGCGGTTTGACCAGCGGCGCCAGGTCCACACCCCGCTCGATGTAGATCGGGTCCAACTGGCCACGCTGGCGGATGCTGTTGCACAGCTTGCGGCTGTCGGCGCCCGGGATCGGTTCTTCACCGGCCGGGTAGACCTCCATCAACAGCAACACGTTGGCATCGGCCAATACATTGACGAAGTCGTCGTACAGATCGCGGGTGCGGCTGTAGCGGTGCGGCTGGTAGACCATCACCAGGCGGCGCTCAGGCCAGCCTCCGCGCACGGCCTTGATCACGGCCGCCACTTCGGTCGGGTGGTGACCGTAGTCGTCCACCAACATCACGTCGCCGCCTTCTACCGGCAGCTGGCCGTAGACCTGGAAGCGACGCCCCACGCCAGCAAAGCGCGACAGGCCTTCGACGATGGCTTCATCGCTGACGCCTTCGTCGGTGGCGATGCAGATGGTCGCCAGGGAATTGAGCACGTTGTGGTTGCCCGGCATGTTCACCGAGACATCCAGTGGTTCACGGTCCGGGCGCAGCACGGTGAAGAAGGTCTGCATGCCTTCCTGGCGCACGTTGATGGCGCGCACGTCGGCGTCTTCGCTGAAGCCATAGGTCACGGTCGGACGCTTGACCAGCGGCAGGATCTCGCGCACCACCGGGTCGTCCAGGCACACCACGGCCAGGCCGTAGAACGGCAGGTTGTGGAGGAACTCGACGAAGGTTTTCTTCAACTTGTTGAAATCACCGTCGTAGGTGGCCATGTGGTCTTCGTCGATGTTGGTGACCACGGCGACCAGCGGCTGCAGGTGCAGGAAGCTGGCGTCACTTTCATCGGCTTCGGCGATCAGGTAACGGCTGGTGCCAAGCTGGGCATTGGTGCCCGCAGCGTTCAGGCGGCCACCGATGACGAACGTCGGGTCCAGGCCACCGGCCGCGAACACCGAAGCGATCAGGCTGGTGGTGGTGGTTTTGCCGTGGGTACCGGCCACGGCAATACCGTGGCGATAGCGCATCAGCTCGGCCAGCATCTCGGCGCGTGGCACGACGGGAATGCGACGCTCCAGGGCAGTGGCCACTTCCGGGTTGGAGGTGTTCACGGCGCTGGACACCACCAGCACGTCGGCCTCGGCAGCGTTCTCGGCGCGGTGGCCGATGAAGATCTGCGCGCCAAAGGTTTTCAGGCGGTCGGTCACCGGCGACTCTTTCAAGTCGGAGCCGGACACCTGGTAGCCCAGGTTCAACAAAACTTCGGCGATACCGCACATGCCCACGCCGCCGATGCCGACGAAGTGGATACGACGGATGCGGCGCATCTCGGGTTGCGGCATGGCTTTCTGATTCTCAACCATGGGCCACCTCCAGGCAGATATCGACCACGGTGCGGGTTGCGTCAGGTTTGGCCAGGCGGCTTGCGGTGCTCGCCATGCTGTTGAGTCGTTCCGGTTGCATCAAAACCTCGGTCAGGCGTGCGGCCAAATCGGCGGCGCCAGTCGTTCTTTGCGGCAGCAGGAAGGCAGCGCCCTCCCCGGCCAAATATTCGGCGTTGCGGGTCTGGTGATCGTCGATGGCATGGGGCAGAGGCACCAGCAAGGACGGCAGACCGGCGGCAGCCAGTTCACTGACGGTCAGCGCACCGGAGCGGCAGACCACCAGGTCGGCCCAGCCATAGGCGTGGGCCATGTCTTTGATGAAGGGCTGTACGTTCGCCTCCACACCGGCTTCGCGATAACGCGTGGCGGTGACTTCACCGTGATTCTTGCCAGCCTGATGGAAGATCTCCGGACGCAATTCCACCGGGAGTTGCGCCAGCGCTTCGGGCAGCAATTTGTTCAAGGGCTCGGAGCCCAGGCTACCGCCCATGATCAGCAGGTGCGCCTTGCGCCCTGCCAGCGCGTCACGGGCGATGTCCATAAACAGTTCAGGGCGCACCGGGTTGCCAGTCGTGCGCAGTTTGTCGGAGGCACCAAAGGTCTTCGGGAAGGCCTCGCACACCCGGGCGGCCAAGGGCACCAACAGGCGGTTGGCGGTACCGGCCACGGCGTTCTGCTCGTGCACGATCACCGGCACGCCGGCGAGCTTGGCGGCAACACCACCCGGCCCGGTCACATACCCACCAAAACCAAGCACACACACAGGCTTCAATTCACGGATGACCTTGCGCGCCTGCCACACCGCCTTGAGCAACACGAACGGTGCTTTAAGCAGGGACAACTTGCTCTTGCCGCGCAGGCCGGAAACATTGATCAGGTGCAGCGGCAAACCGGCATTGGGCACCAGCTCGTTTTCAATGCCTCGGGGCGTGCCCAGCCAGTGCACCGTGTAGCCACGGCTCTGGAATTCCCGCGCACACGCCAGGGCCGGGAACACATGCCCCCCGGTGCCGCCGGCCATGATCAGCACATTAGCGCCCATGGGTCGGCTCCTCGGCGAAGTCGCTTTCGCTGAACTCCATCTCTTCGCTGCCCAGGTGGGTTCGACTCTCCCACTCGATGCGCAGCAACAAGCCCAGGCACGCGCAGCAGATCACCAACGAACTGCCGCCGTAACTGAGGAACGGCAAGGTCAGGCCTTTGGTCGGCAGCAGGCCGACGTTCACACCGATGTTGATCAGGAACTGGCCGATCCACAGGAACGACAAGCCGTAGGCCACATACGCGGCGAAATACTGTTTGGCCTTCTCGGCCCACAAGCCGATGTACATGCCACGCACACACACGAACACGAACAGTGCGACGGTGCACAGCGAACCGACCACGCCGAGCTCTTCGGCGAGCACCGAGAACACGAAGTCGGTGTGCGCTTCCGGCAGGTAGAACTGCTTCTGTACGCTGTTGCCCAAGCCCACGCCCAGCCACTCGCCGCGACCGAAGGCGATCAACGCCTGGGTCAACTGGTAGCCAGAACCGAACTGGTCGGACCATGGGTCGGTAAAGGTGATCAGACGAGCCATCCGGTAGGGTTGCGCCTGGACCAGAATGGTCACGGCCGCCACCGCCAGCACCACCATCAAGGTGAAGCGGAACAGGCCCACGCCGCCGAGGAACAGCATCGCCGCCGCAGCGCCCATCATCACGACGGTGGCACCGAAGTCGGGCTCCATCAGCAACAGGCCGGCCATGGGCAGCAGCACGATGAACGGCTTGAAGAAGCCCATCCAGCTTTCGCGCACTTCTTTCTGGCGACGCACCAGGTAACCGGCCAGGTAGATCACCACGAACACCTTGGCGATTTCCGACGGCTGTACGTTGAACGCGCCGAAGCCGATCCAGCGCATCGAACCGTTCACCTCGCGCCCGATGCCGGGCAGGATCACCATGATCAGCAAGCCAAACGCACCGATCAGCATCAACCAGCCCAGGCGTTGCCAGGTGGCGATTGGGATCATCATGGTGACGATGCACGTGCCGAGGCCGATCACCAGGTACACCAGGTGACGGATCATCATGTACAGGGTGTTGCCCGACTGCACCGCGGCCACTTCGGACGACGCCGAGGTGATCATCACCAGGCCCAGGCCCAGCAGCGCGAGGCAACCGGCGAGCATCGGGAAATCCAGGTCGATGCCACGGCCGGTAATGATCGGCGACGGGTAGGGCTTGATGATGTTACGGAAGTTGATACTCATGCCAAGGCCTCCACGCCGCGGGCGAACAGCTGGCCGCGCTCTTCGTAGTTCTTGAACATGTCGAAACTGGCGCACGCCGGCGACAGCAACACGGCATCGCCGGGCTGGGACAGGGCGTGGCACTGAGCGATGGCATCGTCCAGGGAGGTGGCACGTACCTGGGGCACGCCGTCACCGAGGGCGGCGGCGATCAGGTCGGAGTCACGGCCTATCAGCACCACGGCGCGGCACTGAGCAGCCACCGGGCCTTTAAGGTCTTTGAAGTCGGCGCCTTTGCCGTCACCACCGAGGATCAGCACCAGCTTGCCTTCGATATCGGCACCCAGGCCTTCGATAGCGGCCAATGCAGCACCGACGTTGGTGGCCTTGGAGTCGTTGTAGTAGCTCACGCCGTTCAAGTCGCGCACCCACTGGCAACGGTGCTCAAGCCCGGCGAAGGTGCGCAGGCTCGACAACATGGCATCGAACGGCAGGCCCACGGCATGCCCCAGCGCCAACGCCGCCAGGGCATTGGACTGGTTATGCGCGCCACGGATCTTCAGCTCGCGCACGGGCATCAGGTTCTGGAATTCGAAGGCCAGGTATTTCTCGCCGTTCTCTTCACGAATGCCAAAGGCTTTGAAATCGGGTTTGCCCAGGCCAAAGGTCCAGCACGGCAGGCCTTCGCCCATCAGCGGACGGCTCAGGGCATCCTGGCGGTTGACCACCACTTGCCTGGCACCCCGGAAGATCCGGTGCTTGGCCAGGTGATACGCCGGCAGGCCGCTGTAGCGGTCCATGTGGTCTTCACTCACGTTCAGCACGGTCGCCACTTCGGCGCCGAGGTCGTGGGTGGTTTCCAGCTGGAAGCTCGACAGCTCCATCACGTACAGCTCGACATCGTCGCTGAGCAGGTCCAGCGCCGGGGTGCCAAGGTTGCCGCCCACGGCTACGCGCTTGCCGGCCGCAGCCGCCATCTCGCCGACCAGGGTGGTCACGGTGCTTTTCGCGTTGGAGCCGCTGATGGCCACGATCGGCGCCTTCGCGTTACGCGCGAACAGGTCGATGTCGCCGGACAGCTTCACGCCACGGGCCGCAGCGGCTTGCAGGGCCGGTGTCGCCAGGGCCAGGCCGGGGCTCACGTAGAGCTCATCGGCGCGGCACAGAAACTCAACATCCAGCTCGCCACAACGCACTTCCACGTGCGGGTAGTCACGGCGCAGCGTGACCAGCTCCGGTGGATTTTCCCGCGTGTCGGCCACGGCAAACGACGTGCCCCGGTTCGCCAGGAAGCGAACCAGGGACATGCCGCTCTTGCCGAGGCCGACAACGATGCGGAAGTGGTCTGAAGCGATCAGGGACACTCGTTTCTACCTCAGTTTCAGGGTGGCAAGGCCGATCAGCACCAGAATCACGGTGATGATCCAGAAGCGGACGATCACGCGTGGCTCGGGCCAGCCCTTGAGTTCAAAGTGGTGGTGAATCGGCGCCATGCGGAATACGCGGCGCCCGGTCAATTTGAAGGAGGCCACCTGGATGACCACCGACAGGGTTTCCATCACGAACACACCGCCCATGATGAACAGCACGATTTCCTGGCGAACGATCACCGCGATGGTGCCCAGGGCCGCGCCCAGCGCCAGTGCGCCGACGTCACCCATGAAGACTTGCGCCGGGTAGGTGTTGAACCACAGGAAGCCCAGGCCGGCACCGATCAGCGCGCCGCAGAACACGATCAACTCACCTGCGCCCGGTACGTAAGGGATCAGCAGGTATTCAGCGAATTTCACGTTACCCGACAGGTAGCAGAAGATGCCGAGCGCGCCGCCCACCATCACCGTCGGCATGATCGCCAGGCCGTCGAGGCCGTCAGTCAGGTTGACCGCGTTGCTGGAGCCCACAATCACGAAGTAGGTCAGCACAACGAAGCCGATGCCCAGTGGAATGCTGGCGTCCTTGAGCATCGGGATGATCAAGGTGGTTTCCACCGCGCTTGGCGCCGTGGTGTAGAGGAAGATCGCTGCGGCCAGGCCGAACACCGACTGCCAGAAATATTTCCAGCGGCTCGGCAGGCCCTTGGAGTTTTTCTCGATCACTTTGCGGTAGTCATCGACCCAGCCGATGGCGCCGAACAACAGGGTCACCAGCAGCACCACCCACACGTAGCGGTTGTGCAGGTCGGCCCACAGCAGGGTGCTGATGCCGATGGACGACAGGATCAACGCACCGCCCATGGTCGGGGTGCCGGACTTGGACAGGTGAGACTGCGGGCCGTCATTGCGAACCGATTGACCAATTTGCAGGTTCTGCAGGGTGCGGATCATCCACGGCCCCAGGAACAGCGACAGAGACAACGCGGTCAGCACACCCAGGATCCCGCGCAGGGTCAGGTACTGGAAGACCGCGAAGCCTTTGTAGAACTGTTGCAGATACTCAGCCAGCAGCAGCAGCATTAATGTTTCTCCGTACTTGAACCACACAAGGCCGCGACGACGTTTTCCATCACCGCGCTGCGCGATCCCTTGATCAAAATGGTTGTCTGTTTGTCTTGTTCAGCCGCGACCAGCGCCTGGATCAGCTCGGCCTGGCTCGAAAAATGCCGCGCGCCGAGGCCGAAGGCGTCGACGGCGTGGGCCATGTTCGTGCCGACGGCGTACAGCGCGTCGACTTTGCCAGCGGCATAGGCACCGACTTCACGGTGGCCTTGCTCGGCCCAATCACCCAGCTCGCCGATGTCACCCAGCACCAGCACTTTGCGCCCGGCAAAGGTCTTGAGCAGGTCAACAGCGGCATTGATCGAGGACGGGTTGGCGTTGTAGGTGTCATCAATGACGCGCATGCCATTGCTGGCCAGTTGCGCGACGGTGCGCCCCTTGACCGGCTGCACCGCGCCCAAGCCTGTGGCGATGCCGAACAGCGACACGCCCAAGGCGTAAGCCGCAGCCGCAGCCGCCAAGGCATTGGCGACGTTGTGATTGCCCAGCAGGTTCAACTGCACGTGATCGCTGCCTTGCGGGGTGTGCAAGGTGAAAGACGGGCAACCACGGGCATCCACGGTGATATTGGAGGCATGGAAATCGGCGGCAGCGTTGAGCACGGCAAACGTCAGGACCTTGCGCCCGGCGGCACGTACACGCCAGGTTTCAAAAGCCTTGTCGTCCAGATTCAGTACAGCGGTGCCCGACGCATCGAGGCCTTCGAGGATTTCACCCTTGGCCTCGACGATCTTTTCCGGGCCACCGAACTCGCCTACGTGGGCGGTGCCGGCATTGTTGATGATTGCCACGTGAGGCTTGGTCAACGCCACGGTGTAGGCGATTTCGCCGATACGCGAAGCGCCCAGCTCGATGACGGCCGCCGTGTGTTCCGGGGCCAGTTCGAGCAGGGTCAGCGGTGCGCCGAAATCATTGTTCAGGTTGCCACGGGTGGCGAGCACCGGCCCGCGCGTGCGCAGGACACCGGCGAGCAGTTCCTTGACGGTGGTCTTGCCGCTGGAACCGGTGACGGCGGCCACAGGCTTGTCGAAGGCGGCGCGGTTGAGCGCGCCCAGCTGTCCCAGGGCCAAACGGGTATCGGCCACCAGCAACTGCGGCAAGGTGGAATCGGCCACTTCACGCTGCACCAAGGCACCCACGGCGCCTTTGGCGGCGACATCATTCAGGTAGTCGTGACCATCGAAACGCGGGCCGGCCAGCGCCACAAACAGCTGGCCCGGCTTGATGTTGCGACTGTCGATACTGACGCCGTCGAAGCTGCAATCGCTCGACAGCACACGGGCGGACAGGGCCCCGGTCAGCTCGCTGAATGTCATCGCTTTAAGCATGGGCAACCTCCCAGGCGGTCAGGGCGTGATCGGCCTCGACCAGATCGGAGAAGGCATGACGCTCGCCGTTGATTTCCTGATAGTCCTCGTGGCCTTTACCGGCCAGCACCACCACGTCGTCAGCACTGGCGCTGGCGATCAATTGGGCGATGGCTGCACCACGACCGGCAACGAAGGTCGCATGGGAGGCGTCTTTGAAGCCGACACGGATGTCATCGAAAATCTGGCTCGGGTCTTCGCTGCGCGGGTTGTCGTCGGTGACGAGTACACCGTCGGCCAGACGCTCGACGATCTCGGCCATCAGCGGACGCTTGCCGCGATCGCGATCACCGCCGCAGCCGAACAGGCACAGGAGCTTGCCCTTGGCGTGTGGGCGCAGGGCGACCAAGACTTTTTCCAGGGCATCCGGGGTGTGGGCGTAATCGACCACCACCAGTGGCTGCTTGCCGCCGCCCAGGCGCTGCATGCGACCTACCGGGCCTTCCAGCTTCGGCAGGACACGCAGGATTTCATCCAGGGCGTAATCCAGGCCAAGCAAGGCGCCGATGGCCGCCAGGGTGTTGCTCAGGTTGAAGCGACCGAGCAAGGTGCTGCGCAAATGATGTTCGCCCTGCGGCGTTACCAGGGTAGCGAGCACACCCTCGTCATTGAAGTGGGCATCACGGCAATACAGGTACGCACTGGAATCTTCCAGGCTGTAGCTGATCAGGCGCGACTCGCGGTCTTCGGCAGCCAGTTGGCGGCCAAATTCGTCATCCAGGTTCACCACGCGGCACTTGAGGTCATTCCAGGCAAACAGCTTGGCCTTCTCGGCAGCGTAGGCCTCCATGGTGCCGTGGTAATCCAGGTGATCGCGGGACAGGTTGGTCATCACTGCCACATCAAAGGCCAGCGCCGCAACGCGCCCCTGATGCAAGCCGTGGGACGACACTTCCATGGCAACCGCCTTGGCACCGGCCTTTTTCAGGTCGGCCAGGGTCGCTTGCACGGCAATCGGGTTTGGCGTGGTGTGCAGGCCGCTTTGCAGCGCGCCATAGAAGCCAGTGCCCAAGGTGCCGACGATGCCACAGTGCTGACCAAGCAGATCAAGGGCCTGGGCGATCAATTGGGTCACGCTGGTCTTGCCGTTGGTGCCGGTGACGCCGACCAGGTTCAGCTGGCGGCTCGGGTCGCCATAAAAACGCCCGGCGATATCCGACAGTTGTGCAGCCAGGCCCTTGACCGGAATCAACGGCACGTCGGTGATCGGCAGAACGGTGGCGCCCTCTACTTCATAGGCCACGGCGGCCGCACCGCGCTGCAAGGCGTCGGCGATGTGCGCGCGACCATCAACTTTACCGCCGGGTACCGCCAGGAACAGGTCACCGGCGCGTACGTTACGGCTGTCCAGGCTCAACTCGCGAATGAGCAGATCACGACCGGCGTGGGCAAAAATCTTGTTTAGGCTAAGAGACATCAGCCGCGCCCTCCATTGGCTTTTGCAGCAGCGGCCGGTGGTCCGGCGTTCGCTTGTTGGGTCGGCGGCAGGTTGTCCGGCGTGATGTTCATCAGGCGCAGGGTGCCGGACATCACTTTGCTGAACACCGGCGCCGATACCAGGCCACCGAAGTAGCCCGCTTTACTGGGTTCATCGATCACGACGACGATGGCGTAGCGTGGGTCGCTCATCGGGCCGAAGCCGGCGAACAGCGAACGGTAGGAGTTCTCGGCGTAACCCTTGGTGCCCACCGACGTCTTACGCGCAGTACCCGACTTGCCCGCAACGTGATACGCCGGCACCTGGGCACGGAACACACCGCGTGGCGCTTCGATCACTTGTTGCAGCATGCCTTGCATGGTCTTGGCGACGTTTTCCGGAATCACCTGGGTCGATTTCGGTGCTTCGTCAACATGGATCAGGCTCAGGGGCACCATGCGGCCATTGTTCGCCAGTACCGAGAAGGCGTGAGCC
Source organism: Pseudomonas sp. GW821-FHT05H12 (assembly GCF_059419385.1). Taxonomy (NCBI): domain Bacteria; kingdom Pseudomonadati; phylum Pseudomonadota; class Gammaproteobacteria; order Pseudomonadales; family Pseudomonadaceae; genus Pseudomonas; species Pseudomonas sp. GW821-FHT05H12. The sequence goes on along the minus strand of NZ_JBWKRS010000012.1, from coordinate 24,301 downwards.
AGTTGAATCGCGGTCACCGACAGGCCGTAGCCGTAGGACAGCGTGGCGGTCTCGGCTTTTTTCCAGTCGCGGTAGTTCGGCAGGTTGCCGACGCGCTCACCTGGGAAGTCCAAGCCAGTGGGTTGGCCCAGGCCGATTTTTTGCGCCAAGTGGTAGATGGTCTCGCCGCCGATATCAAAGGCGACCTTACTCATGCCAACGTTACTGGAGTTGATCAGGATACCTGTCAGATCCAACACCGGGCCTTCGGTACGCGATACGTCACGAATGGTGTATTTGCCCAACTGCAGGGTGCCTGGGTACACCTCGACTTTGTCGCTGGGTTTCCAGCGGCCGGTTTCGAGGGCGGCACTCATGGAGATGGCTTTCATGGTCGAACCCGGCTCGAACACGTCGATCATGGCGCGGTTACGCATCATCGCCGGCTGCAGGTTGCGACGGTTGTTCGGGTTGTAGGTCGGCTGGTTGACCATGGCCAGAATCTCGCCGGTCTTCACGTCCATGATCACCAGGCTGCCGGCCTTGGCGCCGTTCTCGATGATCGCGTTACGCAGTTCGCGGTTGGCCAGGTATTGCAGCCGCAGGTCAATCGACAACGCCAAGGGCTTACCGGCCTTGGCGTTTTTGGTGACCTGGACATCCTTGATCAGTCTGCCGCGCCGATCCTTGATGACTTGCCGTTTGCCGGGAACCCCGGCGAGCCATTCATCGTAGGCCAACTCCACACCTTCGCGACCGTGGTCATCGATGTCGGTAAAGCCGACCATGTGGGCGGTGGTTTCACCGGCCGGGTAGAAACGACGGAATTCCTCGATGCCATAGACACCGGGGACTTTAAGGTCGAGCACTTGCTGGCCTTGCTCGGGAGTCAGCCCACGAACGAGGTAGATGAATTCTTTATTGGCCTGGGCTTCCAGGCGCTCGGCGAGTGCCTTAGGGTCCTGGCCAAGGGCGGCAGCCAGTTCTGGCCACTTGTCCTTGGCCACCTGCAATTCCTTGGCGTTGGCCCACAGGGTCGTCACCGGGGTACTGACGGCCAGCGGCTCGCCGTTACGGTCGGTGATGAGGCCGCGGTGCGCAGGAATAGGAATATGACGCAGGCTACGGGCATCGCCCTGGCCGATCAGGAAGTCGCGGTCGACCACTTGCAGGTCGATGATGCGCCAGGCAATCGCGCCCACCATCAGCGCGAGCAGGCCCAGCACCACGCGGAAGCGCCATGGGTAGAGTGCGCCTTCGAGTTTCATCATGGCGCCACCATGCGGACTTCGGCCGCGCCCGGGATGTGCATTTTCAGCTGTTCGGTGGCCAGCACTTCGATACGGCTGTGGGCCGTCCAGGTGCTTTGCTCAAGGATCAACCGACCCCATTCCGCCTGTGCCTTGTCACGCACACTCAATTCCCCATACAGGGTATTGAGCAACTGACGGTTCCAGTGGGCGCTGTAGGACACCGCAATCGCGGACACCAGCACGCCGACAAACAGCAGCAACATGAAGAAGCTGCCGCCCGGGAGGGGCTTGGCGAAAAGCTTGCTCACCGCAACTTCTCCGCGACACGCATGACAGCGCTACGGGAACGTGGGTTGGCCTTGAGTTCGGCTTCGGAAGCGAACTGCGCTTTGCCATGGATTTTGATTTTCGGCACAAAGGCTTCGAAACGTACCGGCAGGTTGCGCGGCAGGTTGTCGGACTCGCCCTTGACCAGACGACGCATGAACAGTTTGACGATGCGGTCTTCCAGGGAGTGGAAGCTGATCACCACCAGGCGACCGCCCACTTCCAGCGACTCGAGGGCCGCCTCGAGGCCAGCCTCCAGGTCGCCCAGTTCGTTGTTGACGTGAATGCGCAGGCCCTGGAACGCACGGGTTGCCGGGTTCTTGCCTTTTTCCCACGCCGGGTTGGCGACCTTCAGCACTTCGGCCAGGTCGGCGGTGCGCTCAAACGGCTGGATCTCGCGGCGCTCGACCACGGCACGGGCCATGCGGCCGGCGAAGCGTTCTTCACCGTATTCCTTGAAGACGCGGGCGATTTCTTCCACCGGCGCGGTGGCGATGAACTGTGCAGCGCTGATGCCCCGGGTGGGGTCCATGCGCATGTCGAGCGGACCGTCGTTCATGAAACTGAAGCCGCGTTCCGGGTCGTCGAGCTGTGGCGAAGACACGCCAAGGTCGAGCAAAACCCCGGCCACCTTGCCTGCCATGCCACGCTCGGCCACTTCGGCGCCCAGCTCGGCAAAGCTGCGCTGCACAACGACAAAGCGGCCGTCTTCGGCCGCTAGCGCTTGCCCGGTGGCAATCGCTTGAGGGTCTTTGTCGAACCCGAGGAGTTTGCCGTCGGACCCGAGCTGGCTGAGTATCAACCGACTGTGCCCGCCCCTGCCGAAGGTGCCATCCAAATAGCAGCCATCCGCGCGTACGGCGAGAGCCTCAACGGCTTCGTCAAGCAGTACGGTGATGTGGTTAAAGCCGCTATCAATAGTCACAGGATCAAATCACGCAGTTCATCAGGCATGGCGCCCGGTTGTTGAATAGCAGCCAGGTCCGCTGCAGACACAGCATCCCAGGCATCTTCGTCCCACAATTGGAACTTGTTCAGTTGGCCCACCAGCATTGCGCGTTTATCCAGCCTGGCGTACTCGCGCAAACGCGGCGGCACCAGGAAACGACCACTGCCATCGAGCTCGAGGTCGACGGCATTACCAATCAGCAAACGCTGGAGGCGGCGGTTTTCTTCACGCAATGAAGGCAGCGCGCGCAACTTGGTTTCAATCAACTCCCACTCATCGAGGGGGTAAACACACAAACAAGGGTCAACGGCATCAATGGTGATGATTAACTGTCCGGAACTTCGCGAAATGAGCTCGTCACGATACCGGCTCGGCATGGCGAGACGGCCTTTTGCATCGAGACTGATAGCGTTAGCTCCGCGAAACACAGATGCGTTTCTCCAAATTTTAGCGTTTTACGTTCAAAAAACCCACTTTGTGCCACTTTCCGCCACTTGCGCACACTATAGGAATGCGCCCACCACACCGTCAAGGCGCGGATTCAAGGAAAAGCCTTACAGAACGGAGATTTAGGAGCGTAAAAGGAGGAGAAACCAGAGTTCGGCGATGTTTTTGGCCCAGCAAGCGCAAATAGCTCAAAGAGCTATGGCTTAAAGTTAAAGTAATTTATTAAGAGTAAGATTTTTTTGGTATTACGAAGATGCATCTGCCAATGATTCGGCAGGGAGGGATTCTTGCGTTACTACCGGGTTTCTGCTCGAGATTCGGACAGAAGGAAAAAAGGTGGAGAGTCGATCTATAAGCCGGGTTCTGTCTTGAACAGTCATTCGTCTACGATGGCCATCACTGGACATCTTTAGCAACCTACCCGGTCCCAGCGCGGGCCACGCCTTGGGACCCTATTTGGTCTTGCTCCAAGTGGGGTTTACCTAGCCACGAACTGTTGCCAGTCGTGCGGTGCGCTCTTACCGCACCTTTTCACCCTTACCGGCACCGAAGTGCTTAGGCGGTTATTTTCTGTGGCACTTTCCGTAGGCTCACGCCTCCCAGGCATTACCTGGCACTTCGCCCTATGGAGCCCGGACTTTCCTCCCCCCCCTAATTCTCATAGAGGGCAGCGACTGTCCAATCGACTCTCCGCCGCGCAGGTTAACGGCACGGCGGACTTAGGACAAGTAATAAAAGTTCAGAATGGCCATCACGTTCAGACGGAATACAGGTTTAACCCCGGAACTATTCGCCTTTTTGTTTATCCAGCGCAGCTTGATATAAGAGGTTCTTGCGCACACCGGTAATTTCCGCTGCCAACGCCGCTGCTCTTTTAAGCGGCATCTCCGCGAGCAATAGATCCAGGATACGCATGGCCTCGCTGCCGACCGCGTCTTCATTCTCGGGAGCGGCCCAGCCCGCCACCAGCACCACACACTCGCCACGCTGCTGGTTGCTGTCCCCCTCGACAAAGGCCCGCAGCTCTTCAAGCGGCAGGCCTTTAAGGGTCTCGAAGGTCTTCGTCAATTCGCGCGCCAGCAACGCCAGGCGCTCACCCCCGAACACCAACTCCATGTCCTGCAGGCATTCAAGGATGCGATGGGGGGCTTCGTAGAAGATCAGGGTGCGCGGTTCTTCCTTCAACGCCTGCAGGCGAGCACGCCGCCCCACCGCCTTGGCTGGCAGGAAACCTTCAAAGATAAAGCGGTCCGAAGGCAGCCCCGCTGCCGACAATGCGGCAATCAGTGCGCACGCTCCCGGAACAGGCACTACATTGATACCAGCGGCCCGCGCCTGGCGAACCAGGTGGTAGCCCGGGTCGGAGATCAACGGCGTGCCCGCATCGGAGATCAGCGCCACATCGTCACCGGCCAACAGGCGCACGATAAAGCGGCTGCCTTCTTCACGCTCGTTGTGCTCGTGACAGGCCGCTAATGGCGTGCTGATACCAAAATGCTGCATCAGGCGTTGCGAGTGACGGGTGTCTTCGGCCGCGATCAATTTTACGTCGCGCAACACTTTCAGTGCCCGGGCACTGATGTCATCCAGGTTGCCAATGGGCGTCGCCACGACAAAAAGCGAGCCTGCAGTGGAATTCAAAGGACCTGGAGCAGTCAAAACGCACACCTCGATGGTTGGCAAAAGCGCCATTGTAGCGCGTAGATGGATTGAAAATATGCCATCACGGCCGATGCCTTTTCAGCCGCCGATCGCCAATAGCAACATTTGCACGACCTAAATCGACGGTTTCACGCCAGTAACATCGCGCCTGGGCCAGTGCTTGGGTACAATTCCACGCTAATTTGATCGGTATCAGGAACACTTACATGATCGCTTGCCTGCGGCTGCTCTCCGCCCTCTGCCTCGCTGCCTTGCTGGCCGCTTGCGCCAGCTCGCCCTCGTCCAGCCTTGGCGACCTTCCACGGACCCCGGACGCCAGTATCGAGCAACTGCTCGAACAGGCCACTACCGCCAAGACGCCAGAAAAGGCCGCCCTGTTGCGCCTGAGTGCGGCAGACATGGCCTACAAGCAGAATAACCCGGCCCGCTCGTCGCAGATCCTTGCACAGGTGCCGCTGGATGTTCTCAAGCCAGCCGCGCAAGTCTTTGCCAGCACCCTGGCCGCCGAACTGGCCATGGCGCGCAACCAGCCCAAGGCTGCGCTGACGGCCCTGAGCCACCCGAGCCTGCAAAGCCTGCGTGACCTGCCGGCAGACCAGCAGGTGCGCACCGGCACTGTGCATGCCCGCGCTTATGAAGCCGACGGCCAGACCCTGGCCGCCGCGCGTGAGCGCGTGGCCATGGCCCCGCTGCTCAGCGGTGATGCGGCCAAAAACAACCATGAAGCCATCTGGGCGCTGATTGCCGCCCTGCCGGCCGAACAGCTGCAAGCCAGCGGCAACCCGACCCTCGACGGCTGGATCACCCTGGCCCAGGCGGTCAAGGGTGCCGGCACCCTGGAACAACAACAGGCGGCCATCGACACCTGGCGTGCGCGAAACCCGGGCCACCCGGCCGCAGTGGAACTGCCATTGCCACTGACTAAGCTCAAGGAGCTGGCCAGCCAGCCCTTGAACAAGATCGCCCTGCTGCTGCCACAGGACGGCCCGTTGGCCTCCGTCGGCAAAGCATTGCGTGAAGGCTTCATGGCCGCCCACTACCAGGCCGAACAGGCCGGGCAGAAACCTCCGGTCATCGAGTTCTATGACAGCTCGCGCCTGACCTCTCTCGACGACTTCTACACCAAGGCCAAGGCTGCCGGCGTGCAACTGGTTGTCGGCCCGTTGGAGAAGCCGCTGGTCAAACAACTCGCCGCTCGCCCTCAGTTGCCGATCACCACCCTGGCCCTGAACTACAGCGAAACCGACCAGAACCCGGCGCAGCTGTTCCAGTTTGGCCTGGCGGCTGAGGACGAAGCCCGCGAAGTTTCGCGTCGTGCCCGCGCCGACGGCCTGCACCGCGCCGCAGCCATGGTGCCGCGTGGCGAGTGGGGCGAGCGTGTCTACAAAGCCTTCCGCCAGGATTGGGAAGCGAATGGCGGCACCGTCGTCGGCGTCGAGTACGTCGACCAGCCGGTAGCACTCGCCCAGCAGATCGCCGACCTGTTCCAACTGCGCAAGAGCGAAGGTCGCGCCAAGAGCCTGCAAAGCACCGTGGGTACCGACGTAGCGGCGCAGCCGTCGCGCCGTCAGGACATCGAGTTCATCTTCCTGGCCGTGACCCCGCAACTGGCCCAGCAGATCAAGCCGACCCTGAACTTCCAGTACGCCGGTGACGTACCGGTGTACGCGACCTCCCACGTGTTCAGCGCGAGCGGCGACAAGAACCAGTACCTGGACATGACCAACGTCATGTTCTGCGAAACCCCTTGGCTGCTCAGCACTACCGACCCGCTGCGCAACCAGGTCGCCGCACAATGGCCGCAAGCCAATGGCAGCCTGGGCCGCCTGTATGCGATGGGCGTCGATGCCTACCGCCTGGCGCCGCGCCTGGGCCAGCTCAAGGCACTGCCGGACACCCGCGTTGACGGCCTGTCGGGCAGCCTGGGCATCAACGCCAACCAGCGCGTTGATCGCCAGATGCCATGGGCGAAGTTCGTGGGCGGCGACATCCAGCGCCTGCCAGACACCCCGCGCTGATGCCCGAGCGGTCCAGCGCACAAAGCGGCAAGGATGCCGAACTTCAAGCTCTGAAGCACTTGCAACAACAGGGTCTGCGCCTTCTGGCGCAGAACTGGTTGTGTAAACGCGGTGAGCTTGATCTGGTCATGCTTGACGGCGATACAGTAGTATTCGTCGAAGTCCGCTACAGAAAACACGCACAATGGGGTGGCGCGCTCGCCAGTATCGACGGGCGCAAGCGTCAGAAGCTGATACTCGCCGCGCAGTTTTTCCTGCAAAAAGAGCATCGCTGGGCTGATTCCCCCTGCCGTTTCGATGTGGTTGCCATAGAAAGCACACCGTCTGGTCAGGCTGATCTGAGTTGGCTCAAAGATGCCTTCGACAGCTGATTCACCGGACATCTTCACCACACACTTTTGCTCTTTGCTTTGCGGGCTGCACATTCCTGTGCCAAACAGCCGCGCTACTTAAGGTCACACAGATGGACATGCAATCCCGAATTCGCCAGCTTTTCCAGGCCAGCATCGACACCAAGCAACAGGCGATGGACGTACTTGCACCGCACATCGAGCAAGCCAGTCAGGTCATGGTCAATGCCTTGCTCAACGAGGGCAAAATGCTTTCGTGCGGCAACGGCGGTTCGGCCGGCGATGCCCAGCACTTCTCCTCGGAGCTGCTCAACCGCTTTGAGCGTGAGCGCCCGAGCCTGCCGGCCATCGCCTTGACCACCGATTCGTCGACGATCACTTCGATCGCCAACGACTACAGCTACAACGAAATCTTTTCCAAGCAGATCCGCGCCCTGGGCCAACCCGGCGATGTCTTGCTGGCGATTTCCACCAGTGGCAACTCGGCCAATATTATTCAGGCGATCCAGGCCGCACATGATCGCGAAATGATTGTCGTAGCATTGACCGGTCGTGATGGCGGCGGTATGGCGTCATTGCTGCTGCCAGAGGACGTGGAAATTCGCGTCCCGGCCACTGTCACCGCACGTATCCAGGAAGTCCACCTGCTGGCGATCCACTGCCTGTGCGATCTGATCGACAGCCAACTGTTTGGGAGTGAAGAATGACCGTTAACCGCCTCAGCCTTTTGGCCATCACCCTGTGTCTCGCTATCAGCGGCTGCAGCACGGCCATCACTGCAACACGTGACACCCCTATCCAGGACGACAAGGGCACTCGCACTTTCGGCAGCAAGATCGATGACTCGCTGATCGAAACCAAGGTTGAAGTCAACGTCGCCAAGGCCGCCACCGACCTGGGCAATGGCGCTTCGCGCATCGTGGTCACCAGCTTCAACGGCGTAGTACTGCTGGCCGGCCAGACACCGCGTGCCGACCTCAAGGCCCAGGCCGAACAAGCCGCCTCGACCGTGCAGCGCGTGAAGAAGGTGCACAACGAACTGCAGGTCATGGACCCGATCACGCTGCTGGCCATCAGCAACGATGCCTTGCTGACCACCAAGATCAAGGCGCAGATGCTGACTGACAACGCCATTCCGGGCTCGCGGATCAAAGTGATCACCGATAACGGCATCGTCTACATGATGGGCCTGCTGACCCAGGCAGAAGCCACCCGCGCCGCTAACCTGGTACAGGGCGTGTCGGGCGTACAGAAGATCGTGAAGCTGTTCGAATACATCGACTGATGTAACCGGCAATAAAAAAGGGCGCCGTGCATTGACTGCACGGCGCCCTTTTTAGTGACCAGCGTTTATTGGTACTGCTGGTACGGGTTGCCCTGGAACTGGTTGTTCTGCTGTGGCGCCTGTTGCTGCTGTTGGGCAGGCTGGCCATATTGCTGACCGGGGATAGGGCCCAGGTTCACCTCTACACGACGGTTTTGGGCACGGCCATTGACGTCGGCGTTGCTGGCGATCGGGTTATCCGGGCCGGCACCGCGTGCGCTCAGGTTGGTCGGGCTCACGCCTTGGGACGTCAGGTAGTTGGCCACGCTCTGCGCACGACGCTGGGACAGGTCCATGTTCAGTTGGCGGCTGCCGGTGCTGTCGGTGTAGCCGACGATCTGGATAGTGTTCTGGTTGAACTGCTTGAGCGAGTTAGCCAGGTTGTTCAGCGGCTGGTAGAAGCTGCTGGAGATCGCATCCGAGTTGGTCGCGAAGGTGATGTTGCCCGGCATGATCAGCTTGATCTGATCGCCCTGACGTTGAACTTCAACCCCGGTGTTGGCCATGCTGGCTCGCAGTTTCTTTTCCTGCTGATCGGCGTAGTAGCCATAACCTGCACCACCCAGGCCGGCCACGGCAGCGCCGATCAGGGCACCTTTGCCACGGTTGTTATGGTCGATGGCAGCGCCGGCCAAACCACCGGCCAGTGCAGCCAGGCCGCCGTACTTGGCCGTGTTGCTGATACCCGATGAGCCGTTTGCCTGTCCTTGGCTACCATCGTATGGATTAGGAGACGCACAGCCGGACAACAAGGCAACAGCCGTGGCAACGACAAGCAGACGACGCGAAGTGAACATGAAGGAAGCTCCTACTTTTGCATTCTGTGATGCAGAGGACATTGGCAATGGACCTGTGCCGAGCTTGGAACACGACAAACGGCAAAAATTCCCTGCCCGACAGGCTCCGGCTCTACAACAGGTGAGCACACTAAAACCCTAGCAGACGCTTCCTGAACGGTGATTGTCATTTTCACTCCATGTGCGGTAGGACGGTCGCCTCTTAGTATCCGGAAAAACACCGAATCACCGCCTATGCCCGTACAAAAGGGTTCTCGCGCATTTCATCGCCCAAGCGGGTGTCCGGGCCATGGCCGGCCACCACCGTCGCCCCTTCATCCAGGGTGTACAAGCGCTGCTTGATCGACCGCACGATAGTCGCCTGGTCCCCGCCCCACAGGTCCGTGCGCCCCACACCCCGGCGAAACAGGGTGTCGCCGGCAATCAACAATTTGGCATCGGCAAACCAGAAGCTCATAGAGCCCGGTGTATGCCCCGGGGTATGCAGCGCCACGCCGCAGCCGCAGGCCAATTCCTCTTCGTGCTCAAGCCAGCGATCCGGGGAAGGCACTGGCGTGTAGGGCACACGAAACATCTGGCATTGCATTTCCAGGTTATCCCAGAGGAATTGATCCTCCTTGTGCAGATGCAGGGTAGCGCCGGTCTTCTCTTTGAGCTGACCGGACGCGAGGAAATGATCAAGGTGGGCGTGGGTATGGATGATGCTCACCACCTTGAGGCCCAGCGCGTCGAGGCGGGCCAGGATCAGCTCATGGTTGCCACCCGGGTCGACCACGATGGCTTTTTTGGTGATCGGGTCGCCAATGATGGTGCAGTTACACTGCAACGGGCCGACGGGGAAGGTTTCGCGGATAACCTCAAATCCTAAAAAAATCATTGCAGTGTCCTGTCAGTAAGAACCATTACTTTAATACCTAGCATCCCTCTCAGCGAACAGCATCAATAAAAGGCGGACTCATACGCTCAAGCGAGTTCGCCCACTCTAAAGACCCATCAAGCAAACCCAGAGTGACAACAACAAAAATCGAACTATGAAAAAATAAAAAAAAATAGTAGCATTATGCCTTCACCAAGAACTGCTGATACTACAGTAAAATCAGGGACCGAAATGAGCAGCGAACTAAGCATACAAGCAAAATCAGTTCAGAACATTTTTCAGCTTTACTCTGAGAACTCGTTAATAGTTAATAGAAGATACCAGAGAAAACTAGTATGGAGTGTCTATGAAAAAGAAAAATTCATAGACTCTTTAATTAGTGGCTACCCTATCCCCATGATTCTCACATCTCGAAATACAGACGCCTCAAGGACCGAATACGAAATACTTGATGGACTACAACGCTTAAACGCGATAACCGCATTTATAGAGGGTGAATTCCCTGTTGCTGGTCAATACTTCGATTTAAAGAGTACCGCAACAACATTAGCGCTACACGAGGAAGGAAAAATAATTCAGAAAGAGCCAAAACTCTCGACAGAACACTGTACAAAAATTCTCAACTATCAAGTTCCCTTTTCCATTACTCCATTCACAAGCCCTAAAGAAATCGATGAAACATTTAGAAGAATAAATACGGGGGGGCGCCGCCTCTCAAAGCATGATGTCCGTCAAGCTGGCGCATTAGGCCCTATACCAAAAATAATCAACATGTGCGCAATATACATAAGAAAAGACAGCTCACACAAAGACAAACTTTCTCTTAATGCTATGAAAAACATTAGCATAAGTAACACAAAGTTGGGTTACGGAATATTATTAGAAGAGATTTTCTGGTCAAAGAACAATATTATAACACCAGAAAACATCCGTTCATCTCGCGACGAAGAGCTAGTAGCTCACCTTGTATCTTTTATGCTCGACAAAAAGTCCTCACAGACAACCGCATCATATCTCGACTTAATTTACGATTCTGAAACAAACGAACATCAGGAACTGTCAAGGTCCTTAAACACCATCGGCGCAGAAAACTTCCTAAAACAATTTGCGTATATATTCGACGAACTAGATAAAATCTTAAAACATTCGGACAATGGCTTTCGGGACTTGGTATTCCAAGGGCAAGCGACTAAAACGGCAAGCGCCTATCAAGTAATATTTTTAGCGCTATATACTTTAATAATTGAACAAAAGTCAAAAATAAACAACTACAAGGATGCTTGCGAAACTCTAAAAGGCTCATTTAAAAAACACATGGGACTATTAGACTCTGAAAAGAAATGGAACAACAACGATCGCTGCGGGTTAATTGACTCAATGGTTGGAGTTCTGAAGAAACACACCTCACCCACAACAACAACTGACGGAATATTCGGTTACTGGGTTAAGAACCTGGAAAACATATTAAACGAATCTCGCACAGAACAATCTTTTTACGACTTCAAAAGTGGACTAATTCAAACCACACCGCCAGAAAAAACAATTAAAGAAAAAACCTTGTCTAGAGCAATCAAAACGCTCACCGCGATGACAAACACTAGCGATGGCGAATGCCATATTGTAATAGGTGTATGTGAGTCAAAAGAATCAGCTGAAAGCCATAAAGAAGTATACAACTCGGACTACCTTACCTATTCAAACTTCTATATCGTCGGCATTAACAACGAAGCAGAAAAAAATTACTCCAGCATTGAAAGCTATAAAAGAACAATAATTCACCTTATTGAAAAAGAGCCAATTTCCGCAGAATTTAAACAAATGATAAAATCAAAAATTGTCTCATTTCAATATGGCGATAAGGAAATCCTCGTTCTTAGCGCAAGAAGAACACACGAGCCCCAGCCTTACGCAGATGATTTTTACAAACGAATCTCGTCAGACAACACATCAATCACCAAGACGGAGATATTTCAATTCATGAAAAACTTTACAGCAACCACCGCCCACAGCGTTTCACACAATTAGTCAAAAGCACAACATAGATATAATAGGAGGGTTAAAAACCCTCCGCATAAAGTACTATTTAATCACTTAAAAACTCCAACCACTTAACTTACCACCTGCATAAAACGCTTTTCCTTACCAATCAAAAGTTAATTCGTACTAACACACGCCAAAATTCTTCCGCCTTAAACCAACAACCTCAGCTCTTGAGCTTTAGCCACCGCCTGCGTGCGCCGCTCTACGCCCAGCTTGCTGTTGATATGGCTCGCATGGGTCTTCACCGTGTGCAGTGAAATAAACAACCGGTTACTGATTTCCTGATTGGAACAGCCTTGGGCGATCAGTTGCAGCACCGCCAGTTCGCGGGTGCTCAAGGTTTCGTGGTTGGGTGAGGTTTCGACAACCGCAACCACCGGAAGCAGCCCCAGCAGGCTTTGATTCAGCAAGCCATGGGGGTCTTTACCAAGCTGCTCGCGCATCCAGTCGGGGTGGCTTTCGAGCAAGCGCTGGAAGGGCTGCAACGCACCTCCCGCCCCCGCTTCAAGGGCACGAGCCAGCACCGGCAGCGCCTTGGTTTCCTGGCCACTGTCGAGCAGCAGATGCGCCTGTTGGGTCAGCGCCATCAGGGCAATCATCTGGCGACCGTCGTTGTGCGCCTGCTGCGCCAGTTCATCGAGCCGTTGCAGGGCGGCGACAGGTTGATGGCGCGTGGCGTCCAGTGCGGCTTGTTGCAGGCCGATATGTTGCGGCAAGTGTGGGTGAAACTCCGGTGCGGCGGCGGCATGCTCGCCGTTGTAGGTCTGCCCCAGCCGCGCCAGCCAGGCATCGGCCAGGTCGGTACGCCCTTGGGCCAGCCACAGTTCGCATTTGATCAAAGTGATCATCGCCAGGTAGTAAATCGGCGGCACGTCCCAGATATGCATCAGGCGCTCTGCTTCGGCCAGCTCGGCGAACGCCTTGGGGAAATCATTACGCCGCCCCTCGAAGTTGGCGATGACGCAATGCCCGATCAGCACACTGATGTCCCGGCAGGCACGCGCTTCAGCCAGGCCGGCACGCAAGCGCGCCAGGCCGGCTTCAGGCTGATAACGCACCAGCAGCAAATAGCCTTCGTAGAGCGATAACCGCGCTCGCACGGCGTACAGCCGCTGGGGCGCCAGGCCATGCAAGCGTTGCAAGCCCTGGCGCACTTCATCGAGCGAACGCAGGATTTCGCCTCTGGCCTGCAACACGCGGGCGCGATCGTAATGAGCCAGGGCTTCAAACAATGGGTTGCCGACGCGCTGCGCCAGCTCCAGGGATTCACGGTTCAGGCCACGGGCACGCCACAAATCGGCATCGACAATCGCCAGGTTGGAGAGCGTCGACAGGCACATCAAGCGCTGGCCATAACGCTTGAGCGGCAAGCTTTCCAGGGCCTCGCTGCAATAGCGCTGGGTCAGTTCGCGATCCCCGCGCCCTCGGGCGATGATCCCGCTCAATGCCAGCCACTGGGCCAGCATCGACTTCTGCGCGGTGGCCGACGGCGCCGGCAGGAAGCGGCTGAGGTAGCCGGATAATTCTTCCGCCGCATCCAGCTGGCACGCCAGCCCCAGGGCCCAGCTGTACAGCACGATCAAGCGCGGCGTGCTGATCAGCAGGCTGTCGGGCAAGTCCATTTTCCAGCGCAGCAACATGCCCACGTTCTGCTCGGCCAGCAGTTGCTCTTCGGACAGGTTCTGCACCAGGTTCGCCGCCACGTCGAGGTGACCGGCGCGCAGGGCCTGCTCCACCGCTTCATCGATCAGGCCCTGGGCGTTGAACCAGCGGCACGCTCGCAGGTGCAGGCTGGCCACCGGCAATGTGGCGTTCTTTGCGCGACGGGTGCGCAGCAAGTCGGAAAACAAATGGTGATAGCGAAACCAGTGACCCTGCTCATCCAGCGGCACCAAAAATACCTGGTGGGCCTGCAGGTAGCGCAAGGTCTCGGCGCTGTCGTGGGCGTCGCGCACCGCGTCGCACAGTTCGGCGCAAAAGCGTTCCTGGGGGGCGGTGTCGTAGAGAAACGCCTGGACCTCGACGGGCAGGCAGTCGATCACTTCTTCCAGCAGGTAATCGCGAATCAGCCCCTCCCCGCCGTGCAGGTTCTGCGGCAAGGCACCTTCATTGCCGGCCTCAGAGGCGGCCAGCAACCAGAAACGCAGGCCAGCCACCCAGCCTTCACTGCGCCGAATCAAGTTATCCAGCGCCTCGCCACGCAAAGAGTTGCTGTGCTGATCCAATACAGCCAACGACTCATCGTGGGTCAGCCGCAGGTCTTGCTCATGCAGTTCCAGTAGATGCCGTGACAGGCGCAACCGTGCCAGATGCCAATCCGGACGCTGGCGACTGGTGACCAGTACCACCAGACCGTCGGGCAAATGGTTGAGGAAAAACTGCAGGCAGCGATCCAGCACCGGACCCTGAGCCAGGTGGTAGTCATCCAGCACCAGCAACAACGGCGCGCGCGTGGAAAGGTGCAGCGTCAGCTCATCGAGCAAGCCATCGAGCCATTCTTCAAAGGCAAACGGCTGGTGGCGTTGGCGCATTTTCAGCAGCCCCAGGGATTGGGCGCCGATCTGGGGGAAATATTGCTGCAAGCCGTCGAGCAGGCGCTCGAGGAAGCGGCCGGGGTCGTTATCCCGGGGGCTCAGCCCCAGCCACAGGCTTTGCCAATGGGCCGGAAGACCCTGGCAGAACTCCACCGCCAACGAACTTTTGCCGAACCCCGCCGGCGCGCTAACCAGCAGCAACCGCCCTTCCAACCCGGCACTCAACCGTTCGCACAGGCGAGGCCGCAGCACATAGCCGTCAGGCAGCGGAGGCCTGAAAAAGCGTGCTTCCAGGGTCGGAATCACGACGTTTGCAGGCCCTTGGATTCGGGACAGATCAGTCATCGCCGGGCTCTTGTAGAAGGCTGTTGTCGGCATTGCAGATGTCCGCAGACTAGCGGTAAAAGCGGCGGGTTTGTAGATCTTTGCAACATTTGCCTGAAAAAGAACTGCGACAAAAAATCTCAACACAAACAAATGTGGGAGCTGGGCTTGCCCGCGATGCAGCCACCTCGGTCTATCAGACCTACCGAGGTGATGCTATCGCAGGCAAGCCAGCTCCCACACAAGCCCAACGCCTACAGGGGATGTTGCTGTGGGTTAGCGGACGCCGTCCTGGCGCAAGGCCGCCGGGGTGAAGTCGCTGGTGGTGGCGGTGAAGCCGAAGTCATAGGCCTGTTTCTCTTCGTTCTTCATGCCCAAGGCCAGGTAGCGGCCGGACTGCAGGTCGTAGAGGGTTTCCAGGGCGTACCACGGCACTTGCTTGTCGTAGTAGTTTTCAGCATGGGCTTCGGCGACGCGCCACAGTTGGCCACGGCCGTCGTAGTGATCGATCACCGCGGCTTGCCAGGTGTCTTCGTCGATGAAGAAGTCACGCTTGGCGTAGATATGGCGCTGGCCTTCCTTCAAGGTCGCGACCACGTGCCAGACGCGGCGCAGCTCGTAACGTGCCAGGTCCTGATTGATGTGGCCAGCCTTGATGATGTCGGTGTACTTGAGCTTCGGATCGTCGACTTTGTAGCTGTTGGAGGCAATGTAGATTTCTTTCTTGCCCTCAAGCTTCCAGTCGTAGCGGTCCGGGGCACCGTTGTACATGTCGAGGTTGTCGGAAGTACGCAGGCCGTCAGCAGCAGTACCCGGGCCGTCATACGACACTTGCGGTGCCCGACGCACGCGACGCTGACCGGCGTTGTAGACCCACGCCGAACGCGGTTCCTTCACCTGGTCCAGGGTTTCGTGCACCAGCAGCACACCACCGGCCAGACGCGCCGGCGCGGTCACTTGCTGCTTGAAGTAGAACAGCACGTTGCCTGGGTTTTTCGGGTCGTAGTCCTTCATCTTGTCGCGGAACACGAACTGGTCGCGGAAGTACACCAGGCTGAACGAACCATTGGTTTGCGGGGTGGCCTGGGTGACCAGGCGCGTCACGCTGCCGCCACGATAGCGGGTGATGTGGTTCCAGATGACTTCCACGCCGCTTTTCGGGATCGGGAACGGGATGGCCGTTTCGAAGTTTTCCAGGCCGTTGCCGCCCGACACCAGGTTGGTATTGGTGGCGTTCTTCTTGATGGCCGCAAACACATCGGCTGGCACGGTGGCGCCGCGATGGGTCGGGTAGACCGGCATCTTGAAGGTGTCCGGGTAGCGCTTGAACATCGCGTATTGGCCTGGCGCCAGCTTGTCTTTGTACTGCTCGACGTTTGCCGCGGTGATGGTGAACTGCGGTTGCTCACTGGCGTAAGGGTTGGCCAGGAAACCACGGGCATCGACGGCGCCGGCGTTGGTTGGCAGCGGCGACCATTTCGGAATGGTGCCCGCCGCGTTACCGGCCATCTCGGCGCCCATCGGGGTCAGGGTCGTGCCCAGCTTGGCGGCTTCATCCGCCGAGACTGCCGCCATGACGTTGCTCGCCAGGATCGACAGCCCAAGCACACCCACGTGCAACAGACTTTTAGTTATTTTCATGTTCTGGTCTTCCTGAAATACAGACTGCAAAAAGAGTGTGTGCTTAGAAGTTCACGCCGACGCTCAGGGCGATAAAATCGCGGTCGTCCACGGTGCTGAAATCCCCTCCAAAGAAGTTGGTGTAGTTCAGGCTCGCGGTGTAGGTGTTCTGGTATTCGGCATCCAGGCCCAGGCTGACAGCCTTGCGACCTTCCTCGAAGTTACCGCCAGGGCCTGGCGAGTAACCTTTTACGTCGTGGGACCAGGCCACGTTAGGCTTGAGGTTGACGCCTGCAAACACATCCGGGTATTCCCAGATGGCCCGCCCACGGTAGCCCCAGGACGTGGCGGTGGTGAAGCCGTCGTTGTTGCAATTGGTGTTCAGGCTGCTGGCGTTGGGCAACCCACCACCTTGTGCAGTCGAGTTGTTGAGTGCCGCGCAAGCACCGTTAGGCAATGTGCCTGGGCCGAACACCGGGTCACGCCCGTAACGCACTTTGGATTTGCTCTCCAGGCCACCGACGTAGGTCATGCCGACTTCGCCTACCAGCGTCAGGCGGCTTGCGCCCATGACCTGATCGAAGAAGTGCGTGAACGTGGTTTGGAGTTGGGTGATTTCCTTACGGCGATAGCCATCCAGGTCCTGCCCGGGAACGCCTTTCAACAGCGAGGCGTTGCCTAGCACCGGGCCACCCAAAGGCACCACGCCGGCATACAGGATGTCCGTAGAGTTCAACTGCACAGGCGCATTTGGCCGATAGCTAACCTCTCCACTCCAGGCCGTCCCAGTAGGCAACGTGGTGGAGAAGCTCAACCCAAAGAGGTGGATATCTTCTGGGTAATCAACGAAGTATTTCGAGTTGCCTGCCACCACCAAAGGCGCAGCCGTTCCCAAGAAGGGGGCGAGGTTATAGATCGACTGAGGTGCACCAGTGGCACTAAAGATCGGCGCGCGGCTGTGATAGTTCATGTAGTAAGCGCCGAATTCAGTGTCCAGCGGCTCAAAGTTGTAATGCATTGCGAAGCCGTACTGGCCACCATCACGTGCATTACGGTTTGGCGCGCGGCGTACCAGCACCCCTTCTTCGTTTATATCGACGCCACGGGCAGCCAAACCCGGCAACGCTGCAGCCGGAAGCGTCGAGCGCTTGTTCAACACTCGCAAGTTGTCATTACAGCCCGTGGTAATGATGTCCGGCTGCGAGAAGAAGGTCCCGCAGTTGTCGGTAACGGTCTTGTCCCAGCCAATCTGGTAGAAGCCTTCAGCCGACACATTATCGGTCAGCGTCTGCGACAGGTAGAACATGTTGACCGGAATCAGGCCTTCCTTGATCTCAGCCCCTGGGCGACGGAAAGCGGCCACGTCGATCGGGTTGATGGCGTTGATACCGCCACCGATGAAGGTACTTTCACCCCAGCTCACCACCTGCTTGCCCAAGCGTACAGAACCTGGCTCATCGCCAATCGAATAGTTGTGGTAGACGAAGGCGTCGAGGATCTGCGCACCGGAAGACCGCGCGCCCGTTGGGCGGTGGTCGTCGCTGATGTTCTTGAAGTCCAGGTCATCGTCTTTGAGTTTGAAGTCGTACCAGTATTTGCCGCGCACAAACACACCGGTATCGCCATATTTCAATTCAAGGTCATGGATACCCTTGAAGATCTTCGAGAAGGAATCACCCTTATCAAAGTTCAGATGGCCGTCGTCAGACGTTTGCGACAACCCCTTGCCGCCATTGTTAACGCCAATCAGGTCTTTGTTACGACCTGCCGCTGACCAACTCGCCCCCACCGACAGAGAGGAGTCAAAGCTGCCTTCGATTTCACCGATGTTGAAACTGACGCCGAATGCGGGCCCGGCGAGCGTAGAAGCGAGACTGACAGCCAAGGGCAGTCTTGCCCGGCGCCAGAACTGGTTTACTGAGGTCATCGACGCTACTCCATGTGCATTATTGTTATGGCAGTGAGTTTTTTCTTACAGATGCATGTAACGGCCGGAATACAACGATTCCAATGCCGAACGGCAACCGAGCCCCCATGGCCCGAAGCGCAACATCCTTGAAAAACTCTGGGAAGGACTATAGCCAGCAGGGGGTATCGCTTGATCCCTCTAAAGTGTGATTTGCATCACCAACCCGTCTGCCACAACCCTTTCGCCATGCCGACGAAGGTCGGCGGGGCAAGGATGGCTGAAAATCGGCAAATCACAAGTGAAGGCGCCAGATAGAGCATTGCCGCGCCCGAACGGGCGCGGCGGAAGGGATCACAGGGTGGACAGGAACGTACTGTTGTTGGCCTGCCATTCGATGATGTCGATGCGGATACGTTTTTTGTCGAGCTTTCCTACGCTGGTCTTGGGAATTTCAGTAACAACCGCAATCTGGCTCGGAATCGCCCACTTGCTCAGGTGGCCCAATTCAACAAACGGTTTTAAGTGTTCTTTAAGCTCACGCGCACCTATCACATGGCCATCACGCACCACCAGCAAGGCAAACGGACGCTCGCCCCACTGCGGGTCGGCAATGCCCACCACCGCTACTTCACGTACCGCAGGGTGACGGCTGACCAGGTCCTCCAGGGCCAGGGACGAGATCCACTCCCCGCCTGTCTTGATCACATCCTTGATACGGTCACGGATATCGATCACGCCAAATGCATCAAGGGTGGCCACGTCACCGGTGTGCATCCAGCCGCCTTCCCACAGCTCGGCGCCCTTCTGTGGCTCGTTGAAATAACCTTCGCTGAGCCACGGCGCACGCAGCACCAGCTCGCCCTGGGACTCGCCATCGGCGGGCAGGAAGTTACCGTCAGCGTCGATGATCGCCGCCTCCACCAGTGGCCCGGGCACACCGGCCTTGATGCGGTAGGTGGTACGTTCATCCTCGGTGCCAGCCATCAGTTCTTCATTGAGGTGGGCACAAGACACCAGCGGCCCGGTCTCGGACATGCCGTACGCGGCCGTCAGCTGAATCCCACGGGCCTTGGAGGCTTCGTACAAGGTGCGATTGAGCGCACTGCCGCCAATCACGATTTTCCAACCGCCAAAATCCACGCCCTGGGCGGCCTTGGCATTGAGCACCATCTGCAGGATGGTCGGCACGCAGTGGGAGAAGGTGACCTTTTCCTTGCGCCACAGCTCCACCAGGTACTCGGGGTCGTAGCGGCCGGGGTAGACCTGTTTCAGGCCAAGCATGGTCGCCACATACGGCAGGCCCCAGGCGTGTACGTGGAACATCGGCGTGATCGGCATGTACACGTCGTTGGTGCCCAGCAGGCGCACGCTGTCGACGCCGCCCATGATGGTCGCCACGCCCATGGTGTGCAGGACCAGTTGGCGGTGGGTGAAGTACACGCCCTTGGGGTTGCCGGTGGTGCCAGTGGTGTAGAAGGTGGTGGCGACCGAGTTTTCGTCGAAATCCTGGAAGTCGTACGCGGGGCTGGCGGCGGCCAGCAGGGTTTCGTACTCGCCCACCAGGCCTGGCAACTCGGCGGTCTTGGCGTCACCGTCGGTGAGCAGCAGGGTCTTGTCGACGGTCGTCAGGTGCCCGGCAATCGCCTGGTAGAGCCCCACGAATTCGCTGTTGACCAGCACGAAGCGGTCTTCGGCGTGGTTCATGGTGTAGAGGATCTGTTCCGGCGACAGGCGCACGTTGATGGTGTGGATCACCGCGCCGATCATCGGGATGGCGAACATGCATTCGAGGTAGCGATGGCTGTCCCAATCCATCACTGCCACGGTATCGCCGGCCTTCACCCCCGCCTCGGTCAGCACATTGGCCAGCCGGGCAACCCGCTCGATCAGGGTGGGGTAGGTGTAGCGCAGTTTGTCGCGGTAGATGATTTCCCGGGTTTTCTCGTAGCGAGTCCCGGACATCAGCAGGCGTTTGATCAACAGCGGGTATTGGTACGCGCCTTCGGCGGGCGGGATAACACGGGTCTGCAACATACGAATCCCTTATCTGACTGCACGGTCTTGGCTTGAAGACCTGCACTTTAGAGACGTTATGTTTCAGCCAAATCAGCCAAAGGAATGATTTGCAGAGCCCAATGAATGCTAGCTTTGAGCCATTACTGGAGCCTTGCAGAGATCCAATGTGGGAGCTGGCTTGCCTGCGATGGCCTTAACTCGGTATTTCTGAAACACCCAGTCGCCTGCATCGCGGGCAAGCCCGGCTCCCACAGGGTTATTTCATACTGGTAAACGCCAGCTTCACCCCAATCGCAATCAGCACCGCGCCCATGGTGCGGTCAAACCAGTGCCCCATCCGCGCAAACCCGGCGCGCACGCGCTGCTGGCTGAACAGCATGGCCACCAGGCAGAACCACAGCGCCGTCGCGACCGCCAGGTACACGCCGTAACCGGCCTGGATCGCCAGCGGTGTGTGCGGGTTGATCACCACGGTGAACAGCGACAGGAAGAACAGCGTGGCCTTGGGGTTCAAGCCATTGGTCACGAAGCCTGCGGTAAAGGCACCGCGCGGGGTGCGCTCGCCCGCTTCGCGGTGCAACTCGCCTTCGACCGGTGGCTTGGCGGGCTGGGCACGCAAGGCCTTGAAGCCGATGTACAGCAGGTACGCCGCAGCCGCCCATTTGAGTGCGTTGAACAGCACGATGGACTGGGACACGATCAAGCCAATGCCAAGCAACGAGTAACCCACATGCAGAAAAATCGCCGAGCCCACGCCCAGGGCTGTCCAGGTTCCGGCGCGACGGCCGTGGGTCACACTTTCACGCACCACCACGGCGAAATCCGGGCCGGGGCTGGCCACGGCCAACAAGTGAATCAAGGCTACGGTCAAAAACTCGGCGACGTACATGCTCACTCCATTAAGTAACTGATTATTTCATCTGATAGGCTCCGGAGATTACGCCTTCAAACCCTGTCGCAAAAGGTACAGTTGATGACGAACAATCGCCGTGCGGTCTTCCTTGATCACCCTTCCCTGGACCTGGGGGACCTTGACCTCAGCGAGCTGCGAGACAGCTTCAGCGAATTGCAGCTGTACACCGGCACCACCCCGCAGAACGTGGTTGAACGGGTGCAGGGCGCCCACGTCGTCATCAGCAACAAGATCGCCCTCAGCACCGAAACCCTGGCGGCCTGCCCGGAACTCAAACTGATTCTGGTGTCGGCCACCGGCACCAATAACGTCGACCTCGACGCCGCCCGTGCCCATGGCATCACCGTGAGCAATTGCCAGGGCTACGGCACGCCGTCGGTGGCGCAGCACACGATCATGCTGTTGCTCAACCTGGCCACGCGTTTGAAGGACTATCAACGGGATGTCAGCGCCGGCAAGTGGCAACAAGCCAAGCAGTTCTGCCTGCTGGACCACCCGATTGTCGAGCTGGAAGGCAAGACCCTCGGCCTGCTCGGCCACGGCGAGTTGGGCGGCGCGGTAGCGCGCCTGGCTGAGGCCTTCGGCATGCGCGTGCTGCTCGGTGCGATTCCGGGGCGCCCTGCCCGCGCCGATCGCGTGCCGCTGGATGAGCTGCTGGCCCAGGTCGACGCACTGACCCTGCACTGCCCGCTCAACGAACACACCCGCGACTTTATCGGCGCCCGTGAACTGGCGTTGCTCAAGCCTGGCGCGTTTGTGGTCAATACCGCACGCGGCGGCTTGATCAACGAACAAGCGCTGGCCGATGCGTTGCGCAGCGGTCACCTGGGCGGCGCGGCCACCGATGTGCTGAGCGTGGAGCCGCCGGTCAACGGCAACCCGCTGCTGGCCGGCGACATTCCTCGGTTGATCGTCACCCCGCACAACGCCTGGGGCAGTCGCGAGGCGCGCCAGCGCATCGTCGGCCAACTGGCGGAAAACGCCCGGGGCTTTTTCAGCGGCGCACCGTTGCGCGTCGTGAGTTGATAAACTGCGCCCCTTTTCAAGGAGCAGACCATGGATCCGCGCAGTGAAGTACTGCTTCGTCAGGCCGAACTTTTTCAAGGCAACCTGCTGCTGGTCGGGTTGCCTGCCGACGACTTGCTGGGCCGCCTGCCCAACGCCCACGGCTGGAGCTGGCACGCGGGCGACCAGGCTGCCCTGGACGCACGCTTCCCCGAGCGCAGCCACTTCGGCGTGAACGTGCCCGAGCGTGCGTTCGATGCCGCCGTGATCTTCCTGCCCAAATCCAAGGACCTCACCGACTACCTGCTCAACGCCGTGGCCGCACGCCTGCCCGGTGCCGAGCTGTTTCTGGTGGGGGAGAAAAAGGCCGGCATCGAAAGTGCCGCCAAACAGATGATCCCCTTTGGCAAGCCGCGCAAGCTGGATAACGCGCGGCACTGCCAGTTGTGGCAAGTCACCGTGGCCAACGCCCCGCAAGCGGTGGAGCTGGAAAGCCTGGCCCAGGTGTTCGACGTGCCGCTGGCCGAAGGGCCGCTCAAAGTGGTCAGCCTGCCCGGCGTGTTCAGCCACGGGCGCCTGGATCGTGGCACCGAATTGCTGTTGGAGCACTTGGACAAACTGCCCAGCGGCCACCTGCTGGACTTCGGTTGCGGCGCCGGCGTGCTGGGGGCTGCGGTCAAACGTCGCTACCCGCACAACAGCGTGACCCTGCTCGACGTGGATGCCTTCGCCGCCGCCAGCAGCCGCCTGACGCTGGCTGCCAATGGTCTGGAAGCCGAAGTGCTGACCGGTGACGGAATCGACGCCGCGCCGATGGGTTTGAACGCGATTTTGAGCAACCCGCCGTTCCATGTCGGGGTGCACACGGATTATTTCGCCACGGAAAACCTGCTGCGAAAAGCGGCGAAACACCTGGCAAAAGGCGGCGAACTTCGCTTGGTCGCCAACAGCTTCCTCAAGTACCAACCGCTGATCGAAGAGCATCTGGGCGTGTGCGCAATCAAGGCCGAAGGCAATGGTTTCCGCATTTACCGTGCCAAGCGCGGCTGACAAGCGTTTGAAAAAGAAGGCTTGCCGAATGGGTTTTGCCTAGGCAGAATCCGCTCCGTCCTAGGGGAGTAGTCTCCCACGAGCGCCACGCTCGTCCGGCATACGTCAACATACTTGGTCAGCAGACCATGGCGTATGCGACCCAGGAGTCCGCACAGACGGACCGGGGTTTGACAAGACCTATGACACGCACACCTTACCCGGGGCGGGAAGGCTGTACGTGTCATAGCCGTGTCGACCCGCCCCTGGAAACCTACCTGATGCTGGATTCATTACTCGTACCTACCGCAATCGTTGCCTTGGCCGAAATCGGCGACAAGACGCAACTGCTCGCGCTCATCCTTGCCGCACGCTTTCGCAAGCCCTGGCCGATCATCGCCGGCATCGTCGCCGCGACCCTGGCCAACCATGCGGCGGCCGGTGCCGTGGGAGCCTGGTTCGGCAGCTTCTTCTCGGATGCGGTGTTGCATTGGATCCTCGCCGCGAGTTTCTGCGCCACGGCCCTGTGGACCCTCGTGCCTGACAAACTCGACGACGACGAAGCCAGCACCACGCGCAAATTCGGGCCGTTCCTGACCACGCTGATTGCGTTCTTCCTGGCGGAAATCGGTGACAAGACGCAGATCGCCACGGTGATGCTGGCGGCGCAGTACCCAGAGTTGTGGCTGGTGATTATCGGCACCACCCTGGGCATGCTGATTGCCAACGTGCCGGTGGTATTGGCGGGGAATTTCGCGGCGGAGAAACTGCCGCTGACCTTGATTCGTCGACTGGCGGCGACGGCGTTCTTCATCCTGGCCGTGGTGGCGGTGTACAAAGCCATGCAGAGCAGCGGCTGGATCTAACGCATAACCTGTAGGAGCGCGGGGGGGGGGGGGGGGGGGGGGGGGGGGGGGGGGGGGGGGGG
>NZ_JBWKRS010000011.1:101035-188640 GCF_059419385.1 Pseudomonas sp. GW821-FHT05H12 | reverse complement strand
CCCCCCCCCCCCCCCCCCCCCCCCCCCCCCCCCCCCCCCCCCCCCCCCCCCCCCCCCCCCCCCCCCCCCCCCCCACATCTATATTGAGTTCCTGCAGTAAGTTTTGTGGTGTGGCTTACACCACCAACGACAACAGCATGATGAAGATCAGCGCCACAATCGACAGGATGGTCTCCATCGCCGTCCAGGTCTTGAACGTCTCAGCCACAGTCATGTTGAAATACTGCTTCACCAGCCAGAACCCCGCATCGTTGACGTGAGACAGGATCAACGAGCCCGCCCCCGTCGCCAACACCAGCAGTTCACGGTTAACCCCCGGAATCATCCCCACCACCGGCACCACGATGCCTGCGCCGGTAATGGTCGCCACGGTCGCTGAACCGGTCGCCACACGAATCACCGCCGCCACCAGCCACGCCAGCAAAATCGGGTTGATCTGCGCGTTCACCGCCATGTGGCCGATCACGTCACCCACGCCGCTGGTCACCAGCATCTGCTTGAAACCACCGCCAGCACCGATGATCAGGATGATCGCAGCGGTGGGCGCCAGGCTGGCGTCGAGCAGCTTGAGGATCTGTTTGGAACCGATGCCCTGACGATGGCCAAAGGTGTACAGCGACAGCAGCAAGGCCAGCAACAGCGCGGTGATCGGGTGGCCGATCATGTCCATCCAGTTGCGAATGGCGTGGCCGTCCGGCAGGGCGATGTCGGCGAAGGTCTTGAGCAGCATCAGGAACACCGGCAGCAACACGGTGATCAGTGTCACGCTGAAGCTGGGCAGGTTCTTGTTTTCTGGTTCACGGGCCAGTTGGTCGACCAGTTCCTGGGACGGGTTGCCCGGGATGTACTTGGCGATGAACGTGCCGAAGATCGGGCCAGCGATGATGGCAGTCGGCAGTGCGACGATCAGGCCGTAGAGGATGGTCTTGCCGATGTCCGCGCCAAACACGCCGATGGCCAGCAGCGGGCCCGGGTGCGGCGGCACCAGGCCGTGCACCGCCGACAGGCCGGCGAGCAACGGGATGCCGATCTTGATCAGCGACACACCGGTGCGGCGCGCGACGATAAACACCAGCGGGATCAGCAGTACAAAGCCGATCTCGAAGAACAGCGGGATGCCCACCAGGAACGCGGCGAACATCATCGCCCACTGCACTTTCTCTTTACCGAAGGCGCGGATCAGCGTCTGGGCGATCTGATCGGCGCCGCCGGATTCGGCCATCATCTTGCCGAGCATCGTGCCCAGTGCGAGGATGATGCCGACAAAGCCGAGCACGCCGCCGAAACCGTCCTGGAACGCCTTGATGATCTTGTCCACGGGCATGCCCGAGGTCAGGCCGAGGAAGCCGGCCGCGATGATCAGTGCAATGAACGGGTGCACCTTGAACTTGGTGATCAGAACGATCAACCCGATGATAGTGACCACTGCATCGAGCAGTAGGTAAGACTCGTGGGACATGCCAAACATGGGGGGTCTCTCCTGTTTGTTGTTGTTATTAAAGCGGGTGTTGAATCTTTCGCCGGGGATAGCGCTATCTTTTCCGGCAAAAAATTAATGAGTAGGTTCAAAGCCGTGTTGCAGCCACCAGGCATGGGTTTGCTCGGCCAGCTCCTCGACGCTGTCTTCGCTGGCATTGAGGGCCAGGGTCAGCGGCTCGCCCACGGGCGATTCAAGGGTGGCGAACTGGCTGTCTATGAGGCTTGCCGGCATGAAGTGGCCGGGGCGATGGGACACGCGGTCGGCGGCGACGGCGCGGGTCAGCTCCAAAAAGACGAACCCCAGGCCGGGCGCGGCTTCACGCAGGTGGTCGCGGTATTTCTTTTTCAGGGCCGAACAGGTGAGCACCGGGTGCTCGCCCGCCTTGAGCGAACGGCGCAATTCATCGCACAGGATGTCGAGCCAGCCGGCGCGGTCGTCGTCGTTGAGGGGGTGGCCGGCGCTCATCTTCTCGATGTTCGCGGCGGGGTGAAAGCTGTCGCCTTCGATGGCGGTGGCGCCGTTCAGGCGGCACAGGGCCTCGCTGACGCTGGACTTGCCACAGCCGGAAACACCCATGATGACCAGGGCGGTAACAGGTTGACTCATGAAACACCTCAGGACGCAGATAGCGCTACCTTTGCACGCTGTAAGGCTAGTGCAAAAACAGGCTTTTCCCGCGCCGTCTTGTCATTTTTATGGAGTGACGCGTGCATCCTCTCCAATCATTTGAACCGGATCAGGCAACCCTGCGTTCAAGCATTTGCAGCCATTTGGAGACAGCGCTACCTTAGTGCCTCGATTTTTGTTTGGCAAGCCGCCTGATGACCTCCAAGAACGATAAAAAATTGCGCACCACGGGTCGCCCGACCCTCAACGAAGTCGCCCGCCTGGCCGGCGTCAGCCCGATTACCGCGTCCCGCGCCTTGCGGGGCGTGAGCACCGTGGCCAAGGAACTGGTGGAAAAAGTCCAGCAGGCCGCCAGCGAGCTGAACTACGTGGTCAACCCGGCCGCCCGTGCCCTGGCGTCGGCCCAGAGCCATTCGGTGGTGGTCATCGTGCCGTCGCTGTCCAATCTGCTGTTTATCGAAACCCTCGAAGCCATCCACCAGGTACTGCGGCCCAAGGGCTTTGAAGTGCTGATCGGCAACTCCCACTATTCCCGCGAAGAAGAAGAAAACCTGCTGCGCAACTACATGGCCTACCAGCCACGGGGCTTGCTGCTGACCGGCTTCGACCGCACCGAGAGTGCGCGACGGATGGTCGAGGCCAGCAATGTGCCGTGCATCTACATGATGGACCTGGACCCCAACGCCGGCGTGAACTGCGTGGGGTTCTCGCAACTGAGCGCAGGGGAAACCGCAGCGGCGCACCTGCTGTCCCGTGGGCGCAAGCGCCTGGCGTATATCGGCGCGCAGTTGGACCAGCGCACGTTGCTGCGCGGCGAGGGCTTTCGCCGTGCGTTGCAGCAGGCAGGCCTGTACGACCCGGCGCTGGAACTGCTGACCCCGCGGCCTTCCTCCGTCGGTCTAGGAGGCGAGCTGTTCCTGCAGATGCTGGCAGCCCATCCAGATGTGGATGCGATCTTCTTTGGCAACGACGACCTGGCCCAGGGCGCCCTGCTGGAAGCCCTGCGCCATGGCATCAAGGTGCCAGAGCGTGTGGCGGTGCTGGGTTTCAATGACCTGCCGGCGTCATCCTTCATGGTGCCGCGCCTGAGCAGCATCAGCACCCCGCGAGAAGCCATCGGGCGACGTGCGGCGGAGCATTTGCTGACGGTCATGGCGGGCAACAAGATCGCCAAACCGGTGGTGGACATGGGGTTTGAACTGCAGGTGCGTGAAAGTACCTGAGCTGCCTGAACGCATTCCTTTATGGGAGCCGGCTTGCCGGCGATGGCGGTGTGTCTGGCAATGATGCGCCGGCCGATCTGCCGCTATCGCAGGCAAGCCAGCTCCCACATTTTTGACCGTGCCCGCTTGAGAGGAAGGAGCCGGCTTGCCGGCGATGGCGGTGTGTCTGGCAATGATGTGCCGGCCGATCTGCCGCTATCGCAGGCAAGCCAGCTCCCACATTTTTGACCGTGCCCGCTTGAGAGGTAGGAGCCGGCTTGCCGGCGATGGCGGTGTGTCTGGCAATGATGTGCCGGCCAATCCACCGCTATCGCAGGCAAGCCAGCTCCCACATTTCGACCGTGCCCGCTTGAGAGGTAGGAGCCGGCTTGCCGGCGATGGCGGTGTGTCTGGCAATGCTGTGCTAGCCAATCCACCGCTATCGCAGGCAAGCCAGCTCCCACATTTTGACCGTGCTGGCTCCTACGGTGATGTGGCGGGTCAGTCCGGGTTGGCCAGCCGTTGTACCAGCGCCGAGGCGCCTTTGTGCAACGGCTGATGCTTCAACCACACCGCGTTCACCACCATCGCCAGCCCGTTCTCGATGTTCTTGAAGTTCAGCCGCCGCAACCGGCCTGCCGCCAGCAATGGCGCCACCGCCGACTGCGGGAAATTGCCCCAACCCAAGCCCGCCTCGACCATGTCCAGCGCCATGCCCAAGCTGTCGGTACGCCAATAGGATTGCCCCACGAGTGGGCGGCGATCGCTGAGAGGACTGTCCCGGCCCGCCACCAGAATCTGGCGTACCCGCACCAGGTCTTCCAGAAACGGCTCGCCTTGCGCCTGCGGATGGTGCGGGCCGATACAGGCGATCAACTGCTCACTGGCGACAAACTGAAAACGCTCCAACACGTTCACGCTCAGCCCTGCAAACACCACGCACACCTGCACGCGCCCGCTGTGCAGCAACTGCAACACGTCATCTTGTGGCGCCGTCAGCACTTCGATTTCCAACAGTGGAAATTGCTCGCTGATGTCGGCGATGGCCGCGAGCAAACGCCGAGTATTGATATCCACCCCCACACCGATCGACAACTTGCTTTCCAGCCCCTGGGACAGTTGCAACGCATGCACCTGCAACTGCTTGAGCTGTTCGGCCATCAACCGCGCATGGGGGATCAGCGCCAGCGCGAGGTCGGTGGGCACCGGCTCGCGGTGGCTGCGATCAAACAGCAGGTAACCCAGTTCAGCCTCAAGGTTGGCAATGCCCATGCTCACCGCCGAAGGTACCTTGCCCAGTGCCCGCGCCGCCGCTGAAAACGAGCCGCCCTCCACCACTGCCAGGAACACTTCAACGCTGTCGCTGGAAAAGCTCATCTCGCCACCTGTCAATAAAACTGAAAGCTTCTGACTTTTTGTGTCAGTCATATTGACGCTATCTTCCGCGCCTAGTGACGTTCCTGTCACCCGAAAAAAGAGGAAGCGGTATGCAAGGCGTGAAACGCAAACTGGTGTATGTGTCGCTCTATGAGCTGATCGGCATGACCTTCTCGGCTCTCGGCCTGGCGCTGCTGTCCGGCACACACCCCTCCAGCACCGGGCCCCTGGCCGTGGTGATCACCACCGTCGCGGTCACCTGGAACTTCATCTACACCTCGCTGTTCGAGCGTTGGGAAAGCCGCCAGCATGACCGCACGCGCACGGTCAAACGGCGCATCGCCCACGCGGTAGGGTTCCAGCTGACGCTGATCGTGTTCCTGATTCCGCTGATCGCCTGGTGGATGAACGTGAGCCTGGTGCAGGCGTTCCTGCTGGACCTGGCGCTGATCCTGTTCATCCCCTGCTACACCTTTACCTTCAACTGGCTGTTCGACCGCACCTTCGGCCTGCCCGCATCGGCGCTACCCGCCACGTCGGCGTAGCTTCGAGCGTGCACCGCTGCTAGATTCCTTCAGGTCATCTTCAGCGACAGGGAAGCACCATGGGACACTCACTGAAAATCCTCGGCCGTACGTCCTCTATCAACGTGCGAAAAGTCCTCTGGACCTGCCAGGAACTGGGCATCGACTACCACCGCGAAGACTGGGGTATCGGCTACAGCCCCACCCAGTCCCCCGAGTTCCTCGCCCTGAACCCCAACGCCCAGGTGCCGGTGCTGATCGACGACCATGGCGTGTTGTGGGAATCCAACACGATCTGCCGTTACCTCGTAGGCCTCTACCAACGCCACGACCTGCTGCCTGCCGAGCCCGCCCCACGGGCCCGGGTGGAGCAATGGATGGACTGGCAAGCCACCGAACTCAACCCGTCATGGGGCTACGCCTTCCACGCCCTGGTGCGCCAGAACCCGGACTACCAGGACCCGCAACGCATCAACGCGGGCGTGCAGGCCTGGAATGACAAGATGGGCCTGCTGGAGCAACAGTTGCTGAAAACGGGCGCCTATGTGGCCGGTGATGAGTTCAGCCTCGCCGACATCCTCGTCGGCCTGTCGGTACACCGCTGGCGCAACGCGCCGCTGGAGCACCCGCACTACCCGGCGGTCGAGGCGTATTACCAGCGGCTCAGCCAGCGCCCGGGTTTCCAGAAATTTGCCCTGGACGGTCACAACTGAGCCCCGCGCCATAAAACCTGCAAACACAACGCCTTGGCGCAATAAATCGGTGAATGTGAGGCCAAACACAGGCAACTTCACATGCACCGATTTCCGTTAGCCAGCTAAGATTCCAGGCCACTGCTCCTGGAATCTCGCTCATGTCGACACTCACTGCCTCTGCCACGGACGGTATCGACCCGATCCGTGCCGCCCATATCAGCGCGCGCATTGACCGCCTGCCCGCCGTCGCCACCGTCTGGCGCCTGGTGGCGCTGTTGTCGATTGGCGGTTTTTTCGAGCTGTATGACCTGTTCCAGACCGCCTACATCAGCCCGGGCCTGATCAGCGACGGGCTGTTCCACACCGGCAGCGAGGGCGTGTTCGGCTTCTCGGACCAGGCCGCGTTCGCCTCGGCCACCTTCCTCGGCCTGTTCCTCGGCGCCAGCCTGCTCAGCCCGATTGCCGACCGTTTCGGGCGCCGCGCCATCTTCACCTTCGCGCTGGTCTGGTACACCGTCGCCACTGTGTTGATGGGGATCCAGACCTCCGCCCTGGGCATTATCTGCATGCGTTTTCTGGTGGGCATTGGCCTGGGAATCGAGTTGGTGACCATCGATGCCTACCTGTCGGAACTGGTACCCAAGCGCATGCGCAGCTCGGCGTTTGCCTTTGCGTTTTTTGTGCAGTTCCTGTCGGTGCCGGCCGTGGCGCTGATGTCGTGGTGGCTGGTGCCCCAGGCGCCGTTTGGCATTTCCGGCTGGCGCTGGGTGGTGTTGGCCAGTGCAGTGTTTGCACTGTTTATCTGGTGGCTGCGCAAACGCCTGCCGGAATCACCACGCTGGCTCGCACAGAAAGGCCGCTTCGAGGAGGCCAGTGCGATCCTCGACACCCTGGAAGCCCGCTGCCAGAAGGATCACGGCAAGCCCCTGGATGCGCCAGAGCCCGAGGCGGTCAGCGTGCAAGGCAGCGGCCGCTTTGCCGATATCTGGCAACCGCCATACCGCCGCCGCGCGTTGATGCTGATCGTGTTCCATGTGTTCCAGGCCATCGGTTTCTTCGGCTTCGGCAATTGGTTGCCGGCATTGCTGTCGGGCCAGGGCGTCAGCGTGACCCACAGCCTGATGTACGCGTTCATCATCACCCTGGCCTACCCGCTGGGGCCGTTGCTGTTCGTGAAGGTGGCCAATCGCTTTGAGAACAAATGGCAGATTGTCGGCTCAGCCTTGGGCGCGATGATCTTCGGCAGCCTGTTCGCCCTGCAAACCACGGCGGTGGGCCTGGTGATCTGCGGGGTGATGATTACCTTCTGCAACGCCTGGCTCAGTTTCAGCTATCACTCGTACCAGAGCGAGCTGTTCCCCACCAACATCCGGGCGCGGGCGGTGGGGTTCTGCTATTCGTTCAGCCGCTTGTCCACGGTGTTCAGCAGCCTGTTGATCGGCCTGATCCTCGACCACCTGGGCACACCCGGCGTACTCGCGTTCATTGCCAGCAGCATGTTGATCGTGATGATCACCATCAGTGGGTTCGGGCCGCGCACGCGCAACCTGGCGCTGGAGAACATCGCCCACTGACGGCAAGGATCGGCCGTCGACAGGACAATACTTGCCGCGACGGCCGCGCCAGCCCCAATAAATACGGGGGCATGGCCCCCGGCACGCTATTTGCTCCACCTGTGGCACCGAACACACCCCAGGTGAGCAATCATGCTGATCAACAACAACACCCAAGCCATTTCCACCGTGCAACAGCTCAAGCGTGCCGACATGGACCCGGCCAACGCCGCCGCCAGCACGCTGTACAGCGGCGCCCTGCAAGCCGCGCAGCAAAGTGTGACCGTACCGGCCGCGCAGAAGGACCTGGACAAGGCCAACGACCGTATCGACGAGGCCTTCGCCAAGACCCGCGTGCAGTTGCAGGCCACCACCGCAGCCCCTGCGGCGACCACCGATGTGCCGGCAGCCGGTTCCAGCACCAGCACTGCCCGCGCTGACTTCACCGACTACATGAACAAAACCCCGGCCGAGCGTATCCGTGAGCAACTGCTCAAGGAACAGGGTTTGACCGAGGAAGAAGTGCAGGCCATGCCGCAGGAAAAACAGGACGCAATCGCCAAGCAAGTGGCTGAGCGCGTGAAGGAGCAGCAGGATCAGCAAGTGGCTGCCAAAGCCACTGACCCGGCACAAGCCGTGAAAGAAACCCTGGCCGCAATCTGATAAACGCCCCCCTGTAGGAGCCGGCTTGCCGGCGATGAGGCCCTTGAGTTCGATGTTGATCTCAGGGACGCCATCGCCGGCAAGCCGGCTCCTACAGGTATGGGTTACGCAGTCGCCGGTATGGGTTGTTTCAGTTGCAGAGTGGCGTTATTGCAGTTGCAACGTCGAATTGAACTGACTGATCGCATCCACCACATGCCGTGACCCTTCCTGAATCTCCAGGATCACCTGCCCCGCCTCATTCGCCAGTTCCACCCCCAGCCCCGTGCGGCTCAAGCTCGACTGCATGCTCGACACCGCGCTCACGGACAGGTCGTGGTTCTTGCGCACCACATCCACAATCTCCACCGTTGCCTGGCTGGTCCGTGCCGCGAGGCTGCGCACTTCGTCGGCCACCACCGCAAACCCACGCCCGTGTTCACCGGCACGCGCCGCTTCAATCGCCGCGTTAAGCGCGAGCATGTTGGTCTGCTCGGCGATGCTGCGGATGGTTTGCACGATGGCGCCGATGATGTCCGACTGCTTGCTCACGGCATCGATGCTTTGCGCGGCTTGGTTCAGGTCGTGGGAAATTTCTTCGATGATCTGCACCGTTTGCTGCACCACCTCCGAGCCTTTGCGTGCGCAGGCGTCATTTTGTACCGAGGTGGCATGTGCCGAATCCGCCGCGGTGCGCAGGGTGGTGACCTGATCGGTGATGTCACTGGCGAACTTCACCACCTTGTACAACCGGCCGTTGGTGTCGAAGATCGGGTTGTAGGACGCTTCCAGAAACAGCGTCTTGCCGTATTTGTTTTTGCGCTCGAAACGATGGGAGTGATATTCGCCGCGGTTGAGCGAGGCCCAAAACGCCTTGTACGAAGGCGAATCCACCTCGCTGCGGTGGCAGAACATGCTGTGGTGCTGGCCGATGATCTCTTCACGCGAGTACTGCACGGTGCGCAGGAAGTTGTCGTTGGCGTTGATGATCTGGCCCTGGGGGGTGAACTCGATCACCGCCATCGAGCGACTGATAGCGTCGATCAGGCTCTGGTTTTCGTGTTCATGGTGGACCCGCGCGGAAATATCCGACGCCACCTTGATCACGCTCTGTACCTGGTTCTGGCTGTCGAGCACCGGCATGTAGCTGGCCTCCAGCCACACCTCCTGGCCGCGCTTGTTCAAGCGCATAAACGTGCCGCTGAGGGCCTCGCCCCGCGCCAGGTCGCGCCATAGCTTGGCGTAGGCCTCGGTGTGGGTGTAGGCCTCTTCGCAGAAGACCCGATGATGTTTGCCGCGAATCTCCTCCACGGTGTAGCCCATGGCTTTGCAGAAGTTATCGTTGGCATCGAGAATCACGCCATTGCGGTCAAACTCGATCATCGCCATGGAACGGCTGATGGCGGCGAGTTTGGCGTTGGCTTCAGTGAGGGCACAGGAGAAACGTTCGATTTCTTGCAGGTCGGATTTGTGATGGCGGTTGAACATGTTCAGATCACCCTTGATTCCCGGCGCCTGGAAGGCGCATTCCATTCATAAGTTGGATAGAGCTGGCAAACCTTTCATGGGGAACAAACCAACCGAATCGCTTTATATGGCAAGCGTCATCACGGTTCAGGGTGAGCATAGACAGGGCTTGGCGCTATGCAAGGTCACTAGTCAGCCAGCATTTTTAACAATGCGCTGACCGCAGCGGAGGCCGGGCGGGTTGGGGAACCGACCAGGGCAAATTCGCGGTGCATCGGCACCGTCAACGGCATGACACGCAGGCCATTTCGCTGGGCCGGCAAGGCCATTTCGGGCACCAGTGTCACGCCGACGCCTTCGCGCACCAGGCTGAAGGCACTGTTGAACTCACGCACTTCCACACGGATATCACGCAGGCTCAGCCCGGCTGCGGCCCCCAGGCTGCGGACGTTGGCGGTGCAACCACCGGTGGCCAGCACGAACGGTTGCTCCAGCAACTCCTCCAGCGATACCGTCGCTTCAGCCGGGCGCAGTGCGAACGCATGCTGGGCCGGCAATACAGCCATCCAGAAATCACGCCCCAGTACGGTGGCATTGCGCTCGGGCTTGGGGTTGAGCACCACGCCCAGGTCGATCAGGTCGGCCTCCAGCAAGGTGTGCACTTCGCTGTCGGTGACATCCAGGGTGGTGACGTCGATACCGGGGTTCAACTGACGGAAACGCTGCAGCAGCGGTGTCAGAAACGTCGCCAGCACCATGGGGAAACTCGCGATACGAATGCTCCCACGCAGCAGCGGGCGAGCTTCGTCGACGGTGGTCCGAATCGCCTGCAAGGCCCCGAGCATCACCCGCGCCTGTTCGATCACACTCAAGCCCAGGGCGGTCGGCAAGGTCTTGCGCGGCTCACGGGTAAACAATTGCGCACCCAGGGTCGCCTCCATGCCGGCCATGGCCTGGCTGGCGGCGGATTGGGTCATGCCCACGTGCTCGGCGGCGGCGGTGATGCTGCCGTGGTCGGCCACGGCCACCAGCAGGCGCCAGTGCATCAGGTTCATCATGGCAGTAGCTGTCCTTATGGCGGGGCTCTGAAGGTTTAATTTTACGCAAGGTGTCATGCCCGTGAGACTGGCGCAAATCCAAAGGAGTCGCCCCAGATGAAACTGTATTTCTTCCCCCACGCCTGCTCTCTCGCCCCGCATATCGTGCTGCGCGAATTGGCGCTGCCGTTCGAGCTGGTGCGGGTGGACAACCAGACCAAAACCACCGCCACTGGCGAGAACTTCCTGCAGATCAACCCCAAGGGCTACGTGGCGGCACTGCAACTGGATAATGGCCAGGTGCTGACCGAAGCCAGCGCGATCCTGCAATACCTGGCCGACCAGAAAACCGAAGCGGGCCTGGCCCCGGCCAATGGCAGTTGGGAGCGCGTGCGCTTGCAGGAATGGCTGAACTTTATCGCCAGCGAAATCCACGGCGGCCTGGCGATCTTCTTCAATGGCGCGATCCAGGGCGACGTGCGCGCCATGTTCCTCGCCACCTTGCACAAGCGTTTCGCGATTCTGGTGCAGACGCTTGAGCGCCAGGATTACCTGCTGGAGTCCGGGTATTCGGTGGCGGATGCCTACCTGTTCGTGGTGCTGCGCTGGGCGGCGTTTCACGATATTGACCTGCAGGAATGGCCGGCGCTGGCGGCGTTTCAACAGCGCATCAGCGAGCGGCCAGCGGTGGTAACCGCATTGGCCACCGAAGCCGCCTGACCTCACCCACCCACCTGTAGGAGCCGGCTTGCCGGCGATGAGGCCCTTAAATTCAATGTTGATCTCAGGGAAGCCATCGCCGGCAAGCCGGCTCCTACAGGGGGAAGGGGGCGGTTTGGAGGAAGGTGCTCAGGGCCAGCACGTCCACCGAGCCGGAGCGGTCCTGGTCCAGGTGCGCCACGTGGCGGCGCACCGCCTCATGGACCTGCCGCACGCCCTGCCCCAGTTGCAACGGGCCACGCAGGTCCACGGCCTGTGCGGCGACGATCAGCTCGATGCTCGCCAACCACAGCACCCGCTCGGTCAAACGGCGGGTCTTGTCGACCACCGCCAGCGCTTGCCCGGCGTAATCCTCCACGCGATCGGCCACTGGCACACTCACCGCCGGCAACGGGTTGGCCAAGTGCCCGATTTCGGCGACCAGCGCCGAGCTGGTGCGTTGCAAAGCCGCCATCCCGACATGCCCCGGCTGGGTGATCAAAAACCGTGGCAAGTCGCTGGACGCAGGCGATAACAACTTGGCAATGCGTTCAGCACTGCAAG
The DNA here is from genome assembly GCF_059419385.1 of Pseudomonas sp. GW821-FHT05H12. Lineage (NCBI taxonomy): Bacteria > Pseudomonadati > Pseudomonadota > Gammaproteobacteria > Pseudomonadales > Pseudomonadaceae > Pseudomonas > Pseudomonas sp. GW821-FHT05H12. Next base: position 176,773 of record NZ_JBWKRS010000011.1, on the reverse strand, counting down.
CGGCGACCCGACTCAGCGCCAGCCCCACGCCTTCGGCCGCCAGCGCCAGATGGGTGCTGTCAAAATTCGCCGTGGCCAGTACCAACGCCTCTTCGCTGATCAACGCCGGGTTATCCGCACCGCTGCGCAGTTCCAACTCGACCAGATCATGCAGCTGTTGCGACGCCTGCTGCGCGGCGCCCTGTACCACCGTGGCACAGCGAAAGCTCAACGGGTCCTGCAAGCGGCGTGGGCCATCGGCCAACTCACCGCCCGCCAGCAGCTGTAGCAGCGCCGCCGATTGTTCGGCCTGCCCCGGCGCCGCTCGCAAGCGCGACGCCCACGGTTGGAACGGGCTGAGGTTGGCCCGATAGCCTTCGCACGAAAGCGCCAGCGCCGCCAGCAACGCATCCAGCACCTGCTGCGCTTCGGCCACCAGCAAGGCGCCCAGGCCGACACTCGCGGCATTCGCCGACACCAGCGCCAGGCCGTCCTTGCCGGTCAACGGCACCGACAACGCCAGGCTCAGATGGGCCAGGGGCGCCAGGTCACTCTCGCCCAACGAGCCGAGCAACGGCACCGCAGGCTCGACCCCGGTATTGAGCAGCGCCAGCAACGCATCCGCTGCCCCAGGTGAAATGCCTGAACGGCCCTGGGCCAACCCCGCCAAACGCGCCGCTATGATCGCGCGCACTTCCTGCCGGTTGGCCAGGCGCCCCACGCCCACCGCCCGACCCAGGGGAATATTCGCCTGCACAGGGGCCACCGGCGTATCCACCGCCGCGCCGAGGCCAGTGGTCAGGCCATAAATCGGTGTGCCTTCGGCGGCCAGTTTCAGCAGCAGTGCGTGGCCTTCCTCGATGCGCTGACGCGCTCCAGCGCTGAAGTCGGCCGGTGCATCCTGCCGGGCAATCGCCAATAAATCCGCGAGCGCCAGGCCTTGGGGATCCAGCTCAATCATGCCCAGCGCAACCGCTGGCCAATCCCCAGGCGCTTGGCTTTTTCCAGCAGGGCGTGGCCCAGGGCGATATCGCTGAGGCTCAGCCCGCGGTGCCAGAACAGGATGGTTTCTTCAGGGTTTTCCCGGCCGTTTTTCAAGCCGGCAACGATCTGCCCCAGCTCGGCATGCAGGGTGTCGGCACTGAGTTTCCCCGCGTCGACATGGGCACGCAGCGAACCGAAAAGGCCGCCTTTGCACTGGCCCCAATCATCGACCACCAACTTGCTCATGATGTCGGTGAGCGACAGTTCCACCGCGCTCATGGTGCCGTAAGGCACGACAAACGCCCCGGGTTTGATCCAGTTGGTGCGCAGCAACGGCTCGGGCTGATCCAGGCGCGAGGCCTCGACCACGATGTCGGCGCCACGCACGGTGCTTTCCCAATCCTCGGTGACGATCACCGGTTTGCCCAAGTCCTGGCGCAGGCGCTCGGCGAAGGCTTCGCGGCTTTCGCTGCGGCGCGAATGCACGCGGATTTCCTCGAAGTCGAACAGGTGATCCAGCAAGCGCACGTTCCAGTACGCCGTGCCACGGGCACCGATATGCGCCAGCACTTTGCTGTCGGGCCGGGCCAGGTACTTGGCGCCGATGGCGGTGACCGCGCCGGTGCGCATATCGGTGATGGCCGAGGCATCGAGGATCGCCTTGGGAATGCCGGTGGCCGGGTCCAGCAGGTTGAGGATCGCCAGTTCCGAGGGCAGGCCCTTGCGATAGTTGTCGACGAAATCCCCCACCACTTTCACGCCGGCGTAGCCGATGTCGCCGCCCAGCACACCACGCAGTACGTTGAAGTGGCCGTTGATCTCGCCGCCGGGAATCAAGTGGGTGCGCGGCTCGATCACCGCCTCGCCCCGGCCCTGGATCGCCAGGCTGGCTTCGATGGCGGTGAGAATTTCGTCGTTGGAGAGGCCCAGTTCATCGATGTCGAGGCCGTTGAGAAAGTCGATGTAGATCGGTTGCATGATTAAGGGGCCTTGAAGACGATTTGCTGCACATCGACCTTTTTCGGGATCAGGCCGTTGGCAAAGAACAGGTCGGCGGTGCGTTGCTGGTTGGCAACGTCGACGGCTTGCAGCGGGCGGATCGGCGCGGGCGAGCGGTGCTCGAAGTAGCTGCGCACCACGGCCGGTGGCAGGCCCAGGGTCTTGGCCATCAGGGCGATGCTGTCGTCGGGCTGGTCCAGGGACAGGCGCTGCGCCTTGGCCAGGGTCTGGATGATGGTGGCAACCACCTGCGGGTGCTGTTGTGCAAACGGATGGTTGACCACGAAGAAACTGCCGGCCGGGTTGAGGCCCTGGCCATCACCCAGCACGCGGGCGGAACCGTCGACCACGGCGGCCGAGTAGTACGGGTCCCACACCACCCACGCGTCGACCTTGCCCTGCTCGAACGCGGCGCGCCCATCGGACGGTGACAGGTACACCACGTTCACGTCTTTCCATTGCAAACCGGCGCGCAGCAGGCTTTTCAAGAACAGGTTGTGGGCACTGGAACCCTTGAGCAGCGCCACGCGCTTGCCCTTGAGTTCGGCCACGCTCTGGATCGTGCTGGCCTTGGGCACCAGCACCGCTTCGGTCTTGCCTTCATTGGGCTCCACGGCGAAGTACTGCAGATCAATGCCGGCCGCCTGGGCGAAGATCGGCGGGATGTCGCCGATATTGCCGATGTCCAGGCTGCCGCCGTTCAACGCCTCGATCAGCGGCGGGCCGCCGAGAAACTCGATCCACTGCACCTGGGTGCCGGGCAGCGCGGCTTCAAAGAGCTTGTGCTCACGGGCCAGCACCATGCTCACCGAGCTTTTCTGGTAGCCGATGCGCAAGGTGGCCGGGTCGGCCGCCAGCACGTGGCCGACGACCAGCGATAAAACGGCAGCAGCGAGGAATTTAAGCATCAGAGCGCCCCCTTGACCTTGGCCGCGACGTCCGCCGGCACCCACTGTTGCCAGACTTGCGGTTGCTCCTTGAGGAACGTCAACGCCACTTGGCGCGGTTGCTCACGCTTCTCGCTCATCTGTGCGAGGGTGCCATTGAGCAGGTCGATCGGCAGGTCGACTTTCTCGAAGAACGTCACCAACTGAGGGTACTGCGCCTTGAACGGCGCCGACACGCCAATCGCCAAATGCGCGGGCAACGAACGGGTGCCGATGGGGTGCGGATTGTGGGCGTCGGCCAGGGTTTTCCAGGCCTCGGCGTTGAACGGCGGCTCTTCCAGCTTGATCAGCTTGAAGCGGCCGAGCAGCGGCGTCGGCGACCAGTAGTAGAACAACACCGGCTTGCCGCGACGGATCGACGACGCCACCTCGGCGTCCAGCGCCGCGCCGGAACCGGTGCGGAAGTTGACGAAGGTGTCGGTCAGGCCATACGCCTTGAGCTTCTGGCTGTTGACGATCTCCGAGGTCCAGCCGGTGGGGCTGTTGAGGAAGCGCCCTTTGCTGGGGTCTTCGGGGTCACGGAACACGTCTTTGTAGCGCGCCAGGTCGGCCACCGATTTCAGCTCGGGCGCCAGCGGTTTGATACCCCGTTCGGCATCGCCCTTGATCACGTACTCGGGCACCCACCAGCCTTCGGTGGCGCCTTTGACCGTGTCGCCCAGGCCGAACACCTTGCCTTCACTTTCGGCCTTGACCCACGCCGGACTGCGCCCGGCCCACTCTTCGCCGATCACCTGAATGTCGTCCTTGGCCAGGGCGGCTTCCAGGCTCACGGTGCTGCCGGGCAAGGTGTCGGTGGGCAGGCCGTAGCCTTTCTCGACGATCACGCGCAGCACTTCGGTGATGAGGCTGCCGCTTTCCCAGGTGATGTCACCAAAGTGGATCGGCTTGACCGCGTCGGCGGCGGGCGCGTGTTGGGCCACCAGGGCCAGTGCCAGTAGTGAGCCACCGAGCAGGTGTTTGATCTTTTTCATGCAGAACCTCGTGGTGATTCGGATGAGTAATACGGTGCATTGGATGACGCCATCGCCGGCAAGCCGGCTCCTACAGATCAACTCAATCCTGTAGGAGCCGGCTTGCCGGCGATGGCCTCGACTCGATCTCAACCCTTAAAAGTCATAACTGAGCCGCGTGTAGTAAAACGCCCCCTCCGGCGCGGTTGGCGACAGGTAGCTGTATTGCTGACCGGGCGTCTGGCGCAGGCGGGTGTTGAAGTCGTCGGGTTTGCTGTCGAACAGGTTGTTCACGCCCACCGAGACGCGCAGTTGCTTGGTGAACGCGTAGTTCACGTCCAGGTCGGTGGTCCATTGCGCACTGAAGGTCTGGTCGTATTGGGCATTGGCTTCGGCAGCCGCGTATTTGCGGTATTTGCCGTAGCGGGTTTCGTTGAGGGCAATGGTCCACTGGCTGATCTTGTGCACCGCGCCGAACACCAGCTTGTCCTCGGGGTAGCCATGCTCGATAAAGCCACGGGCTTCGCGGGTCAGCACTTCGAAGCCGTTGGGGTTTTCGTGGACCTTCTCGATGGTGGTGCGGGCCTTGGTGTAGCCGGCCGACAGGTTCAGGTCACCGAACTGCGCAAGGTCAATGTTGTACTTGCCGACGATGTCGACACCCCGGGTGCGGGTGTCGGCGGCGTTGGTCATGAACTGCGCCCAGGAGTACTGGCCGTAGCCGGCATTGGTGAGGATCTGCTCGGCCAAGGGCCCGGAAATACCGCCGCTGAACAACAGCCGGTCGCGGATCGAGATCTGGTAGGCATCGACGGTCAGGGATGCGTGTTCGGTCGGTCGCAGCACCAGGCCCAACGAGTAGTTGGTGGATTTTTCTGGCTTGAGCGCCTGAGCGCCGAGGGCTCGGGCCGCCGGGTTGTCGGCCGGCAGCATGCGAGTCAGCACCGGGTTGCCGTTGACGTCCAGGTTGGTGGTGGTGGTCCACGACGTGCCGATCTGCCCCAGGCTCGGCGCGTGGTACGCGTTGTTGACCGTCGCGCGCACGCCCACTTGCGGGGTGAAGTCATAGCGCGCCGACAGCTTGCCCGTGGTGGCCGAGCCGAAGTCCGAGTAGTGCTCGGTGCGCCCGGCCACACCCACTTGCAGCTTGTCGGTGACCTGGTTTTCCAGGCCGAAATACACCCCGCCCACGTCGCGCTTGAAGGTGCCGGCGTCATCCGGCGTCAGGCCCGAAGCCTGCACCGCGCCCACTTGCACGTTGTCGATACCGCCATAGGAGTAGGAATCGTAGTCACCCGCCTCCAGGCGATATTGCTCATGCCGGTAGGCCACGCCGGCCGAAACGGTCAGCGGGTGGCTGGACCAGTTCACGTCCAGGTCCTTGGCGTAGTCGAGGGTGATGTTGGTCTGATCGTTGATCAGGGTGGCGACGTTGAATTTGGTCGGGCTGTTGGCGCCATAGCTGGGGTTGACGGTATTGAAGGCCAGTTCATCGTGCTCGTCGCGACCGTAGGTGGCGCTCAGGTCGAAGCGGCCGATGCTGTCGTCTTCGTAGCGGGTGCCCACGGTGATGGCGCCGTCTTCATAGCGATAACGGTATTTGGGGATCGTGCCGTTGGGGTAGATCGCCGCCACGTTATTCGGGCTGCTGGCCAGCAAAGGCGGCGTGTTGTTCACCGACGTGTCCTGGCCAAAAGTGGCGAAGCTGTAGAGGCGCCATTGATCGTTCAGGCCGATCTCGGCGTTGGCCGCCAGGTTGTATTTGTCACGCCCGGCACCGCCCCAGCGCGGGTCTTGCACCTGGCCGTCGGCCACGTACTTGTCGCCGATGTCGTCGGGTTTGTTGTTCAGGGTGTTGAAGCTCAGGGTCAGGAACCCATCGCCCGGCAGGCCGATGCCGTACCAGCCGTCGGTGGTCTTGCTGAAGCCGTCGCCCTGGGCGTACTTGCCCAGTTGCGTGTTGATACCGCCGCCGCTGTCGCGCTCCTTGAGCACGATGTTGACCACGCCGGCCACCGCGTCGGAGCCGTACTGCGCCGAGGCGCCATCACGCAGCACTTCGACGTGGTCGATGGCGCTGATGGGGATCATGTCCAGGTCGACCGGCTGGGCACCAATGAACGGCACGCCCCCGGAAATATTCACCACCGCCGAGGTGTGCCGGCGCTTGCCGTTGATCAGCACCAGGGTCTGATCCGGCGACAGGCCGCGCAGTGACGCGCCCTTCGGGTCCTGGCCACGGGTGGCGCTGTTGTTCTGCGGAAAGTTGAACGAGGGCAGCAACTGGAACAGCGCCTGGTTGAGGCTGGTGGCGCCGGTCTGCTTGAGTTCTTCGGCGTTGATCACGTCCACCGGGGCGCTGCTGGTCAGGGCGGTGGCGTCACTGCGACGGGTGCCGATGGCGACCACGCGGTCCAGGGTCGGCGCCTGCGCGGCACTGGTTTGCGCCTTGACGCTGCTGGTGGCGTTTTTGCTCGCGCCTTCCTTGATGATAAAGGCACCTTCCGGGCTGACCTGCACTTGCAGGCCAGTGCCCTTGAGCGCGGCGTCGACGGCCTGATGGGCCGACAGTGAACCGTCCACACTGGCCGAGGAATATTGGCCCAGCTGCGGGGTGAAGGAGATCACCTGGCCGCTCTGGCGGCTGATGTTCAGCAGCACTTCATCCAACGGGCCAGGAGCGATGTGGTAGACCTGGCGCGCCTCTTCGGCACTGGCGGCAAACGCGAAAAACAGGCTGGCCAACGGCACCAGGGCAAAGGTTCGAAGCGGCACACGGTTGAACTGACTCACTTTGGCTCCCCCCAAGGAAACTCGAGAACGCTGCTCCCCGCAGCGCTTACGGGAGTGATGTGGGACAGCGGGAGGAAAACTTGCAGATCGTTTGGTTATGTCCTTAGAACCCCCACCGAACAACCGCCGCTCTGTAGGAGCTGGCTTGCCAGCGATGCAGGCGCCTCGGTCTTTGTTTAGGACCGGGTTGATGCCATCGCCGGCAAGCCGGCTCCTACAGAGGTCAGGCCGCACTGACGGTCACCCACAGGCCGGTCCGGCGCGTGATGTGGATCGGCAAGGTGCGCGCCAGGGTGTCGAGGATTTGCTGGGGGTTGTCGAGGCGGTACAGGCCGCTGACGCGCAGGCCGGCGACAGCGGGGTCCAGGCGCAGCACGCCGTTGTGATACGGGCGCAACGCCTCGATCACCTCGGCCAGCGGGCGGTCGCGTACCTGCAGGAAACCATCGACCCACGCGGTCGCGGCGGAAGAACTGGCTTCAACAGGACCAAAGCCCGAACGGCCGTAGTGCACTTCATGACCGGCCGCCAGTTGCAGGCGCTCGCCGTCCTGACGGTCGATCTGCACCGCACCGTTAAGCGCGACGACCTGGCCCTGCCCTTCCCGCTCACGCACCAAAAAGCGATTGCCATAGGCGTGCAGGCGCGCGTGGTCAGTCTGGATCAGAAACGGTCGATTGCGGTCGCTGGCAACCTTGGCGAGTAACTCGCCTTCGCGCAGGCGCACTAGGCGCCGTTGCGAATCAAACTGGATATCCGCCGCGCTTTGCGCGTTCAACAGTAATTCGCTGCCATCGGCCAGGGTGACGGTGCGGCGCTCGCCGGTGCCGGTGCGGACATCGGCGGTCAGCTCCGACAAGCCCATGGGCTTGGCCAGCAGTGCTGCGCCGATAGCCACGCCAGCACCGGCCAACGCGACCTGCAACACCTGGCGCCGACTGGAAGGCGCGTCCAACGCCTGCTGCAACACTTTGCCGCTCACCCTCTGGGCCTGGGGAATCTGAAACACCCCCAGACGTGTCTCCAGTTGCTGGCACAGCGCTTCGTGGCGCGGGTCACTGGCGCGCCACTGGTGATAACGCTGCCAATCCGCCGCCGTGGCCTGACCCGAACGCAACAGCACGTACCAGTGCGTGGCACTGTCGATCAGTTCGTCGTTCATTCCAGACACAGCCGCAGGCAACGGTTGAGGGCGCTGGCCATGTAGTCACTCACGGAGCGCTGGGAAATGCCCAGCTCGGCCGCGATTTCCGGGTAGGTCAGGCCATTGAGCTGCGACAACAAAAAGGTCGCCTTGACCTTGGCCGGCAAGCCGTCGAGCAAGTGGTCGATGGCCTGCAGGGCTTCGAGCATTTGCGCCAGGTCTTCCGGCGAGGGCGCGCTGGAGGTTTCGTCGTTGTCGAGGGCGTCGAGGTAAGCGCGCTCCAGGTCCCGACGACGCCACAGCTGGTACATCAGGCGCTGGGCAATGGTGGTGAGCAAGGCGCGGGGTTGCCGGATCGGCATCACACCCGGCGAACTCAAGAGTTGGACAAAGGTGTCGGCGGCGATGTCTTCGGCGTGTGCACGGGAGTCGAGATGACGGTGCAAACGGCTGCACAGCCAGTCGTAATGACTGCGGAACAATCCGCCCACATAATCGCTGTGAGAAGTGTCGGCGCCGGACATAGTGGCTCCATTTGAGTAGGTTGCGCGTTATGTCCGGTGTTCCGGTGGGGCGATCCTAGCAAGGCGGCTTATTCTTTAATAATATTTAAAAGGTATTTTTATATAACCTTATTGAAGTACCGAGTATCCCGCGCTGGCGGCTTGCTGTTGATAGTCCAGCAGCACCTGATAGTCGTCTTCGCTGGCCGGGAGCACCTCCTGCACGCCCAGGGTTTCAACCACCTGCGGCAAATCCTGCAGCGCCTGGTTCATCGCCTGGCGAATCGTGGCGACCTGTTCATCGCTCAAACCCAGCGGGCCGATATAAGGCAAGGTCGGGCTGGGCGCGCTACGGGTGATGAGGCGCAGCCCCGCCACGTCCTGCGGGGCGAAACGGGCCAGGTAGTCGTAGGTCACGCTGTCGATGGCGGCGAGGTCGGCGCGGTTTTCCCGCAGCCAGCGCAGGCTCTCGCGGTGCGCGCCGCTGATGCCGACGCTGGCGAAGAAGCGGCCATCGCGCTGCAACGGCGCGAGGCGTTCGCGCAGCAGGTTCATGCCGCTGTTGGAATCATGGCCATTGATCACGCCACGGCTGTCGTAGAACTGCGCCAGGCTGGTACGCGGGTTGTCGTCGCGGGTCAGCAGCAGGCTGCAATGTTCGCCGCCGCTGCTGTGGGGCAACTCGTAGCGCGGGCGGCCGATGACGCGGACCCTGCCGCGCAACTGGGTCATCAGCGGGTAGCCGCAGGTTTGTGTGACGAGCAGTTCGGGGGCGAGCCACAGACCGTGCAGGTCTAGGTGGTCGGCGTTGCGGCGGCTGAGGCCGAGCCGTTCAAAAATACGTGCCAGCCACTGCTGGTTGGCCTGGTGTATGTGATCCGGCGCGACGTACATCAGCAACTCGGCGTAATGCTCACTCATGGTCTTGTCTCACGCAAAAGGATGCCGGGGGCTGTCGATGGCCTTGAGGCCGTGACGGCTGATCAACTGGCCATAGCCCTGCACCAGGAACCCACCGCTGCGGGCCACCCACTGCTCGCGGCGCGCACGGTAGACCGTGGGCAGCAAATACCAGGGCAGTTTCGGCAAGTCGTGGTGCACCAGGTGCAGGTTGTTGTTGAGGAACAGCCAAGTCCATGGCCAGGACGCTTCGTTGAGCACGGTGCGTTGTTCCGGTTGCGGGTGCGGGCGGTGTTCATAGTAGGAACGGATCGACGCCAGCGACAAGGCTGGCACGCTGACCAGCAGCAGGTAGTGCAGCACCGACAAGGCGCTGTAGTGGGCGATGAAGCTGAGCATTAGTACGGTGACGGCGCCGTGGCACAGCCACATCGGCCATACCTGCGGCAGGCGTTGCCACTCATGGCGGGCCAGCCGGCCAATCGCCAACGGAGCGGCCAACAGGAAACGGCCAAGCACGGTCTTGGTCAGCCAGTGCACGCCGCGTTCGAACAGCGAACTGCTGTCCCATTGGGCTTGCTTGAGGTAGCGGCTTTCCGGGTCGATGCCCGGCAGCGTGAGGTCTTCGTCGTTGTGGTGCAGCAGGTGGCTGTCGCGGTACAGCGTATAGGGGTACCACACGGCGAACGGCGCGTAGCCGAGCAGTTTGTTCACGAACAGCGAACGGGTGGGATGGCCATGGAGCAGTTCGTGTTGCACCGACAGCCACAGCGTCACCAGCGGGATCAGCAACAAGGTGCTCAGCCACAGGCCCAGCCAATGGCTGGCGAACATCACGCTGAACCAGCCGGCGTACACGCCGATGATCAGCAGCCAGGTCGGCCATTCGGTGCGTACGGTAAAACGTTGCGCCAGGGCTTCGATTTCCCGGCGTTGGGTCAGATCAAGGTAGTTGGCCATCGGCAGCTCAGAGCAGGTGTTTCCTGCTCTGTGCAGCGAGGCCGAAAAATCTTGCAGATCATTTGGTTCTAAGCTTGGAACTCAATGGCCGAACAAGCCGGTTTCGGATTTCTTGGCTTTCTTGTCGGCGCGTTTTTCATCGGCGGTCTTGGCCGGTTTCTTCTTCGCGGCTTTCTTTGAATCCATACCTTTGGCCATGATGCGTACTCCACGTGCAGGGGATGTAGCACTGGGTATACCACCTATTGGGCGGCAGAAGGCGCTTATAATCCCCGCCCCTTCACAACGCCTGTTTGACCACCATGCCTGAATTGACCCTGGAACTGCTGGCAGAGCCTCTGTGGCCGCTGCTGAACAAGTTTTATCGCAGCCACGACTCGTCGATGAAAGCCCTCAAGGGCGGGCGCTTGTGGGTAGCGCGGGAAAGCGAGATTGTCGCCGGGCTGTGCCTGACCCCGGTGGTCGGCGGGCAGTGGCTGACCGGCGTGTTCGTGGCCCCCACCTATCGCGGCCAGGGCCTGGCGGCGCGCTTGATCCGCCAGGCGGTGGCATCGCGTGAAGGCACGGTGTGGCTGCTGTGCCACCCGGACCTTGAGGGGCTTTATCAGCGCATGGGGTTCAGCCAGCAAACGCTATTGCCTCAGTCCTTGAGCGAGCGGCTGGTGCGCTACAAGCGCAACAAGCCGATGATCGCCATGGGCTTAGAACCGTTGGTGAGGTCGACCTTCGATAATGTGTGATCAGCCGGTGGAGGGCCCATGCTAGCCTCGACGGCACAGTGGCCCCAAACAGGACGATCATGAACAAGACGCTTGCAGCCCTCTCCCTCACCGCCCTCCTCGCCCCGGCCATGAGCCACGCAGCCGACGCATCGATCAGCGCCAAGCAATACGCCAGCGTGCTCGCCGGCACCTGGCGCGACCCGGCCAACAGTGCGCGTGATGTTTATCGCCACCCGCAACAGACCCTGGAATTCTTTGGCCTGGGCGCCAAACAGACGGTAATCGAAATCACCCCTGGGGGCGGCTGGTACAGCGAAGTGCTGGCGCCGCTGCTCAAGGACCACGGGCATTACATCGCCGCCGTGCAGGCAGCCAGCGTCAGTACCTACGCGCGCACGTCCGAAGAGAACCTGAAGAAGAAATTCGCCGCCGCCCCTGCGCAGTACGCCAAGGCCCAGGTGGTGGAGTTCAACCCCAAGGCGCCGGTGTTCGGCAAGCCGGCGTCGGCCGATGCCGTGCTGACCTTTCGTAATGTGCATAACTGGGTAGAAGCCGGCACCGCGCCGGCCACGTTCAGCGCGTTTTATCAGGTGCTGAAACCGGGTGGCGTGCTGGGTGTGGAAGACCACCGGGCCAAAGACGGGGCGGACCTGGAGGCCATCAAGGACAGCGGCTACCTGACCACCGCCCAGGTGGTGAAGCTGGCCACCGATGCCGGGTTCAAGCTGGCGGGGCAAAGCGAGGTGAATGCCAACCCGAAGGACACCAAGGACTATGCCGGTGGCGTGTGGACCTTGCCACCGACGTTGCGATTGGGTGAGCAGGACAAGGCCAGGTATGTGGCGATTGGCGAGTCGGACCGGATGACGTTGCGGTTTGTGAAGCCCGCCCAATAACCCGACTGAACACAAAACCAATGTGGGAGCTGGCTTGCCTGCTCCCACAGTTTTGATCGGTGTTGTGTCAGAGGGTCAGTCGTCGGCAGTGGGGTCCATGTCGGGGAACATCACTTCGATAAAGCCGAACTTGCTGAAGTCGGTGATCCGCGACGGGTACAACCGGCCGATCAGGTGGTCGCACTCGTGCTGCACCACCCGCGCATGAAAGCCGTCGGCAACGCGCACAATCGGCTCGCCCTTGGGGTCGAAGCCTTCGTAGCGAATCTGCTGGTAGCGGTTCACGGCGCCACGCAGGCCCGGCACCGACAGGCAACCTTCGTAACCCTCTTCCAGCACCGGGCTCAGCGGCGTGATCAACGGGTTGATCAGGATGGTCTGCGGCACCGGAGGCGCGTCCGGGTAGCGTTCGCTGGCTTCGAAACCAAAGATGACCAGCTGCAGATCAACGCCGATCTGCGGCGCGGCCAGGCCGACGCCGCCCACGTGTTCCATGGTCTGGAACATGTCATCGATCAACTGCCACAGCTCGGGGCTGTCGAACATTTCCGGGGGGACCGGTGGCGCAATGCGCAGCAGGCGCTCGTCGCCCATTTTCAGGATTTCACGGATCATCGATCAGACTTCATCGGTAGTGGGCTTGGAATGGTCACGGCCGAGGCCTGAGACGTGTTGTTTTTCATCCGTGTCGGCGTGCTCATCAAAATCCTTCTCGCCAGGGTCCTTGCCTTCGACCGACATGTGTTCGATCACGGCATTCATCTCCGCGCCGAGCAGCAGCACGGCGGCAGAAATATAGAAGTACAGGAGCAGGACGATGATCGCACCGATACTGCCATACATGGCGTTGTAGTCGGCGAAGGTTTTGACGTAGTAGCCAAAGCCAAGGGAGGCGACGATCCACACCACCACGGCCAGCACCGAGCCCGGAGTGATAAAGCGGAATTTCTGCTTCACGTCGGGCATCACGTAGTACATGAGGGCCACGGCGAACATCAGCAAGATCACAATCAGCGGCCAACGCAGGATGGTCCACAGCGTGACCACGATATCCTGCATGCCGATTTGCCCCGCCAGCCATTCCATTACCTGCGGGCCGAGCACCATCAGCGCGGCGGCGGCCAGCAACATGCCCGCGATTCCAACGGTGTAGAACACCGAGAGCGGAAAACGCTTCCAGATCGGCCGGCCCTCGACCACGTCATACGCGGCATTCATTGCGCTCATCATCAGGCGCACACCCGCCGAGGCGGTCCACAGGGCGATCACGATACCCACCGAAAGCAGGCCGCCCTTGGATTGCTGCAACTGGTCGATCACCGGGTTGACCTGCTCCAGGGCCTGGGGCGGCAGTACCAGCTCCGACTGCATGCGCAGCCAGCTGAAAAAGTCCGGCAGGCGCAGGAAACCGATCAGGGCGATCAAGAACAGCAGGAAGGGAAACAGGGAGAACAGCATCTGGTAGGCCAGTGCCGAGGCATAGGTGGGCATCTCGTCATCGACGAACTCTTTGACGGTGCGCACCAGCACCTGGTGCAGCTTGAGGCCTTGCAGTACCGGAAAGATCATAGCGTCTCCTTTCGCCGCAAAAAGGTTGAGTTCAGTGGGCGACTCAGGGGCCGTTTTCTACATCAAGGTAGCCTATTTGGCGACCTTGAAACAATTTCGAAACTTTAGCGGTAACAGATGACATAAAAACGGCCATCCGTGGATGGCCGTTTGCACTGCTGGAAAGCACACTTATTTGGTGGCTTTTTTCACAGCGTCCTTGGTGTCGCCAATCGCTTTTTCGACTTGGCCTTTCTTTTCCTGCACCACGCCTTCAGCGCGCAGTTTGTCGTTGCCGGTGACTTTGCCGACGCCTTGCTTGATGTTGCCGACGGCTTCGTCTTTCAAACCTTTTGCCTTATCCGCTGTGCTGCCCATGGTATTTCTCCAGAAGAACAATCAAGGGTTTTGGTCATTACCTAGAGATTGACCCGAGGCCGTTCGGCAGAGTTTCAATTATTTTCACGCGGCATTTCATCGCCGGCCGCAGGTTTGGCTTTATGTTTTGCAGCCAACCCACGAGAATGCCCGGCACATTCAGGCTATAACGCTGAATAACAGATCCCGTAGGAAGGTTATGAAACTCAATAAAGCACAGGCCATCGCCCGCAGAAACACCGAACTGGGCGGTGCCGTACTCGGCGTCAACAACTGCCACTTCACCGACCTGGACCGCAAGCGCAACATCTGGTGGTTCGACCTGCCGGTGGGCCGTATCGCGATCGGTCAGTACGAGTGGATCCACCTGTTGATGCACAACGCCGAGACCGACCAGTTGCTGCACCTGAAGGTGCCGACGGTGTTCCTGCGCGAGAAGCTCGAAGGCCTGGTGGTGCGCAATGCCGGCAAGCGCAAGCCGGAGATCACCCTGGAGCTGAGCGCGGACAAGGACTCGTTCCTCAAGGACGTGCGCCCGGCTGGTGCCGGTGTCAGCTTCGCGCAGTTTTCCCTGTAAACACTCGGTCAAAAAACTGTGGGAGCTGGCTTGCCTGCGATAGCGATATTTCAGTCACCTGATGTATCGACTGGCAAACCGCTATCGCAGGCAAGCCAGCTCCCACAGGGTATGCATTCCAAATCGGAAAATCAGCAGGCCACAAAAAACCCCGCATCAGCGGGGTTTTTTATGGGTTACTTTTTAAGGCCCAGCTTCTTCAGCTCTTCATCACGCAACTCACGCCGCAAGATCTTGCCCACGTTGGTGGTCGGCAACGCATCGCGGAATTCCACGGCCTTCGGCACTTTGTAACCGGTGAGGTTGGCGCGCATGTGCTCCATCACCTGGTCCTTGGTGAGCGTCGCGCCCGGCTTGACCACGATGAAGATCTTGATGTGTTCCCCGGACTTCTCGTCCGGCACACCGATGGCCGCGCATTGCAGCACGCCCGGCAGGCCGGCCAGCACGTCTTCCAGTTCGTTGGGGTACACGTTGAAACCGGAGACGAGGATCATGTCCTTCTTGCGGTCGACGATGCGCATGTAGCCGTCTTGCTGGATGAGCGCGATATCACCGGTCTTCAACCAGCCTTCGCTGTCGAGGATTTCGGCGGTGGCGTCTTCACGCTGCCAGTAACCCTTCATCACCTGCGGGCCCTTGATGCACAGCTCGCCGATTTCGCCCAAAGGCAACTCGCTGCCGTCATCGGCAATGACTTTGCACAGGGTCGACGGCACAGGAATGCCAATGGTGCCGATCTGGGTGTACTGGATCGGGTTGACGGTGGCCACCGGGCTGGTCTCGGTCATGCCGTAACCTTCGCAGATGCCACAACCGGTCACGTCTTTCCAGCGCTCGGCGGCCGCCAGTTGCAGGGCCATGCCGCCCGACAGGGTGACTTTCAATGCCGAGAAATCCAGCTTGCGGAACGCTTCGTTGTTGCACAGCGCCACGAACAGCGTGTTCAGGCCGACAAAGCCGCTGAACTTCCACTTGGACAATTCCTTGACCATCGCCGGCAGGTCGCGCGGGTTGCTGATCAGGATGTTGTGGTTGCCGATCAGCATCATCGCCATGCAATGAAAGGTGAACGCATAGATGTGGTACAGCGGCAGCGGCGTGATCAGGATCTCGCAGCCCTCGTTGAGGTTGGAGCCCATCAGCGCCTTGCACTGCAGCATGTTGGCGACAAGGTTGCGATGGGTAAGCATCGCGCCCTTGGCCACGCCGGTGGTGCCGCCGGTGTATTGCAGCACGGCCACATCGCTGCTGGCCGGGTTGGCATCGCTGACCGGTTGGCCATGCCCCTTGGCCAGCACGTCGTTGAACTTGATCGCCTTCGGCAGGTGGTAGGCCGGGACCATCTTCTTCACGTACTTGATGACGCTGTTGATCAGCAGGCGCTTGAGCGGCGGCAACAGGTCGGCGACTTCGGTCACGATCACGTGCTTGACGGAGGTCTTGGGCACGACCTTTTCCGCCAGGTGGGCCATGTTGGCCAGGCACACCAGGGCTTTGGCACCGGAGTCGTTGAATTGGTGTTCCATTTCCCGCGCGGTGTACAGCGGGTTGGTGTTGACCACGATCAGGCCGGCGCGGATGGCACCGAACACGGCGACCGGGTACTGCAGGACGTTGGGCAGTTGCACGGCGATACGATCACCGGGCTTCAAGTCGGTGTGCTGTTGCAGATACGCGGCGAACGCGCCGGACAATTCGTACAACTCACCGTAGGTGATGGTCTTGCCCAGGTTGCTGAAAGCCGGTTTGTTGGCGAAGCGCTGGCAGGACTGCTTCAGTACCGCCTGAATATTCGGATACTCGTCTGGATTGATGTCTGCAGCAATCCCGGCGGGGTACTTATCCTTCCAAAAGTCTTCGTTCATGGAAGCCCACTCCTCAGCGACGCGAATTCATCATCGCATTTGATGCGATTATTATTGGTGTATGTTTTTTAGGTGAATCTGGCGCTTTCAAGCAGGCCTAGACGTCACAAAGCGCGCCGAGAGTAGCAGCTTTGCCAAGGGCCGCCTAGAGCCAAAGGTGGGCCCCACAGTCATAATCACGACTGTCCTACAATATTTGGTCACACTTTAAACCAGGGCAAATTCCCCCAGTAAAAGGCTCTGGAATGGGCCTTTCAGATCAACAAATAGCAATGTGGGAGCTGGCTTGCCTGCGATGGCGGTGTATCAGTCAATACATCCTGTGACTGATACACCGCCATCGCAGGCAAGCCAGCTCCCACAATTTTTACCCTATTTCAAATCAAGCGATGTCGCGAAGCTCACGTCGCAGAATTTTCCCCACCGGCGTCATCGGCAACGACTCGCGCAACACAATGTGTTTAGGCACTTTGTACCCCGTGAAGTTGGCCTTGCAGTACGCCTTCAACTCTTCAAGGCTCACCCCTTGGGTGCGCGCCACCACAAACAGTTTGACCGCCTCGCCGGTGCGCTCATCCGGCACGCCGATCACGGCGCAGTTGGCCACGGCTGGGTGTGCCATCACCACGTCTTCGATCTCGTTGGGGTACACGTTGAAGCCCGAGACGATGATCAGGTCTTTCTTGCGGTCGACAATGCTCACAAAGCCATCGGTGTCGATCACCGCGATGTCGCCGGTCTTGAGCCAACCCTCGGCGTCCAGGGTCTCGGCGGTGGCGACCGGCTGCTGCCAGTAGCCCTTCATCACCTGCGGGCCCTTGATGCACAGCTCGCCCCGCTCGCCCAACGGTAATTCGCGGCTTTCATCATCGATGACCTTCATCGCCGTGCCCGGCACCGGAATGCCCACGGTGCCCAGCCGCGACTGGCTGCCATACGGGTTGGTGCTCGCCACGGGCGACGTCTCCGTGAGGCCGTAGCCTTCGCCGATGGAGCAACCGGTGAGTGCCTTCCAACGCTCGGCCGTGGCCTTGACCAGCGCGGTGCCGCCGGAGTTGGTGATTTTCAGGTGGGAGAAATCCAGGGTCTTGAAATCCGGGTGGTCCATCAGCGCCACAAACAAAGTGTTCAACCCGAGCAGGCAGGAGAACCGCCACTTCTTCAGTTCCTTGATAAAGCCGCCGATGTCGCGTGGGTTGGTGATCAGCACGTTGTGGTTGCCGGTCACCATCATGCACATGCAGTTCGCTGTGAATGCATAGATGTGATACAGCGGCAGCGGCGCGATCATCACCTCCTGCCCTTCCCGCACCAGCGGCTGGCCGTCATCGGCGACCTGGGACATGCACGCCCGCGCCTGCTGCATGTTGGCGACGAGGTTGCCATGGGTGAGCATCGCGCCCTTGGCCAGGCCGGTGGTGCCCCCGGTGTATTGCAGCACGGCGATGTCATCCAGTGTCACCGGATGGCGAGTCACGCCCAGGCCCGCGCCCATGCGCAGCGCACGCTTGAACGACACCGCCCGTGGCAGGCTGTAGGCCGGCACCATCTTCTTCACTTTGTCGACCACGGTGTTGATCAGCCAGCCTTTGGCGGCGGGCATGAAGTCGCCCATTTTGGCTTCGATCAGGTAGTCGATCTCGGTGTCGGCGCAGACTTCCTGCACCCGCGAACCGAACAGGTTGAGGTAAACCAGCGCACGCACGCCGGCGTCCTTGAACTGGTGGCGCATCTCCCGTGGGGTGTACAGCGGGTTGGTGTTGACCACGATCAGCCCGGCGCGCAGGGCGCCGAACACGGCAATCGGGTAATGCAGCACGTTGGGCATCTGCACCGCGATGCGCTCGCCGGGTTTGAGGTCGGTGTGCTGCTGCAGGTAACCGGCGAACGCCGCACTTTGGCGCTCAAGCTCGGCGTAGGTCAGGGTGATGCCCATGTTGCTGAATGCCGGACGGTCGGCAAAGGCCTTGCAGGAACGCTCGAACACCTCGATCACGGACTTGTAGGTGGTCAGGTCGATGGTGTTGGGAACGCCCGCCGCGCGTTTGTCATTCCAGAAATCAGGTTGCATTATTCTTGTCCTCTTACCTGAGTGTGTCCGACCGCTGCCGCTATAAAAGCAGGCGGCTATAAAAAGCGGAGCTTTGGGGACGTTAGCAGCTATGGCCAAACAGGCAAATACGCCAAACCGTGTCATTGATTGTATGAATCTTGCCCCTGAGGCGTAGGCTGATACCCAAGTCCCTGGCAGATGAGCTATACACTGCATCGAACCTGAGCAAAGGAAGCGCCATGAACCACAGCACCTTCTGGCTGACCGCGAATGACCGCAGCCGCCTGTACGTCAATCAATGGCTGCCGGAGGGCCCGGCCAAGGCGATGGTCATGCTGTCCCACGGCATGGCCGAGCACAGCGGCCGCTATGGGCGCCTGGCCGAGGCACTGTGTGGCGCGGGCTACGGGCTGTACGCACTGGACCAGCGCGGCCATGGCCGCACGGCGGACGAAGGCACGCTGGGGCTGTTCGCCGAGCACGACGGCTGGAACAAGGTGGTGAGTGACCTGGCCAGCCTGAACCAGCACATTGCGCACCAGCAAACGGGGCTGCCGATCATCCTGCTGGGCCACAGCATGGGCAGCTATATCGCCCAGGCCTACCTGCTGCACCACAGCGCCAGCTTGAGTGGCGCGATTCTCAGTGGTTCGAATTTCCAGCCAGTGGCGCTGTACCGTGCGGCGCGGGTGATCGCGCGCATCGAGCGCGCACGCCAGGGCTTGCGCGGGCGCAGTGCGCTGATCGACTTCCTGTCGTTCGGCTCCTTCAACAAGGCGTTCAAGCCCAACCGCACGGCCTTCGATTGGCTCAGCCGCGACCCGGCTGAAGTCGACAAGTACATCCATGACCCGCTGTGTGGTTTTCGTTGCACCAACCAGCTGTGGATCGACCTGCTGGGCGGCTTGCAACAGATCAGCAAGGCGTCCAACCTCGCCCAGATCGACCCGGGCCTGCCGATCCTGGTCACCGGCGGCGAATGTGATCCGGTGAGCGAGGGCAAGCGTCTCAACAGCCTGGCCCACGCCCTGCGTGAGGCCGGCTGCCAAAACCTGCAATTGACGATCTACCCGCAGGCGCGACATGAAGTGTTCAATGAAACCAACCGTGATGAAGTCACAGCGGATGTGCTGACGTGGCTCGACCAGGCCCTGACGCTGCACAGGCCGGCCCGCTACGAATAACTTTCCTTTAAAATCAGCCGATAATCTCCGATTAGCCACAGGATGTACCTTTAGATGACTCAGGTTACCAACACCCCGTACGAAGCCCTCGAAGTCGGCCAGACTGCCAGCTTCAGCAAGACCGTCGAGGAGCGCGATATCCAGCTGTTCGCCGCCATGTCCGGCGACCACAACCCGGTGCACCTGGATGCCGAGTACGCCAAAGCCACCATGTTCAAGGAGCGGATCGCCCACGGCATGTTCAGTGGCGCCCTGATCAGCGCCGCCGTGGCCTGCGAGTTGCCTGGGCCGGGCACCATCTACATCGGTCAGCAGATGAGCTTCCAGAAGCCGGTGAAGATCGGCGACACCTTGACCGTGCGCCTGGAAATCCTCGAGAAGCTGCCCAAGTTCCGCGTGCGCATTGCCACCCGCGTGTTCAACCAGCGCGATGAGCTGGTGGTGGATGGCGAGGCCGAGATCCTGGCGCCGCGCAAGCAGCAAGTGGTTGAGCTGACTGAGCTGCCGCCGATCAGCATCGGCTGATATTTATCTAACGAACAATGCAAAACAAATGTGGGAGCGGGCTTGCCCACGAAAGCGGTGGGTCAGTCACTTATCAGTCGACTGACACTCCGTCTTCGCGAGCAAGCCCGCTCCCACATGGTTTACAACATAGGGCTTAACAGGGCTTACGACTGAGCGCGAGCCTGATTACGCAGGGCTTTCACCTGGTCGTGGTTGCGCTGTGCGCCGTGGAACTGACGCTCCACCAGGTCACGAATACCCAGCAGGTTGTGCTTGTTGATTTTCTCGATCGCTTCCTTATAAGCCTTCAGTGCGTGGTCTTCACCGCGCTCGGCTTCATTCAGCACCGCCTCTTCATCTTTACCGGTGACCAGCGACTTCACGTCGACCCAGCCACGGTGCAGGGCGCCGGCCACACTGCCGGACTCTTCCGGATCACCACCCAAGGCACGCACGGCCGTTTGCAGCTCGGCGGCGGCGGTTGCGCAATCGGCAGAGCGTTTGACGAACAACGCCTTGAGCTCTGGGTGCTTGATGTCTTCAGCGCAGGTCGCGAAACCTTTCTGGCCATCTTTGCTGGTCTCGATCAGGTCGTTGAGTACGGAGATCGATTCTTTGTTGATGTCAGTCATTTTCCAATTCCTTGTGCGGGTTGAGAAGGTTGTCTTAATGATTGCAGCGCCCGTGCCAGGTTCTTGAAAATAATTTTTCCTTTGCCTTTCAATGACTTAATAATTATTGAACCATCTGTATGTACGTTATTTGCATGATCTGTCAATTGGCCTTCATGCAGAATGCCTGTATTTTCCAAGGCCTCGACTTAAACCCTTGAAGCCCCATGAACCCCGAAAAACTTGAACTGCTGATCACCCGCGAAATGCCCTTCGGCAAGTACAAGGGACGGATCATCGCCGACCTGCCCGGGCCGTACTTGAACTGGTTTGCCCGCGAAGGCTTCCCCCACGGCGAGCTGGGTGGTCTGCTGGCACTCATGCAGGAAATCGACAGCAACGGCCTGTCCGAACTGCTGGAGCCGCTGCGCGTAAAACACGGTAAGCCCGCCCCTCGCCATTAAGAGCCCCGCCATGCCAAGGAATGCTGATAACGAACGCCACTGGCAGACTATCGCCGGGAACTACGAACTGGAGCCTGGCCCGATCAACCTGGAAAACGGTTATTTCGGACGCATGAGCCGCGTGGTCCGGGCGCAGTACCTGGAGCACGTCGCGTTCATCAACCGCAGCAACTCGCTGCACGTGCGCCAGCGCTTCGAACAGGGCGAAAACGTCGAGATCCGGCGCCAACTGGCCGAGCTGATCAGCGTCGACCCCGAGTCCGTTGCCTTTACCCGTAACGCCACCGAAGCCTTGCAGTCGCTGATCCGCAACTACAACCGCCTGCAACCGGGCGACCAGGTGTTGATCAGCGATCTGGAGTACGACACGGTCAAAGGCGCGATGCGCTGGTTGGCCGGTGTCCGTGGTGTGGAAGTGATCGAACTGTCCCACACGCACCCGTCCAGTTTCGACAGCCTGGTGCAGACCTATCGCCAAGCGTTTGCTGAGTACCCACGCCTAAAGCTGATGGCCCTGACCCACGTCACCCACCGCACCGGTTTGGTAATGCCGGTTGAAGCCATTGCCAAGGCCGCCCGTGAGCACAGTATCGATGTGATCCTCGACGGCGCCCATGCCCTGGGCCAGATCGAGTTCAACCTGGCAGAGTTGGGTATCCAGTTCGCCGGCTTCAACCTGCACAAGTGGATCGGCGCGCCGCTGACCCTGGGCTTTCTGTACATCGCCCCGGAGCGCCTGGCCGACATCGACCCGGACATGGGCGAGTTTCACTACCCGATCACGGATGTGCGCGCGCGAACGTCCTACAGCACACCCAACTTTCCCGCGCTGATGACCTTGCCGTTGGTGTTTGAAGAACATCGCGCCTTGGGTGGCTCGGCAGCCAAGGGTGCACGGGTGAATTACCTGAGGGACCTGTGGGTGAGCCAGGTGCGGCCGTTGGCGGGAATTGAAGTGCTGACGTCGGACGATCCTCGGCTGTACTGCGGGATCACGGCCTTCAAGTTTGTCGGCCGGGACCAGCAGGCCATGGCCGACCACTTGCTCAAGGACTACAACCTGTTTACCACCACCCGCGTGGGCGCGGCATTTGGGACCTGTATTCGGGTGACGCCAGGGTTGGTCACCTCGGCGGCGGACATCAGTGTCCTGGTCAATGCCATCACCGAGCTAACCCCCCACTAAACCTGTGGGAGCTGGCTTGCCTGCGATAACGGTACATCAGTCACACTTGTACTTTCTGACCCAACGCTATCGCAGGCAAGCCAGCTCCCACATTTGAACATCGGAGTGCTTGGTTTTTCTGCGGGCAAAAAAAAGCGGTACACCGACCAAGTGCACCGCAAAAATGCCGTCAAGCACAGCAACAACGATTCGATAAATCAGATCAGTCCAGCAGCGCCAGCGCCTGAGCAGTGACTTCCTGGATACGAGCCCAGTCGCCGTTCTTGACCCACTCCGGGTCCAGCATCCAGCTACCGCCCACGCACATCACGTTTTTCAACGCCATGTAGCTCTTGATATTGGCCGGGCCGACGCCGCCGGTTGGGCAGAATTTGACTTCGCCAAACGGGCCGCCGAGGGCCTTGATCGCAGCCACGCCGCCGCTGACTTCAGCCGGGAACAACTTGAAGCGGCGATAACCCAGGCCATAGCCTTCCATGATGCCCGAGGCATTGCTGATGCCCGGCAGCAGCGGGATCGGGCTGTGCACCGAGGCTTCCAGCAGGTCGCGGGTGATGCCGGGGGTGACGATAAACTGCGAACCCGCCACTTCAGCGGCTTCGAGCATGTGGCGATCCAGCACGGTGCCAGCACCGGTGCACAGTTCAGGGCGTTGCTCGCGCAATACCTGAATGGCCTTGAGGCCGAACTCGGAACGCAGGGTCACTTCCAATGCGGTCAAACCACCGGCTGCCAGGGCATCGGCCAGCGGCAGGATGTCCTGTTCGCGGGCGATGGTGATCACCGGCAGGATCCGCGCCTTGGCGCAGAGGCTGTCGATCAGGGCAACTTTGTCCGCCATGGACACGGTCGGTTGAGGGCTGTTCATAGCGGCTGATCCTTGGCTCATGGGCACCAGTAAATCTCTAATGTAGGTTGCAAAAACGCGCGAATCGGCATGGCAGCGACGTCGTCACTCGCCAGCGCGGCGCTCAAGGTGGTCAATTTCGAACTGCCGGAGATCGACAGCACGGTGTAGTTCGCCGTGGCCAGCAGCGCGCGACTCATGGTCAGGCGCTGGTGCGGCACGGTCGGCGCCAGCATCGGCCAGCAACGGCGGGTACCGTTGGGCTGCAGGGCTTCGCTCAGGTTCGGGCTGTTGGGAAACAGCGATGCGGTGTGGCCGTCATCGCCCATGCCCAGTACCAGCACATCAATAGCTGGCAACTCGCCCAGCAGGCGATCGGCCTGCAAGGCGGCGTCTTCAAGGTTGGCGGCGGCGCTGTAGAGGCTCAAGAACTTGGCCTTGGCTGCCGGGCCTTTCAACAGGTGCTGCTTCAACAAACCGGCATTGCTGTCGGCGTGCTCCACCGGCACCCAGCGCTCGTCGGCCAGGGTGATGGTGACCTTGGACCAGTCCAGGTCTTGCTTGACCAGGTGCTGGAAAAACGCCACCGGGCTGCGGCCACCGGACACCACCAGAGTCGCTTCGCCACGGGCACTGAGGGCCGTGCGCAATTGCGCGGCCACATCATTGGCCAGGCCTTCCGCCAGCAGTACCGGCGTGCGGTACTCGTGAGGGGTGACGCCCTGGGGCAGTTTCAATTCAGATATCGCCATACCACGACCTCCCATCCCGCGTGATCAGTGCAATCGAGCTCATCGGCCCCCAGGAACCCGCCGCGTACGGCTTGGGCGCATCACCGGATTTCTTCCACCCGGCGATCAACTGGTCACACCACTTCCACGCGGCTTCGATTTCATCTTTGCGCACAAACAGGTTCTGGTTGCCGCGCATCACTTCCAACAGCAACCGCTCGTAGGCATCGGGGATGCGTGCGCTGCGGTAGGTGTCGGAGAAATTCAGTTGCAGCGGGCCGCTGCGCAGTTGCATGCCCTTGTCCAGGCCCTGCTCCTTGGTCATCACGCGCAAGGAAATACCTTCGTCCGGTTGCAGGCGGATGATCAGCTTGTTGCTGATCTGCAGGCGCTGCTCGGGGGCGAAGATGTAGTGAGACGGTTCCTTGAAATGGATGACGATCTGCGACAGCTTTTGCGACATGCGCTTGCCGGTCCGCAGGTAGAACGGCACCCCGGCCCAACGCCAGTTACGGATATCGGCACGCAGGGCGACGAAGGTTTCGGTGTCGCTCTGGGTGTTGGAATTCTCTTCTTCCAGGTAGCCCGGCACGGCTTTGCCGGCGCTGTAGCCCGCGATGTACTGACCGCGCACCACTTGGGTGGTCAGGCCTTCGGGGCTGATCGGCGCCAGGGCCTTGAGCACCTTGACCTTCTCGTCACGGATGCTGTCGGCAGACAGGTCGGCCGGCGGGTCCATGGCGATCAGGCAAAGCAGTTGCAGCAGGTGGTTCTGGATCATGTCGCGCAGCTGGCCGGCCTTGTCGAAGTAACCCCAACGGCCTTCGATCCCGACCTGCTCGGCCACGGTGATTTCCACGTGGGAAATGTAATGCTGGTTCCACTGGGTTTCGAACAGGCTGTTGGCGAAACGCAGGGCGATCAGGTTCTGGACGGTCTCTTTGCCCAGGTAATGGTCGATGCGGTAGGTGCGGTTCTCCGGGAAGAACTGCGCCACGGCGTCGTTGACCTTGCGCGAGGATTCCAGGTCGGAGCCGATCGGCTTTTCCAGGACCACGCGGGTGTTTTCCGCCAGGCCAGCCTTGGCCAGGTTTTCGCAGATGCCGCCGTACACCGCTGCCGGGGTGGCGAAATAGGCGATCAGGCGTTGTTCGCTGCCGACTTTTTCGGCAAGGGCGACGTAGTCGTCGGCCTTCATGAAATCGACGTGCACATACGCCAGCCGCGCGAGGAAGCGCTTGGCGACGGCTTCGTCCAGCTCCTTGCCGACGTATTTGCGCAGTTCTTTTTCGATACGGGCCAGGTGCTGTTGCTCGGTACCGGCTTCACGGGCCAGGGCCAGGATGCGGGTGTCGTCGTGCAAGAGCCCGGCGCCATCGAGTTGATAGAGGGCAGGAAATAACTTGCGCAGCGCCAGATCACCCAAGGCGCCAAACAGGGCAAAGGTGCAGGGTTCTACGGTTATCGAAGGCATGATGTTTGTTCTTTTATCAAGTTAAGCTACAAATACCTTTTTTCAAGGCATCACTCAAGGAAAAATGTAGTAATAACCACAACATTTTCCCGAAATACGCATTCCGAGTGGTGGTGTTCAGCTACGCTCAGTAGGATAGGCCACCTCCAAGGGCCGCTCGTCGATTGGTTGCCGCCCTTAATTTGCATCGTCGCCCGAAGGAAAGACTGAATGGACCGCGTGCGAAATCTTCTGGAACAGATCCAGAACCGCCTCGAAGAATTGAACAAGGCCGAGCGCAAAGTCGCAGAAGTCATCCTGCTCAACCCGCAGCAGGCCACCCGCTTCTCGATCGCCGCCCTCGCCCAGGCCGCCTCGGTCAGTGAACCGACGGTCAACCGTTTCTGCCGTTCGTTCGGCGTGAGCGGTTACCCTGAACTGAAATTGCAGCTGGCGCAAAGCCTGGCCAGTGGCGCCGCGTACGTCAGCCGCGCCGTGGAAGCCGATGATAACCCTGAGGCGTACACGCAGAAGATCTTTGGCAGCGCCATTGCGTCCCTGGACAGCGCCTGCCAGGCCCTGGACCCGGCCCTGATCAGCAAAGCCGTGGATCTGTTGATCCAGGCGCGGCAGATCCACTTCTTCGGCCTGGGCGCTTCGGCACCGGTGGCCATGGATGCGCTGCACAAGTTCTTCCGCTTCAACCTCGCCGTGACCGCCCATGCCGACGTGCTTATGCAGCGCATGATCGCCTCGGTGGCCCACACCGGCGAGTTGTTCGTGATCATTTCCTACACCGGGCGTACCCGTGAGTTGGTGGAAGTGGCGCGGATTGCCCGCAGCAACGGTGCCTCGGTACTCGGCGTGACCGCCGAGAACTCGCCGCTGGCCAAGGCCAGTACGGTGAGCCTGAATATTCCGTTGCCGGAGGACACCGACATCTACATGCCGATGACCTCGCGGATCATCCAGCTGACGGTGCTGGACGTGCTGGCGACCGGCATGACGCTGCGTCGCGGGGTGGATTTCCAGCCGCATCTGCGCAAGATCAAAGAGAGCTTGAATGACAGCCGGTATCCGGTGGGGGATGAGTTCAACTAGCAGGAATCTCCGCCAGCCGTACCGACCCTATCGCAGGCAAGCCAGCTCCCACAGGGGAATGCATTCCAAATGTGGGAGCTGGCTTGCCTGCGATGGCGCCATCAGCCTCACCGCTAAACCCCAGCCCTAGCCTGCAAACTGAGGTGCGCCCTCTCCCCCGGCGCCAGACTCGCCCCGGCCATCGCCGACTCTACGCACACAAACCCCGACGCCTCGTTGAAGCTCACCCCCAACAAGGGCCGGCTGCCGGGATGCCACACCACGGTGTCTGCGCTGTCGCCGGTGTCGATGCACAACTCACGCTGCCAGGCGTGGTCCTTGAGCTGCAGTTCGCCCTCGTGTTGGAACACCCGTTGGCACCCGCCCTCCACCCGCAGCTCGCCTTCCTGCTGACAGACCTGGCGGTTGAGCTGGTCGTAACCTTGCGCACCATCGAGCCCAGACAGCGCTATCTCGTCAACGTGACCAATACGCCAATACGCGTGCAATGCATGGCTCAACTGGCACGGCAACTCGTCCTGATGCTCGGTGCTCAGACGCAGCTCCAGGGTTTCGCCCAGGTGCGCGTGCAGGTCGACCTGCCAGTCGCACAGCTGCAATTGCCAGTGCAGGCGTACGCCGTCCTCGTCGGTGCTGCTGTCGAGCAGTTTCCAGTCGATGAGCCGCGCCCAGCCATGGGACGGCCAGGCGTTCTCGCTCGGATGGCGGCCATACCAGGGCCAGCACACCGGCACACCACCACGGATGGCGCCGACCTGGGGCCACTTGGCCGCACACCAGAGCCAGGGCTTCTGGCCCCGCGGCTGAAAATGCAGCAGTTGCGCGCCCTGGCGGCTGAACACCGCCTGGCACAACGGGTGGTCGATCACCAACACGTCGCGCATCTGAAAGCGTTCCCAGGCGAACACCGGTCGCTCGCGCAGGGATTTGAAAAAGCGTTGCAGCGGATGCTCATGCATGTGCCACGGTCCTGAATGTCTTTGTGGGAGCTGGCTTGCCTGCGATGGCATCAACGCAGCTTGCCTGCTGTACCGAGCCGCCTGGATCGCAGGCAAGCCAGCTCCCACAGGGAGATGTGCTCCCCTTCCTCAAAAAAAAGCGGGTAGCCATGGCTACCCGCAAAATGCGCACAGAGAGAAGGAGCTTATCGCAACAACGTTAGAACGTAGACTGAATTTTCAGGCCCGCTACCAACGCGTTGTCGACTTCTTTCACACCGCCTGGGTTGGCGACGTATTGCAGGTTGGGACGCACGGTCAGCCAGTTGGTGACGTGGAAGCCGTAGTTGATTTCGACGTTGTACTCGGTGTTACGCAGCGGTGCGAAACCCGATTGGTCGTAGTCGGTGAAGCCACCAGCAGCATTGAGCAGCTCGGCGTTTTTCTTCACGTCACTGTTGGCGTGGATACGGGAAACACCGATACCGACGTCATCCTTGGTGCGCGCGTCGAATGGACCTTTGTAGACCAGCATCAACGACTGGTAGTTGTCGACCAGGTTGGTGTCCTTGTCGTGGAAGGTCACGTTGGCCGCGATGTTCAGGCCGCGGGAAGCGTCGCCATTGTGCGTGGTGAGTTGTTGTTGCAGCACACCCCAGTAGCCGGTCTTGCTGCTACGGACACGGAAGGCCGCGCCGGTGGTGCCAGCGTCGTTACCGTTGACGTCTTCACGTACGTCGTTGGCATCGGCAGTGCTCTTGTAGTAACCCACACGGTATTCGCCCGGCAGGCCATTGACCTTCGGCGACCAGACCAATTCCACCGGGATCACGGTGCCCTTGGTGCCACTGCCGCTGAGCTTGAAGCCGTTGCCGTGCTCCAGCTGCGACGGGTTCTGGTTGTACGCACCGATTTGCGCATACAGCTCTGGCGTGATGTTGTACTTCACGCGGATAGCCGCCTGGCTCACCGGCCAGTTGTACCAGGTGTTCACGTAGTTACCCACTTGCGAGCCGCAGAACGACAGGTTCTGGAAGTCGCATGGGAAGGTGTTGAAGTCTTCGCCTTCACCGAAGTAACCGAGTTTCACATCCAGCTTGTTGTCGAACATCTGGTGCTGGATCCAGAACTGGGTCAGACGCACCATGTGGCCACGACCATCAACCTCTTGAGACGAACTCAAGGTGCCGGCACGCGGGTCGCCAATACGGTCATTGGAGATGTTTGCGCCATTACGGTTGGTCAGTTGGATCTTGGCCTGGGTGTTGTCCCAGCCCCACAGCTTTTGCAGATCCAGTGCTACGCCCAGACCGAACTGGTCAGCGTAACGGGCAGTTTTGTCGTTGTTGTAGCCACCGTGCAGGTTGCCACCGACTTCCCCAACGTAGTCAGCCTTGATGTCGATACCTTGCTCGATCAGCTTGGTACGCTCACCACCCCAATCGCCGGTCATCCACTTGGAATCGGAGCTGAATGCATCGGCCGCCATCGCATTGGCGGACAATACCAGGGCTGCTGCTGCTGACAGTTGGCAGATCAGCCGAGTGTTGTTGTGTTGCTTTTTCATCCCTACATCCTCGTCTTTATTGTTATTAAACTGTTTTTATCTAACGCGGTTTACTTTTTTTAGCTAAAACAACAAGTTATCTACTTCAGCGGCCTTTGAATTGAGCCACATTGTCGGCATGCCCTTGTGTAGGCGATGAAGAAGCAGTGCCCAGGCGCTCACCGGTCTTGGCGTCAAACAGCAACACTTTGGCCGGGTCAAACTGTAGGGTCAGGGTCTCGCCAACCTGCGGCGCCACATCCGGCGCCAGACGGCAGCAGACCTTGGTGTCATTGAGTTGCACGAACACCAGGGTGTCCGGGCCGGTCGGCTCGGTGACCTGGACTTCGGCGCGAATGCTCGACGAACCATTGCCCTCGCCCGCTGCCAGCAAGATCTGCTCAGGGCGCAGGCCGAGGATCACGTCACGGTCTTCGAGGCCCGCATCGTTCATGTTCAACGCCAGCTCGCAACGGGCCTGGCCGCTGTCGAGCAGGGCCACCAGGCGGCCGTCCTTGCGTTGCAGGCGCACGGGCACGAAGTTCATCGGCGGCGAACCGATGAAGCTCGCCACGAACTGGTTGGCCGGGTTGTTGTAGATCTCTTTGGGCGTGCCAAACTGCTGGATGATGCCGTCCTTCATGACCGCCACCTTGTCGCCCAGGGTCATCGCTTCGATCTGGTCGTGGGTCACGTAGACCGTGGTGGTCTTGAGGCGCTGGTGCATCAGTTTCATTTCGGTACGCATCTCGACACGCAGCTTGGCGTCGAGGTTGGACAGCGGTTCGTCGAACAGGTAGATCTTCGGGCGACGTGCGAGGGCGCGGCCCATGGCCACACGCTGTTGCTGGCCACCGGACAGCTGGCCCGGCTTGCGATTGAGCAGGTGCTCGATCTGCAGCAGCTTGGCTACGCGCGCCACTTCGGCGTCGATATCGGCCTGGGGCATTTTGCGGATCTTGAGGCCGAACTCGATGTTCTCGCGCACGCTCATGGTCGGGTACAACGCGTAGGACTGGAACACCATGGCGATGTCGCGATCCTTGGGGCTCATGCCGCTCACATCCTGGTCGCCGATCATGATCGCGCCGCCCGTGATGGTTTCAAGGCCAGCGATGCAGTTCATCAGCGTGGATTTACCGCAACCCGAAGGGCCGACCAGGATCAGGAATTCGCCTTCCTTGATCGACAGTTCGATGTTCTTCAAGGTGTCGGGCAGGCCGGCGCCATAGGTCTTGTTTACATTGCGAAGTTCAAGCGTAGCCATGATTACCCCTTGACCGCGCCGGCCGTGAGGCCGCGCACGAAATACTTGCCTGCGATCACATAGACCAGCAGGGTCGGCAACCCGGCGATCATCGCCGCTGCCATATCAACGTTATATTCCTTGGCCCCGGTGCTGGTGTTGACCAGGTTGTTCAGCGCCACCGTGATGGGCTGCGAGTCACCGCTGGAGAACACCACACCGAACAGGAAGTCGTTCCAGATCTGGGTGAACTGCCAGATCAGGCAGACCATGATGATCGGCGTGGACATCGGCAGAATGATCTGGCGGAAGATCGTGAAGAAACCCGCACCGTCCAGGCGCGCGGCCTTGATCAGCGCATCCGGGATACTCACGTAGTAGTTACGGAAGAACAGCGTGGTGAACGCCAGGCCGTAGACCACGTGCACAAACACCAGGCCGGTGGTGGTGCTGGCCAGGCCCATCTTGCCAAGGGTGAACGACGCTGGAAGCAGCACGGTCTGAAACGGCAGAAAGCAGCCGAACAACAGCAGGCCGAAGAACAGTTGCGAGCCCTTGAAGCGCCAGAACGACAGCACATAGCCGTTCAACGCACCGATGGCGGTGGAAATCAGCACAGCTGGAACGGTGATCTTGATCGAGTTCCAGAAGTAGCCGTCCACGGTGGCCCAGGCCTTGACCCAGCCGATGCCGGTGACCACGGTCGGCCAGCTCAGCAGGTTGCCGGTGCTGATGTCTTCCGGGGTCTTGAAGCTGGTGAGCAACATCACCACCAGCGGTACCAGGTACAGCAACACCGCGAGGATCAGCACCGCGTAGATCGCGATGCGGCTCAGGCTGATGGAAGGTTTGGAAGCGAGACTAGTCATTACGCTTGGTCCTCAGCTCGGAGTAGAGGTAAGGCACGATGATCGCGAGGATCGCACCGAGCATCAGGATTGCACTGGCCGAACCCATACCCATCTGGCCACGGCTGAAGGTGAACGAGTACATGAACATCGCAGGCAGGTCGGACGAGTAGCCCGGGCCGCCGGCGGTCATGGCCGCCACCAGGTCGAAGCTCTTGATCGCAATGTGCGCCAGGATCATCACCGCACTGAAGAACACCGGACGCAGGCTTGGCAGCACCACGCTCCAGTAGATGCGCGGCAGGCTGGCGCCGTCGATCTGGGCGGCGCGGATGATCGATTGGTCCACACCGCGCAGGCCGGCGAGGAACATCGCCATGATGAAGCCGGAGGCTTGCCACACGGCCGCGATCACCAGGCAGTAGACCACGCGGTCCGGGTCGATCAGCCAGTCGAGACGGAAGCCTTCCCAGCCCCAGTCCCGCAGGAGTTTGTCCAGGCCCATGCCCGGGTTGAGCAGCCATTTCCAGGCGGTACCGGTGACGATCATGGAGAGCGCCATCGGGTACAGGTAAATGGTGCGGATAAAGCCTTCGCGGCGGATTTTCTGGTCGAGGAAGATCGCCAGTGTCACGCCGATGACCAGGGTGATGCCGATGAACATCCCACCGAAAACCGCCAGGTTCTTGCTCGCTACCCACCAGCGGTCGTTGTCGAACAACCGGGCGTATTGCGCAAGGCCGGCCCATTTGTAGCTGGGCAGGAAGGTGGAGTTGGTGAACGACAGCACGAACGTCCACAGGATGTAGCCGTAAAAGCCCACCAGCACGATGAACATGCTCGGCGCCAGCACCAGTTTGGGAAGCCAGCGCTGCAGTGCATCGAACGGCGAGGCCTTGCTGAACACAGCAACAGAACTCATGGGAAAATCCAGTACAGGGAAAAAGGGCTACAGGGTGACTCTCTGCCGGAGCGCGGTTTGTGTGGGAGCTGGCTTGCCTGCGATGCAGCCAACTCGGTGTAACCGACACACCGCGTTGTTTGCATCGCCGGCAAGCCGGCTCCTACAAAAGCATCACTTGGCTGACTTGATCGCAGCGCCGAGTTTCTTGGCGGTGTCGGCCGGGTCGGCTTTCGGGTCGTTGATGTAGTTAGTCACGACATCAAAGAACGCACCTTGCACAGCCAGGGTGGTGGCCATGTTGTGGGCCATGCTTGGCTGCAGGCCGCCGGTCTTGGCGTCTGCCAGGAAGTCTTTGGCGGCGGTCTGGGCGCAGGAGTCAAAGCCGTAGGAGGCCATTTTCTCCAGCATGTCGGTGCGCACCGGGATCGAACCCTTGTTGATGCTGAAGACTTTCTGGAAGTTTTCACCCAGCACGACTTTGGCGATGTCCTGCTGACCGGCAGCAGTGCCTTTGTCTTTCTGCTTGAACACCGCCAGGGAGTCGATGTTGTAGGTGAAGGCTTTGTCGGTGCCCGGGAAGGCTACGCACTCGTAGTCCTTGCCGGCGACTTTCTTGGCAGCGGTCCATTCGGACTTGGCCCAGTCACCCATGATCTGCATGCCGGCCTTGCCATTGATGACTTTGCCCGCTTCCAGGTTCCAGTCCTGACCTTTGCCGTCGACGTCCATGTAGGTCGCGACTTTCTTCAGCTCAGTCAGGGCCTTGACCATTTCCGGGCCGGTCAGCGCGGCGTTGTCCAGGTCAACCAGGGCTTTCTTGTAGCCATCTGCACCCATCACCGACAAAACTACGGCTTCGAATACAGTGCTGTCCTGCCAAGGCTGGCCACCGTGGGCGAGCGGAATGAAGCCCGCCGCTTTGAGCTTGTCGCCGGCTGCGTAGAATTCTTCGAGGGTGGTTGGGTTCTTGGTGATCCCGGCTTTCTTGAAGACTTCCGGGTTGATCCACAGCCAGTTCACGCGGTGAATGTTCACCGGTACGGCAACGTAGTTGCCTTCGTACTTCACGGTGTCGGAGACTTTTTTGTCGAGCAGCGAGTCCCACTTCTCTTCTTTGGCGACGTCCTTGAGCACGTCGGTGTCGAGCAGGCCAGTCGACGCCCATTCCTGGATGTCCGGGCCTTTGATCTGGGCAACGCCTGGCGGGTTGCCAGCGACTGCGCGGCTTTTCAGCACGGTCATGGCGGTAGCACCACCACCGCCGGCGACGGCGCCGTCTTTCCAGGTGAAGCCGTCTTTCTCAACTTGGGCCTTCAGGACATCTACAGCCGCTTTTTCACCACCCGAGGTCCACCAATGCACAACTTCAACCGTCCCTTTCGAGTCGGCGGCAAATGCACTGAGGGGAAACAACGAGGCAATGGAAATAGCTACGGCGAGGCGATTAATCGCGTTCATCTGAGTACCTTTTCTTGTTGTTATGCATGCAAGTCTAGAGCTTGCGCTGCACGGAGTTTAAACAGGGATTTTCCAGGCGCAGGTAACAAAGGGACGCACAAATGTCACCAGCTCGTGACATAAGCGCCGCGCCCCAAAGCGCTGGCCATGCTGGGTGCCAAGGGTAACGCAGGCAGCAACACCGCTTGCCAGGCATGGTACAGGTCGGGTTTGCCGCCCCAGATCTTGCTGCTGGGTTGGTTTTGCGGGCTCAGTTCGTGATGCCAACTGCCGTGCAGACGGTCGATGAAATGGGTTTCGCAGAACTCCCAGAAGCGTCGGTACCAGGTCTCGTAATGCAGCTCGCCGGTACGCTTGAGCAGCGCTTGCGCGGCGGCGCTGGCCTCGGCGTGGGTCCAGTGCAGGCGCTCACGCACCACGGGGCGCTGGCTCCAGTCCAGGGTGTAGACGATGCCGGGCGCACCGTCCACGGCCCAGGCGTACTCGCAGGCGCTGGCGAACAAGCCCTTGGCGTCGGTCACCAGCCAGTCGGGCGTGGCGAGCCCGGCCTGCAGGCGCGCGGCTTCCAGGTGCAGCACCAAGCGCGCCCATTCAAAACCGTGGCCGGGGGTGATGCCATAGGGGCGAAAGCCATCGGCGGGGTTGTCTTCGTTGTAACCGAGCAGGGGTTGCCAGTGGGCGTCAAAGTGCTCGATGACCATGTGCTGGTTGCCCGCCGCATGGGTGTGGATAACACGCTCGACGATGCGCAACGCACGGTCCAGCCAGCGCGTGTCACCGGTGACATCGGCCAGGGCCAGGAAGGCTTCGGTGGCGTGCATGTTGCTGTTGGCGCCACGGTAGGCTTCGATGCCGCTCCAGTCCTGGGCAAAGGACTCGAGCATCACGCCCTCCTCCTCGCTCCAGAAGAACTGGTCGATGATATGGAT
The DNA here is from genome assembly GCF_059419385.1 of Pseudomonas sp. GW821-FHT05H12. Lineage (NCBI taxonomy): Bacteria > Pseudomonadati > Pseudomonadota > Gammaproteobacteria > Pseudomonadales > Pseudomonadaceae > Pseudomonas > Pseudomonas sp. GW821-FHT05H12. The sequence continues at coordinate 142,616 of NZ_JBWKRS010000011.1, read as the reverse complement.
GGCGTCGTTCAACAGATTCTGTGCGCCGGGCGCGCCGGCCACCACCGCCGAGCTGGCGGCGAGCGCGACGAACGCATGCAGGTAGGCTGCTTTGCCACGGTTGCCATCCCGCGCGTGAGGCGTGGCGAACCAACCACCGTGCTCGCTATCACGCAGGGGACCACTCAGGGCAGCCACACCGTGCGCTACCAGATCGGCATAACCGGGCAACCCCATGGCGTGGGCCATGGCAAAGCTGTGGGTCATGCGGGCGGTGTTCATGGTCTCGGCGTGGGCATCGGCGGGCAGTTGGCCATTGTCGTCCAGGTTGCCGAAGCCCTCGGGCAGTCGAGAGGCCTTGGCGAACGACAGCAGGCGCTGGCCTTCATTGGCGAGCCAGGCGTGATGGGCAGGTGCGTTCAGCCAACTGCTGGCAGGCAGTGGGTGGGTGGTCATGGGTGGCCCTTATTATTTTTTGTGGGATGACCGGAGTCTAAACAAGGGCGAGGTGGGGGCAAGTAACGAAGGGCAAGGGAAATGTCACCGGCCAGTGACAATTCCAAATGGGAGAGAGGGCACTTGTAGTGAGCGGGCTTGCCCCGCGCTGGGTGGCGCAGCCGCCCCAACCCAGGCACCGCATTTATCCAGTTAACCTGCGTTGGCAGGTTTTGGGGCCCCAGCGCGGGGCAAGCCCGCTCACTACAGGCAGCTCAGCGGGCGGGGGTGTTGAGTTGTTGTTGCAGGTTCTGCACCTGGCTTTGCAAGGTAGTGATGTTGCGCGTGGTCTGGATGCGGAACACGTCGAACTCCTTGTTGGTCGGCGCGTCGCTGTTGCCCGGCTGGTTGTCCTGGGCACTCTTCAACACCACCAGGTCCTGCTCGAGACGGGCGATGGCCGCGCTCGGGTTGCCCTGCTTCTTCAGGGCGGCCACGTCGGCGGACAAGTCCTTGATCTCGGTATCACGCTTGCCTGCATCACCTTGCGCGGCTTTCAAAGTCGCTACGGCATCGGTCAGGGCCTGGACCTGCCCTTGCAGCTTGGCGTTGGCGTTCGACAGGTCGGTGGTGCTGGCGGTCATCTGCGCCAGGCGCTGGTCCAGCACGGTGGCCTGGCCGGCGACGCCGACCTGCTGCTTGCCCTGTTCCAGCAACTGGCTTTCCAACTGCTTGATCTGCAACTTGAGGGCTTCACTGCCATTGTTCACGCTGGCTTCGCTGGCCACCACCTTGCCGGAAATATCCTGCAGGCGCCCCGCCGCTTCTTCGCTGATGCGCGCGAAACTTTCCTGGGTGGCGACCAGTTGCTGGCCCATCAGGGAGATCTGCTGGAAGCTCCACCAGGCGAGGCCGGCGAAGGCGATCAGCAGCGCGCCGACCAGCGCCCACAGCGGGCCGGTGCTGGCACTCTTGACCTTGACCACCGGCGTCGTGCGCGAACGCACGGAGGTGGCGGGAGTCGGCTCGAAATCATCATCGTCCCCGTGGTCTGCCCGCAGGCTGGGAACATTGTCGAAATCGTCGTTAGCATCGTTACGCATGTATCAACCCTGAATCGGTGAGATGGCTGCCTGGAAAGCCGAGCGACCGGAGTATAAACCGCGCCCGCGCCGCACTGGTCGACCTGAAACCTCGAATTCGGTTCCCGATGTGTTGCCTGATGTGAGCTTACTTGAGCCCAGGATCCTGGGCTTTCCACCAACTGCAGAACTCGTCGAGGGCGGTCCACAGGCTGACCTTGGGCTCGTAGTCCAGATAATGCCTCGCCCGGCTGATGTCGAGGGTGAAATCTTTGTTCATCACCTGCATGCCCAAGCGTGATAACGCCGGCTCCGGACGCCCCGGCCACATCGCGCAGAACGCTTCGTTCAACGCCGCCACACTGTAGGCCAGGCCGTAGGACCGATATCGGGTGACCTGTGGCATGTCCATCTGGCGCATCACGTAGTTCACTACATCCCACACCGGCACCGGCGTGCCATTGCTGATGTTGTAGGCCTTGCCCAAGGCCGAGCCCGTGGCCAGCAAACTGCTGAGCAGCGCCTCGTTCAGGTTGTGCACGCTGGTGAAGTCGACCTTGTTCAAGCCGTCGCCGACGATGGCCAGGCGGTTCTTGCGCTGCATCTTCAGCAGACGCGGGAAAATGCTCATGTCCCCGGCGCCGGTGACAAAGCGCGGGCGCAGGGCAATCACCTCCAGGCCGAACTCCTGGGCGCCAAACACCTTTTGCTCGGCCAGGTACTTGGTGGCAGCGTAAGGATGCTTGAAGCGCTTGGGCACTTGCTCTTCGGTCAGGCCCAGGTGGTCGCGCCCATCAAAGTAGATCGACGGCGACGACAAGTGCACCAGGCGCCCCACCCGTTGTTTCAGGCAGGCTTCGACGACGTTTTCGGTGACCAGCACATTGCCTTGGTGGAAGTCCTGATATTTGCCCCACAACCCGACGGCACCGGCGCAATGCACTACGGCCTCGACATCGCGGCACAGGTCGCGCACCAGGTCGGCGTCATTCAGGTCACCCTGGATAAACTCGGCGCCACGCCGTATCAGGTGCTCCACACCTTCGGCACGTCGCCCGTTGACCCGTACGTCCAGGCCCTGCTCCAGGGCGAAACGCGCAAAGCGCCCGCCAATGAAGCCGCTTGCGCCGGTGACCAGAATTTTCATGTATTACCCCGTGCTCTTTCGTTTTTCATCGCTGTTGCCTTGACGCCCGCTGTCACGCCAACGGCACCAGCCATTGGCCACACGCCTGGGCCAGATGGTCGGTCAACAAGCCCAACAATTGCCCGCCACTGCGCCAATGATGCCAGTACAGCGGCACATCGATGGGCTTATCTGGCAATAACTCCAGTAAAACGCCCTTTTCCAGTTGGTCACGTACCTGCAATTCGGGCACCAGGCCCCAGCCGAGACCGGCTTCTGTCAGGCGGATAAACCCTTCCGACGAGGGGCACAAATGGTGTTCAAAACCACCGTCCACGCCCAAGGAAGCCAGGTAGCGGTGTTGCAGGAAATCATCCGGGCCGAACACCAGCGCCGGAGTCCGGGCCAACTGATCCGCGCGCACACCGTTTGGGAAATGCCGCGCAATAAAGGCCGGACTGGCCAGCGCCCGATAGCGCATGGCACCGAGCAACAGGCTGCGGGCACCGGCCACCGGGCGCTCGCTGGCGCAGATACAGGCCGCCACTTCACCGGCACGCATGCGCTTGAGGCCCACGGTCTGGTCCTCCACCACCAGGTCCAGCAACAAGTGCTGCTCGGCGCAAAAGCCACTGACCGCTTCGGCCCACCAGGTGGCGAGGCTGTCGGCATTCAGGGCGATGCGCAGGCGCTCGGGCATACCCTCTTCGTCCAGCGCCGGCACCTGGCTTTGCAGGTCACGCTCCAACAGCCGCACCTGTTGCACATGGTTGAGCAGGCGGCGGCCGATATCGGTGGGCGTCGGCGGCGTAGCGCGCACCAGCACCGGTTGGCCGATACGGGCTTCCAGCAACTTGATGCGCTGGGAGATCGCCGATTGCGACAGCCCCAACACCTGGGCGCCACGCTCGAAACCGGCCTGTTCCACGATCGCCGCCAGGGCGGAAAGCAATTTATAGTCGAACATCAGTTTCTCTAATGAGCGATCAGCAATATTGGTTTTTCTTATACAGCGTAGTCCGTGAGAATGACCAGCATTGCTTCTCTCTACTTCAAGGAACTTCACATGGCTGGCGAAACCGCCCTGGCAACCCTGCTGCGCAGCATGAGCCCGCAACTCAATGACGGTGACTACGTGTTCTGCACCCTGCCCGACAACCGTATCCCGCCAGGGTGCGAGGCGATCGGCAGCTTTCGAGAACAGGAAGGCCTGACGCTGATTGTCGAGCGCCAACAAGCAGAAGACGCCGGGCTGAGCTTCGACTACGTCGCTGCCTGGATCACCCTGAATGTGCATTCAGCCCTTGAAGCCGTTGGCCTGACGGCCGCGTTTGCCAGCGCCTTGGGCAAGGCTGGCATCAGTTGCAACGTGATCGCCGGTTTCTACCACGACCACCTGTTTGTCGGCCGCGCCGATGCCGAGCGCGCCATGGGCGTGCTGCGGCAACTGGCAGCAGACGCGGAGTAACTCACTATGTGGCAAAGCTACCTGAACGGGCTGTTGGTGGCCCTGGGCCTGATCATGGCCATCGGCACACAGAACGCATTTGTGCTGGCGCAAAGCCTGCGCCGTGAACATCACTTGCCCGTGGCGGCGCTGTGCGTGGTATGCGATGCGTTGCTGGTGGCTGCGGGCGTGTTCGGCCTGGCCACGGTGCTGGCACAGAACCCACTGTTGCTGGCAGTTGCGCGCTGGGGCGGCGCGGCGTTCCTGCTGTGGTACGGCACCCTGGCATTGCGCCGGGCGTTTTCCAAACAAAGCCTTGAACAAGGCGATAACCTAAAGGTGCGCTCATTGCGTGACGTGTTGCTCAGCGCCCTGGCCGTGACGTTGCTCAATCCTCACGTGTACCTGGACACCGTGCTGCTGATCGGCTCGCTGGGCGCGCAACAAACCGAACCCGGCGCTTATGTCGCGGGGGCGGCCAGCGCGTCGTTCCTGTGGTTCGCCACCCTGGCGCTCGGCGCTGCGTGGCTGGCGCCCTGGTTGGCACGCCCCGCAACGTGGCGTCTGCTGGACCTGCTGGTGGCGGCGATGATGTTCAGCGTGGCTTATCAATTGATTGCCGCGTAGCGAATATTCCAAAACGCTCTGGAACCTCTATCCCACACAGTTGTTGCGTGGTTTTGCCGCACCCCCGGTGCTATGATCCGGACCCTGCGCCGCAAAGAGTACAAACTCCCCGGCGCTTGTTTGGCCGCCCGTGATCGGCCTTGCGCTCACCGCAACTGACCTGATTAGGAGAATCATCATGGCTTTCGAATTGCCGCCGCTGCCCTACGCACACGATGCCCTGCAGCCGCACATTTCCAAGGAAACCTTGGAATACCACCACGACAAGCACCACAACACCTATGTCGTGAACCTGAACAACCTGGTGCCAGGCACCGAGTTCGAAGGCAAGACCCTGGAAGAGATCGTCAAATCCTCCTCGGGCGGCATCTTCAACAACGCCGCTCAGGTCTGGAACCACACCTTCTACTGGAACTGCCTGGCGCCAAACGCCGGTGGCCAACCTACCGGCGCGCTGGCTGAAGCCATCAACGCTGCGTTCGGTTCGTTCGACAAGTTCAAGGAAGAGTTCACCAAGACGTCCGTCGGTACCTTCGGTTCCGGTTGGGGCTGGCTGGTGAAAAAGGCTGACGGTTCCCTGGCCCTGGCCAGCACCATCGGCGCCGGCAACCCGCTGACCAGCGGCGACACCCCGCTGCTGACCTGCGACGTCTGGGAACACGCCTACTACATCGACTACCGCAACGTGCGTCCAAAGTATGTGGAAGCGTTCTGGAACCTGGTCAACTGGAAGTTCGTGGCTGAGCAGTTCGAAGGCAAAACCTTCACTGCCTAAGCAACCCTTGCAGTAAAAAAAGCCCGGTGATTGCCGGGCTTTTTTGTGGGCGATGGAACCAGAGCCACGACACGAACCACGCAGGGAGGGAGAGGAATTGACCTCTACTACCTGTCGGAGAATTCAATATGTCCATTGCAGCAGCCGCCGCAGCAACAGCCGCTATTCCACTGGTTGGCGATCTCGTGAAAGCGGCACTTCCCGTCGCGGGCGAAGTTGTCAAAGCGGCCTCAGCGCTCCTTCAACCCTTCGCCGATGGGGCGGCAAAAAAGATTTTCGGCGAAGACACTTCAGACGCTAACCAGTCTGGAACCATCAACTTTGCGACCACTGTCGATAAAAAGATCACTTTCGACCTTCCCAAGTCGGCGTAACCGTCCACTTGATTGAGGCGCCGCCCATCAGCGGTCAGGTCTCTTCAGGCAGGCGGGTGTCAATCCGCCTTGCCCTTCCCTCATTGCCTCCCCCGCCAGATCATCTTTAACCCGCCTTTGCCCCAATGTTCCTTTGACTGCCATCACGAGATTGCCAATACTCATGGCATATTGAGGCTACCCGCATGGAACAAGGAATGACCCTTTGAAGCTGGAACTCAAAAACAGCTTGTCGGTGAAGTTGCTACGGGTTGTGCTGCTGTCGGCATTGATCGTGGGCGTGGCACTGAGTGCGGCGCAGATCGTTTTCGATGCCTACAAGACGCGCCAGGCCGTGGCCGGTGATGCCCAGCGTATCCTCGACATGTTTCGCGACCCCTCGACCCAGGCCGTCTACAGCCTGGACCGCGAGATGGGCATGCAAGTGATCGAAGGCCTGTTCCAGGACGATGCCGTGCGCATGGCCTCTATCGGTCATCCCAACGAAACCATGCTCGCCGAAAAAAGCCGCGCACTTCAGCAATCGCCCTCTCGCTGGCTGACCGACCTGATTCTTGGCCAGGAACGCACCTTTACCACCTCACTGGTCGGCAAAGGCCCCTACAGCGAGTATTACGGCGACCTGAGCATCACCCTGGACACCGCCACCTACGGCAAGGGCTTTCTGGTCAGTTCGGTGATCATCTTCATTTCTGGCGTGCTGCGCGCCTTGGCCATGGGCCTGGTGCTGTACCTGGTCTATCACTGGCTGCTGACCAAGCCGTTGTCGCGGATTATCGAACACCTGACCTCGATCAACCCGGACCGGCCCAGCGAACACAAGATCCCGCTGCTCAAAGGCCATGAACGCAACGAGCTGGGGCTGTGGATAAACACCGCCAACCAGTTGCTCGAATCCATCGAACGCAACACTCATTTGCGCCATGAGGCCGAAACCAGCCTGCTGCGCATGGCCCAGTACGACTTTCTCACCGGTTTGCCGAACCGCCAGAAATTGCAGGAGCAACTGGACAAGATCCTGATCGACGCCGGCCGCCGTCAGCGTCGCGTGGCGGTGTTGTGCGTGGGCCTGGATGACTTCAAAAGCGTCAACGAACAGTTCACCTACCAGGCCGGTGACAAACTGCTGCTGGCCCTGGCTGACCGTCTGCGCGCCCACAGTGGCCGCCTGGGTGCCCTCGCCCGCTTGGGCGGTGACCAATTCGCGCTGGTACAGGCCGATATCGACCAGCCCTACGAAGCCGCCGAACTGGCGCAAAGCATCCTCGATGACCTGGAAGCCGAGTTCGCCCTGGAGCACGAGCAGATTCGCCTGCGCGCCACCATCGGCATCACCTTGTTCCCGGAAGACGGCGACAGCACCGAGAAGCTGCTGCAAAAAGCCGAACAGACCATGACGTTGGCCAAGAGCCGCTCGCGCAACCGCTATCAGTTCTATATCGCCAGCGTCGACAGCGAAATGCGCCGGCGCCGCGAGCTGGAAAAAGACCTGCGCGAGGCCCTGAACCGCGAGCAATTCCACCTGGTGTACCAACCTCAGATCAGCTACCGCGACCATCGCGTGGTGGGCGTGGAAGCGCTGATTCGCTGGCAGCACCCGGAACACGGCCTGGTGCCGCCGGACCTGTTCATCCCGCTGGCGGAACAGAACGGCACCATTATTCCGATCGGCGAGTGGGTGTTGGACCAGGCTTGCCGGCAGTTGCGCGAATGGCATGACCTGGGCTTCACCGACCTGCGCATGGCGGTCAACCTGTCCACAGTGCAACTGCACCACACCGAGCTGCCGCGGGTGGTCAACAACCTGATGCAGATCTACCGCCTGCCGCCGCGCAGCCTGGAACTGGAAGTCACCGAGACCGGCCTGATGGAAGACATCAGCACCGCCGCCCAACACTTGCTGAGTCTGCGTCGCTCCGGGGCGCTGATCGCCATCGATGACTTCGGCACCGGCTATTCGTCGCTGAGTTACCTCAAGAGCCTGCCGCTGGACAAGATCAAGATCGACAAGAGCTTCGTGCAAGATCTGCTCGATGACGACGACGATGCGACCATCGTGCGCGCCATCATCCAACTGGGCAAAAGCCTGGGGATGCAGGTGATCGCCGAAGGGGTGGAAACCGCCGAACAAGAGGCCTACATCATTTCCGAAGGCTGCCACGAAGGTCAGGGCTACCACTACAGCAAACCGCTGCAGGCCCGGGAGCTGGCGGCCTTTCTGAAGCAGTCCGAGCGCAACAACGCGGCGATTCTCTGAAACAGCAAAACGATACTAAATATTTCCCTCGCATAAACCTTTACACAAAATGCAAATCTTTCGCATTATGTCGCAGTTTTTGCGCTCCCCCGCGCGCCCTATCAACAACCGAAGCAGGATGTTCGCCATGATTCGTATGCCCCTGGCCACCGCCAGTCTGCTGGCCATTGCCATTTCTCTCGCCGGTTGCGGCGAAGGTAAAGACAAGGCCGCCGCAAACCAGGCGCCGACCCCGGCTGCCAGCACTACCGCTCCAGCGGCTGCCACCCCAGCAGGCCAGGTCGACGAAACGGCCGCCAAAGCCGTGGTCGCGCATTACGCTGACATGGTATTCGCGGTGTACAGCGACGCCGAGTCCACTGCAAAAACCCTGCAAACCGCCATCGACACCTTCCTGGCCAACCCGAACGACGAAACCCTGAAAGCAGCCCGTACTGCTTGGATCGCCGCGCGCGTGCCGTACCTGCAGAGCGAAGTGTTCCGCTTCGGCAACACCATCATCGACGACTGGGAAGGCCAAGTGAACGCCTGGCCCCTGGACGAAGGCCTGATCGACTACGTCGACAAATCCTACGAGCACGCCCTGGGCAACCCGGGCGCCAACGCCAACATCATCGCCAACACCGAGATCCAGGTCGGCGAAGACAAGGTCGACGTCAAGGACATCACCCCGGAAAAACTCGCCAGCCTCAATGAGCTGGGCGGTTCCGAAGCCAACGTTGCCACCGGCTACCACGCCATCGAATTCCTGCTCTGGGGCCAGGACCTCAACGGCACCGGCCCTGGCGCGGGCAACCGCCCTGCCTCCGACTACCTGACCGGCGACGGCGCCACGGGCGGCAACAACGAGCGTCGCCGCACCTACCTGCGCGCCGTGACCCAACTGCTAGTGAGCGACCTGGAAGAAATGGTCGGCAACTGGAAACCCAACGTCGAAGACAACTACCGCGCCACCCTGGAGGCAGAACCTGCCACCGACGGCCTGCGCAAAATGCTGTTCGGCATGGGCAGCCTGTCCCTGGGCGAACTGGCCGGTGAGCGCATGAAGGTTTCCCTGGAAGCCAACTCGCCAGAAGACGAGCAAGACTGCTTCAGCGACAACACCCACAACTCGCACTTCTACGACGCCAAGGGCATCCGCAACGTCTACCTGGGCGAGTACACCCGTGTCGACGGCACCAAGATGACCGGCGCCAGCCTGTCGTCCCTGGTGGCCAAGGCCGACCCGGCTGCCGACAGCGCGCTCAAGGCCGACCTGGCGTCGACCGAAGCGAAGATCCAGGTCATGGTTGACCACGCCAACAAAGGCGAGCACTACGATCAGTTGATCGCTGCCGGTAACGACCAGGGCAACCAGATCGTGCGCGACGCCATCGCCGCACTGGTCAAGCAGACCGGTTCGATCGAAGCCGCTGCCGGCAAGCTGGGCATCAGCGACCTGAACCCGGACAACGCTGATCACGAGTTCTGATCCGTTCGGTGTTGAGAGAGGCGACCTTCGGGTCGCCTTTTTTATGCGCGCACTCTCAGCCACCCCATACTCCTGTGGGAGCTGGCTTGCCTGCGATAGCGGCGTATCAGTTAATGAAGATGTTGCTGACCCACTGCTATCGCAGGCAAGCCAGCTCCCACAGTTGATCTACGTTGCTCCCAAGCCCCGGTTTACATGCTCTGCACCGCAGGTAGAATGGCGCCTCTGCCCAATCACCCGAGCACATTTCATGGCGTTGCCGACCCTACGCATCATCGGTTTCATCATCGGCATCTTCCTGATCACCCTTGCGATCGCCATGGTCGTCCCGATGGCCACCCTGGTGATCTTCGAACGCACACAAGACCTGCCCTCGTTCCTGTGGGCCAGCATGATCACCTTTATCGCCGGCCTAGCCCTGGTCATTCCCGGCCGCCCCGAGCATGTGCACCTGCGTCCCCGGGACATGTACCTGCTCACCGTCACCAGCTGGGTGGTGGTGTGCGTGTTCGCCGCCCTGCCCTTTCTGCTGACCCAGCACATCAGCTACACCGACTCGTTTTTTGAAAGCATGTCCGGCATCACCGCCACCGGTTCCACGGTGCTGAGCGGGCTGGACAGCATGTCCCCGGGCATCTTGATGTGGCGCTCGCTGCTGCACTGGCTCGGCGGCATCGGCTTTATCGGCATGGCGGTGGCGATCCTGCCGCTGCTGCGCATCGGTGGCATGCGCCTGTTCCAGACCGAGTCCTCGGACCGCTCGGAAAAGGTCATGCCCCGCTCACACATGGTGGCGCGGCTGATCGTGGCGACGTATGTGGGCATCACGATCCTCGGCAGCCTGGCGTTCTGGTGGGCCGGCATGGGCCTGTTCGACGCGATCAACCACGCGATGTCAGCCATTTCCACCGGGGGTTTCTCCACCTCCGATGAGTCCCTCGCCCACTGGAAACAACCTGCCGTGCACTGGGTGGCGGTGGTGGTGATGATTCTCGGCAGCCTGCCGTTCACCCTGTATGTGGCCACGTTGCGCGGCAACCGTCGGGCACTGATCAAGGATCAGCAGGTACAAGGCTTGCTCGGCCTGTTGATCGTGACCTGGCTGGTGCTCGGCACCTGGTACTGGTGGACCACCGACCTGCACTGGCTGGACGCGCTGCGGCATGTGGCGGTGAACGTCACGTCCGTGGTCACCACGACCGGCTTTGCGCTGGGGGACTACAGCATCTGGGGCAACTTCTCACTGATGCTATTCTTCTACCTGGGCTTTGTCGGCGGCTGCTCCGGCTCTACGGCGGGCGGCATCAAGATCTTCCGGTTCCAGGTCGCCTATATCCTGCTCAAGGCCAACTTGAACCAGCTGATTCACCCGCGCGCGGTGATCAAGCAGAAGTACAACGGCCACCGCCTCGATGAAGAAATCGTACGCTCGATCCTGACCTTTTCGTTCTTCTTCGCTATCACCATCTGCGCCATTGCCCTGGCCTTGTCGCTGCTCGGGCTGGATTGGATGACCGCGTTGACCGGCGCCGCCAGCACCGTGTCCGGCGTGGGCCCGGGCCTGGGCGAGACCATCGGCCCGGCCGGCAACTTCGCCAGCCTGCCGGATGCGGCCAAGTGGATCCTGTCGTTCGGCATGCTGCTGGGGCGGCTGGAGATCATTACAGTCTTTGTTCTGTGCATTCCGGCGTTCTGGCGTCACTGACCGTCGAGGCTTCCAGCAAACGCGCCCGGTATTCGCCGGGCGTGGCGTCGAACCAGCGGCGAAACGCGCGGAAGAAATTGCTCGGGTCGGCAAACCCCAGCAGGTAGGCGATTTCCAGCAGGGTCATGCTCGGCTGTGCCAGGTACTGCTCGGCCAATTCGCGGCGGGTGTCGTCGAGCAGCGATTGGAAACTGGTGCCTTCCTCCTGCAAACGCCGCTGCAGCGTGCGCTGGGACAGGTGCAGGGTCTGGGCGACCACCTCACGCTTGGGCTCGCCCTGGGGCAACAGGCGACACAGCACCTGCCGCGCCTTGTGGGTCACGCGGCTTTCCGAAAAACGCGCCAGGTATTCACCGGCAAACCGATCATGCAACAGCGCCATGGCCTCGTTGGCCGTGGGCAGCGGCGCGTCCATGTCGGCCCGCTCGAAAATCAACGCGTCATAGGGTGCGTTGAATTCCAGGGGGGCGTGGAAGGCTTGTTTATAGGGCGCCAGGTCCACCGGCTGATCGCCTTGCAACAGCACCTTGCGCGGCTGCAGGGTACGTCCGGTCAACCAGCCGCAGAGCGCCAGGGCGCTGGCCAGCGAGGCCTCGGCGCTTTGTCGGGTGGGCGGCAAGTGGTCACCATGCACCGTCAGAATCAGCGCATAGCCTTCGGGCAACAGTCGGAAACTCAGGTCGGCACTTTCAGCGATGATCCGCTGGTAGCGCACCAGGCGCATAAAGCCTTCGGCCAGCGTGTTGCTGGACATCAGCGCATAACCGGCCACATGAAAGGATGCAGGGCGCACCACCTTGCCCATGTTCAAGCCTATCGCCGGGTTGCCCGACAGCTCGACCGCCCGCTGCCAGAGCCGGGTCATGGAGTCTTGTGGAAAACGCGCATCAGGGTCACTGAGGGCGGCATAGTCCAGGCCCAATTGCTTGAACAAGGCACGGCAGTCCAGGCCGTCCATTTCCAACGCCTTGACTATCCCCATCGCCCAGCTTGCAGAAGTTGTTCGTTCGCTCATGGCGTCTTCTTAAAAAAGCAGGCTTAAACGGCAGCCAGGAAGCCAAGGATACTAAAGTGGCATCTATTGTCACTGGCTGTTACCACTGATCACTCTAGACTCAAATAAGCTCCCCGCCGAACATCTGTTGGGCACCACAATAACGAGAGGGCCGGCTACAGTGGAAAATGTCAGACAATTCAATAGCTTCGCTGAGTTCTACCCGTATTACCTGAGCGAACACAGCAACAGCACCTGTCGGCGCCTGCACTTTATCGGCACTACGCTGGTGATTGGCATCCTGGCCTATGCCATCGGCAGAGGTTCATTGGGCCTGCTGATCGCCTTGCCGATAGCCGGTTACAGCTTTGCCTGGGTCGGCCATTTCTTCTTCGAAAAAAACCGCCCGGCGACCTTCCAGCACCCGTTCTACAGCCTGTTGGGGGATTTTGTGATGTACCGCGACATGATCCTGGGCAAGGTGCCGTTCTAGCCCCACGACCGTTTTAAGCGTGAAAGTTCGTACATCCGTCGAGATAAAAATCTTTTTGTCATTTTAGGTGCTGTATCCTGCCAAGGCTTTTTGAGAGCGCGGAATCACCTGCGATTGATAAAACAGACCTTGCGAGGAGCGACAACGATGCACGAGATACCTAATCTCCCCTTCCCAAGCCTGCACCCAACCGAGCAGCCAACACCGCAGCAGGCCAGCAACAAGCAGCCTGAGGCCAAAGAAGCAAAACCAGTCGACAGCAAACGCCAGGACTGACGCCGTAACAGACCGTGTGGAAAGCGCAACTTTGAGCGCTTTCCACACTGCCTGAAGACTTTGGATACCGCGATGACCGACACCCTCCCCGACTCTCCCGACGCCGCCGTACTCGACGCTGCCCTGCAGATGGTCGACGTGTGGAACCGTCTGAGCGCCGACAAACAGGCTTTGCTGCTCAAGCGCTTCGGCACCCAGGAAAACGCCCTGGCCGCCCTGGTGACCACCCAGCTGTTGGCCCCTGCCCAGCCTTGACGTCTTTTTGAGCGACGATTTTTGCTTTTGCCGCCCTGCGCAGGCCAAAGCACCGGTATCATTAGCAGCCTATCTTTACCTGCTGCGACAGTGGACCTTTCCCATGCCAGATAACCAGCGCCCCATGGCGGTCACGCTGCAAGTCGTTTCCATCGTGTTGTTTACCTTTATCGGCTACCTGAACATCGGCATTCCCCTCGCCGTGTTACCGGGCTATGTGCACAGTGAACTGGGCTATGGCGCGGTGATCGCCGGCCTGGTGATCAGCGTGCAATACCTGGCCACCCTGCTGAGCCGCCCGTATGCGGGCAAAATCATCGACAACCTGGGCAGCAAGCGCGCGGTGCTGATCGGTTTGGCCGGTTGCGGCCTGAGCGGCGTGTTCATGTTATTCGCGGCATTCTTTTCCAGCTTGCCGGCCTTGAGCCTGGGCAGCCTGCTGATCGGCCGCCTGGTGCTGGGCAGCGCCGAAAGCCTGGTAGGTTCCGGCGCCATCGGCTGGGGCATTGGCCGCGTCGGTGCGGCGAATACCGCCAAGGTCATCTCCTGGAACGGCATCGCCAGCTACGGGGCGCTGGCCGTCGGCGCACCGCTGGGCGTGTTGCTGGTCAGGAACTTCGGGCTGTGGAGCATGGGCGTCAGCATTATTCTGCTGGCGGTCGTCGGCCTGATGCTGGCCTGGAATAAAGTCGCCGCGCCTATCGTTGCCGGCGTGCGCCTGCCGTTCATGAACGTGCTGGGCCGGGTATTGCCCCACGGCTGCGCCCTGGCCTTGGGTTCGATCGGCTTTGGCACCATCGCCACCTTCATCACGCTGTACTACACCACCCAGCATTGGGATAACGCGGTGTGGGCCTTGAGCCTGTTCGGCGCCAGTTTTATCGGCGCACGCCTGCTGTTTGGCAATTTGATCAACCGGATTGGCGGCTTTCGCGTGGCCATCGCCTGCCTGTCGGTGGAGGTCCTTGGCCTGCTGTTGCTGTGGCTGGCGCCGGACGCCAACCTGGCTCTGGCCGGTGCGGCGTTGAGCGGGTTCGGCTTTTCCCTGGTGTTTCCGTCCCTGGGTGTGGAGGCGGTCAACCTGGTGCCAGCGTCCAGCCGGGGTTCGGCCGTGGGGGCTTATTCGTTGTTTATCGACTTGTCCCTGGGCATCACTGGCCCTCTGGCGGGCGCCGTGGCGGCAGGCTTTGGCTTTGCGTCGATCTTCCTGTTCGCCGCCCTGGCCGCCTGCGGTGGGTTGCTGCTCAGCGTCTACCTGTACCGCCAGGCCCCCAAAGCCCGCGAAGCGCGCGACGCCTAGAAGTCGACCTTGCCGCGCCCGGCCTTGATCGTGCCGCGCTTGGTCTTGGATTCCAGGCGGCGCTTTTTCGAGCCCAGGGTCGGTTTGGTCGGGCGGCGCTTCTTTTCCACCTTGGTGGCGCTGAGGATCAGTTCCACCAAACGCTCCAATGCATCCGCGCGATTCTGCTCCTGGGTCCGGTATTGCTGGGCCTTGAGCACCAGCACGCCTTCACTGGTAATGCGGCTGTCCCGCAGCGCGAGCAAGCGCTCCTTGTAGAACGCCGGCAGCGACGAGGCTGGAATATCAAAGCGCAGATGCACCGCGCTCGACACCTTGTTGACGTTCTGCCCACCGGCGCCCTGGGCGCGGATGGCGGTCAGCTCGATCTCGGAATCGGGCAAGTGCACATTATTGGAAATGACCAGCATCACTGAAAAACCTTAGGCAACGGACAAGCCCAACTCGGACAACAACATCGACGCCTGGGCTTTGGAAATCACGGCGCCTTTGAACAGTTTGGCATCATTGAGGCGAAACCCGCTCAAATCCGCGCCACGCAAATCCGCGCCAGCGAAGTTGGCACCGTTGATGCGCGCATGGGCCAGGCTGCAGTCGATCAGTTCAGCCTTGCGAAAGTCCGCGTCCGACAAGTCGCTGTCGGAGAAATCCAGGTTATTGAGCACCGTGCGCGCAAACGACAAGCCGGATAAAAACGCGCTGTTGAGCAAGCTCTCACTGAAGCTCAGGCCCAATGAAGCGCAATGGGTAAAGTTGGCGCCGGTCAACTTGCACTGCTCAAAATGGGCCTGGGACAGTTTGCTGCGTTGCCAGCGAGTGTTGTTCAGGTCGCAACTGTGGAACTGCGCTTCCAACAGATTCGCCGCTTCGAAGATCGCCTGGCCGGCGCGACAGCTTTTCCACTGCGTGCCTTCCAGCCGTGAGCCGAGGAACGAAGTCTGGACCAGGATACAGCGCTCGAATACCCAGTGGTCCAGTGCCATGCGTGACAGGTCGGCCCCGCTCAGGTCGACCCCCACCAGGCGCAAAGGCCCGCCGTGTTTGTCGATCAGGTCTTCCAGCTCGTCGCGCTGCAGGGTGCCGCCGTCGATGTCGGTGTGGTGCATGGAGGTCTCATGAAGAGCAGGAACGAGGTGAGAGTCTAACTCGCAACATCATGAAGTGCAGAAAAAATGCAGCTAGCTTCGTATTTGGCTATATTGGGATCCTCTGAGCATCATCAATTGCGGGTTTTCTGCATGTTAATCGAATTTTCTGTCAGTAATTTTCGCTCCTTTCGGGAGAAACAGACCTTGTCGATGGTGGCATCGCCTCGTCTAGGAAAGAAGCAAAACGTTTTTGATCCAGAAGTGATCGGTGAAAACCTGCCAAAGTTGTTAAAGGTTGCCGCCATTTACGGACCTAACGCTTCAGGCAAGTCGAGCCTTATCAAAGCACTTCAAGTCATCTCTTCTCTATTACACCAATCGCCAAGTAACCAATACTTGATACCCGTGGCCCCGTTTCGATTCGATGCTGCGCTCGCAGATAAACCGAGCTGCTTTGAGTTCAACTTCATTGAGAACGGTCTTCGTTTCCAATATTTTCTATCCACAACCTCAACACGCGTCTTTGAAGAGTCTTTGATCTCGTACCCGAGAGGACGGGAAACACTGCTTTACTCAAGAACATTCCATCCGGAAACGGGGGAGAAATATATTCTAGGAGATTCACTGGAAGGCGACACTATTGTTCACGAGGCGTGGAAGAACCTTACTTCCCCCAAAAGCCTTTTTTTGGCTCAAGCCGTACTTAATAGCAGCGAAAAACTCCAGCAATTGAGGACTCCTTATAACTGGCTTAAGTCTTCGTCAATCTGCGTGGAGCAGGACGATATAAATTCAATTTCGCTTTCCTCTCGAACTATCATTATGCGGGATTCAAAAGCGAAAGAATTACTCCAAGACCTCCTTCAACGACTAGACGTACCCATCACCAACATACGCTTTGAGGAGAGCCCAAAGTTAAAAGAAATAGACATAGATTCCTCTGGCTTCAGGGAGTACACAAAATTAATTGAGAAAGAATCAAAAACCAAGCTAACACATACAACCGCGTTAGGAGAGGCTGAGTTTGACTTCAGTGAGGAGTCTGGCGGAACTCAAAACCTTGTAGCATTCTGGCTACCACTACTTAACTTAAGCCACGCAACTAGAGACATGCTTGTAGTTATCGACGAATTCGATAGTAGCTTGCATCCTAAAATCGTCGAAAGCCTTGTTCAGGACCATTTGAATAGCGTTGGAAAATCCCAACTAATATTCACAACACATGACACCCATCTCATGAATACCAAACTTCTGAGACGAGACCAGTTCTGGCTTACCGAACGTGATGCTAATGGTGCAACCCAAATGTTTTCCGTACACGACTTTCAAGGAAGGGACAGTGAAGATATCGAGAAACGTTATTATGAAGGCCGCTACCGCGGATTGCCGATTCTAAGCAGGAGCTGAATATGGCGCGCACAGCGGACTCATTCAATAGACCGGATTCCCGATTTCATCAACAAGCAACGATTCTAATCATCTGTGAAGACCTGCAGTCGAGCAAGGTCTACCTACAAGATGCCGCTAGTCATTTTCGCTCCAACGCGAAATTTGAAATCATTCACTGTGGTGTTACTCATCCAATGGGGATCGTCGAGCATGCCGTGCAGCGGCAGAAAAAGTTTGACAAGGTGTTTTGCGCTATCGATAGGGATACACATGAATCCTTCGATGACGCACTTCGGCTTGCAGAAAAACACGATAAAATAACAGTCATCGCGTCATATCCCTGCTTCGAATACTGGTTACTGTTGCACTTCGGCTACACCCGAAAACCGTATTCCCGTTCAGGTAAACATTCAGCAGGCGATCTAGTCGGGGCAGATCTACGAGCCAAGCGAGGAATGGAGAACTACGCCAAGTCAGGCCTGAAGGGCTACTTTAAGATGCTGGTAGGCGAGCCGCTCAACAACGCGCGCAAGTATGCGCCACGAAGCCTGCAAGATGCGATAGAGAGCAACGATAGAAACCCAAGCACCGAAATTCATCTACTGATCGATGAGTTTGAAGCGATTTCGAAACCTAAAAAACTGTAACTCCCTTACAAAAAACAAACCCGACGCAAGGTCGGGTTTGTCGTTCAAGGCAAGCTGAATCACTCGGTTACCGAAGCAGCAACGCCCGACAACTCCTGCGCCTTACGCTTGTTCTTGACCCAGTAGCATACCGCCATGAACGCCACCCACACCGGGATCGCGTACACCGACACCTGGATCCCCGGGATCATCAGCATGATTACCAGGATAAACGCCACGAACGCCAGGCAAATGATGTTGCCGTACGGGTACCACAGCGCCTTGAACAACGGCACCTGGCCGGTGCGGTTCATGTGCTGGCGGAACTTGAAGTGGGAGAAGCTGATCATCGCCCAGTTGATCACCAACGTGGCCACCACCAGGGACATCAGCAGTTCCAGGGCATGTTGCGGGATCAGGTAGTTCATCAGCACCGCCACCAGGGTAACGGCCGCCGAGGCAAGGATCGAACGTACCGGCACGCCGCGCTTGTCGATCTTGGCCAACGCCCGTGGCGCATCGCCCTGCTCGGCCATGCCCAGCAGCATGCGGCTGTTGCAGTAGGTGCCGCTGTTGTACACCGACAACGCCGCAGTCAGTACCACGAAGTTGAGGATGTGCGCGGCAGTGTTGCTGCCCAGCATCGAGAACACCTGCACGAACGGGCTGCCGCTGTAGGCATCGCCGGAGGCGTTGAGGGTTTGCAGCAGGCTGTCCCAAGGGGTCAGCGACAGCAGCACCACCAGTGCGCCGATGTAGAAGATCAGGATGCGGTAGATCACCTGGTTGATCGCCTTTGGGATCACGGTGCGCGGTTTGTCCGCTTCGGCAGCGGTGAAGCCGAGCATTTCCAGGCCACCGAAGGAGAACATGATGATGGCCATGGCCATCACCAACCCACCGACGCCGTGGGGGAAGAAGCCGCCGTGGTCCCACAGGTTGCTCACCGAGGCTTGCGGGCCGCCGCTGCCGTTGACCAGCAGGTAGCTGCCCAGGGCGATCATGCCGACGATGGCGACCACCTTGATGATCGCAAACCAGAATTCGGCTTCACCGAAGACTTTGACGTTGGCCAGGTTGATCAGGTTGATCAGCACGAAGAACGCCGCAGCCGAGACCCAGGTCGGGATCTCGGGCCACCAGTAGTGCACGTACTTGCCGACGGCGGTCAGCTCCGACATGCCCACCAGGATGTACAGAATCCAGCAGTTCCAGCCCGACAAGAAGCCGGCGAAACCGCCCCAGTACTTGTGGGCAAAGTGGCTGAAGGAACCGGCGACCGGCTCTTCGACGATCATTTCGCCGAGCTGGCGCATGATCATGAAGGCGATGAAGCCGCAGATGGCATAGCCCAGGATCATTGACGGGCCGGCGGATTTGAGCACCCCGGCCGAGCCCAGGAACAGGCCGGTGCCGATGGCGCCCCCGAGGGCGATCAACTGGATATGCCGATTTTTCAGGCCGCGTTTCAGCTCGCCTGAAGAGGAATGGGGTCCACTCATGAAAAGGGTCTCACGCAAGGTTTGATGATGTTGAATGCACGTTGCTGTCTTGAATCTCGACTCAAGCAGCGCCGCTCAAACCCCAGCGCAGGCACCAGGAATACAGCGTCTTTCTAAGGGTCATGCGTCACCTGTTTGTTTTTATCTGTGACGAAATCGAACCCGTCTGGCTCGTGGCCAGGCGGAGTGATCAGGGTAGGTAAACCCTGGGTCTTAGCCTTTTGCGTGGGTACGCAAGGGGGGGTCACAGTAAAACGCGGCGCATTGTACACCGCTCGACAGCTTCGGGCGGCCCTCGGGAGGGGCACGCGACAATCTGTCAGGCATTCCTTACAGCGGCGCCGACCTCAAGAATGTGGCAATTTTTTCGTAAATTAATCGTTACAGCACGGAAAATAAGCGTTACAGCCGGCAACAACCAGAAAAATGTCGGTAGGAAATTTCCGCCAAATTACCTTCGCCAGTCCGTTGTTTTTTCTAAATAAATATTTCTGGCGCAAAAACAGAACAAAAAATCCAAATGAGACCGTGTCAATAAATATTTTGCATTCCGAAACACTCTCTCCTAGGTTCTTCCCACTTGCCCAGTGAAGCCCGCTGGCAAGCCGTTCTCAAACAACGTCCTCTAGGAGAAACACCATGCAAGCACTGGAAAACGACCTGGAAACCGAACTGCAACTCGACGATTGGTTTGAAGCGCCGACCCATGAGGCCGCCGTTGAAATGATGCAAGCCGACGCCGTCGTGCCGTTCGGCACCGCGATGTGGCCGTTCTAATACCCGGCAGGCACTGGCAGGTGCTGTGCACGGCATCTGCCTCCTTACCCAAGGCACAGAAGGACACCCGTCATGGACAAGGCCCGCGCCGTCGAACACTTCCTCTACTACCTGGCCCACCACCCGGCCCTCAGCGGCCTGAACCGGCCGACCGTGCTGCTGGGCCATACCGAGCGCTATGACGCCATCGCCCAGGCGATCACCCACGGCAGCGCCGCCCGTTTCAACTTCCAGGTGCAGCGCCTGGACCTGGTCGCCAGCGACAGCCTGGCCCAGGCCATCGAAGCCTGTGACCTGTACCTGTTTCTCTACGACTCTTCCACCCTGCCCAACCCACGCGCCGAAGGCCCGGACTTTATCCACGCCCTGCAAGGCGTGATGGCCGAGCACTGGAAGAAATCCCTGCTGTTCAAGGACTATGGCGACTATTTCTACGACACCTTCAGCGTCGAACCGCAGCGCATCGCCGACCTCAACGCCACGCTGATCCGGCGCATGTCCCAGGCCAACGTGCTGAGCTTTACCGACAAGCACGGCTCGCGCCTGGAAGCGCCGATGAGCAGCATCAAGAAGTGGACCAATATCAACGGCGTCGGCAACCACGACCTGGCCCCCGGTGAGATCGCCACCCACAGCGAGGCCATCAACGGCCAGGTGCGGTTTGTCGGCACGTTTCTGAGCACCATCCCCTTTGCGCGCAAATACGGCGTGTTGCAGTCACCGTTGGAACTGTGGATCGAGAACTCGACCATCTGCAGCGTGGCCAGCGACGTGCCGGGGCTGGCGGATGACTTCAACAAATACCTGAACGCCAACCCGTCGAACCGGCGTGTGGAGGAATTGGGGATTGGCACCAATGAAGGCGTGAAGGATTTGTACGCACGCAACGCCGGGTTCGAGGAGCGCCATTGCGGGTTGCACCTGGGCCTGGGCGGCGGGCAGAAAGGCAGCCATCACCTGGACTTGATCTTTGCCAGTGGGGTGCTGGCGTTGGATGACAAGCCGGTCTTCGACGGCACCTTCGCCTTCTAGACACACCGCTACCCCCTGTAGGAGCCGGCTTGCCGGCGATGGCGCCAGCAAGTCTTGCACCCGGCTTCAGGACGCCATCGCCGGCAAGCCGGGCTCCTGCAAGGATTGGCGTTGGTCATGAATTCGATCCAAAAAAAACGCCAACCCTAGGGTTGGCGTTTTTGTGCAGCGTTTAACACATCACTGCGGTTTCTTGCGACCAAAACCAGGACGCTGACCCGAACCGGCCGGGGCGCCGCGGCGTTTGCCTGACGGCTCGTCCGCTACCAGTTTCGGGCCAGGGCGCTTGTTCGCTGCCGGCTTGGCTGGACGCTTGGTGCTGGCGTTATCAGCCGGACGATCGCTTTCACCGCGGTTGCTGCGACCACCGGCCGGCGCTGGGCGCGGTGCACGTGGCGCACGCTCACCTTCCTGGCGGGACGGCGCAGTTGGGCGACGCTCGCCTTCGATCTGCGGCTCACGGGAAATGCGACCGCCAGTGGCCGGTGCATTCAACGCTGGGCGCAGGGTACGGGCCACGCGCTCGGTACGGGCCACAGGGCGCGACGATTTACGCTGCATACGCTCAAGCTTGTCTTTGCTCTTGGCGTTCATCTGCGGCATCGCCACCGGTGTCAGGCCCACTTCGGCGCTGAGGATGTCAACTTCGTACTGGCTCATTTCGCGCCAGCGGCCCATCGGCAGGTCGGAGTTCAGGAACACCGGGCCGAAACGCACGCGCTTCAGGCGGCTGACCACCAAGCCCTGGGATTCCCACAGGCGACGTACTTCGCGGTTACGGCCTTCCATCACCACGCAGTGGTACCAGTGGTTGAAGCCTTCACCACCTGGCGCCTGCTTGATGTCGGTGAACTTGGCCGGGCCGTCTTCGAGGACAACACCCGCTTTCAAGCGCTCGATCATCTCGTCGTCAACTTCGCCACGTACGCGCACGGCGTATTCGCGGTCCATCTCGTACGACGGGTGCATCAGGCGGTTGGCCAACTCACCGTCGGTGGTGAACATCAGCAAGCCGGTGGTGTTGATGTCCAGGCGACCGATGTTGATCCAGCGGCCTTCTTTGGGCTTGGGCATCTTGTCGAACACGGTCGGACGGCCTTCCGGGTCGTCACGGGTGCAGATCTCGCCGTCCGGCTTGTTGTACATGATCACGCGGCGCACCGATTCGGCGGCCTCTTCACGCTTGATGACCTTGCCATCAATGGTGATTGCATCGTGCAGGTCGACGCGCTGGCCGAGGGTAGCCTCGACGCCGTTGACCTTGATGCGCTTCTGGGTGATCCAGGCTTCGACGTCGCGGCGCGAGCCCACGCCGATACGCGCCAGCACCTTTTGCAGTTTTTCGCCTGCTGGGCCGATTTCCTGGCTGTCGTTCTGGTCTTTGTCGTTCATCTTAAGCACCTCCCGGTGGGTCGATTCAGGCGTGGCCTGAAGAGTGTTGAAAGCGGGGCTTTGGCCGACGGTGTCGGCAAAGGGTCGCGAATCATACGCGTATGGCGCGCGTTGCGCATCAGAGACTAGTCGATAAAGGTTAAGTCACCTGCTGTGCGCCGACAGATGGCCCTGTAGGAGCCGGCTTGCCGGCGATGGCTGCCTTGAGGCAGGCAGTGTCTATTCGGGCGCTATCGCCGGCAAGCCGGCTCCTACAGGGGACGGTGGTGTTTGGCAGAGGGTGTCAGTCTTCGAACTGCCGACGCTCGGCTTCGATGGCTTCGGCCAGGGCGCGGGCTTCGTCTTCTTCGTCGCTCAGGGGCGGCTGTTCCAGGGCGGCGACGGCGGCCAGGAGTTTTTCGCGGGCTTCGGCGACGCCGAGGATGTCTTCTGCGGGCTCGGGCTCAGGTTCGATTTCAGGCCCAACGTCGACGCTCTGCTCGGTTTGCGGCTCCGCAGCGCCGTCACGCAGCAAATCGTCGAAGTCGGTCTTGATACCCTGCTCCATGTCGTCCAGTTCCAGCAGCAAGGTGTGGAAACTGGTTTCATCCTTCGGCTCTTCCGGCTCGGCGCTGGCGTCGGCCAGTTCCTGCAGGCCTTGAGGCACCGGCGCGTCGTCGAAGTCGAGCACCGGCTCGGCTTCCATCTCGCGCAGTTCGGCGAGCGGCGGCAAATCGTCGAGGTTCTTCAGGTTGAAGTGGTCGAGAAACACCTTGGTGGTGGCGAACATCGCCGGTTTGCCGGGCACGTCGCGGTAGCCGACGATGCGGATCCACTCGCGCTCCAGCAGCGTCTTGACGATATGGCTGTTGACCGCCACGCCCCGCACGTCCTCGATCTCGCCCCGAGTAATCGGCTGGCGATAGGCGATCAACGCCATGGTCTCCAGCATCGCCCGCGAATAACGCTGCGGGCGTTCTTCCCACAAGCGGCCGACCCACGGGGAAAACTTCTCACGGATCTGCAGGCGATAACCCGACGCCACTTCGCGCAGCTCAAAGGCACGGCCGTCGCAGGACTTGCGCAGGATCTCCAGCGCCTTCTTGAACACCGGCGGCTCAGGGCGCTCGGCTTCTTCAAAGAGTTCGAACAGGCGCTCCAACGATTGCGGTTTGCCCGAGGCCAGTAGAAAGGCCTCCAGCAACGGGGCCAGTTCGCGAGGTTCAGTCAGATTCATCGATTCAGCTCTTTATTCGGCTCGCGCCCGCACGTGGATAGCCGCAAAAGGCTCATTCTGGACCAGCTCGACCAAGGATTCCTTGACCAGTTCGAGGATCGCCATAAAGGTCACCACCACCCCCAGGCGCCCCTCTTCCGCAGTAAACAGCTCGACAAACGGCACAAACCCGCCGCCCTTGAGGCGTTCCAGCACGTCGCTCATGCGCTCACGGGTCGACAGTGCCTCGCGGCTCACCTGGTGGCTTTCAAACATGTCGCCACGGCGCAGCACCTCGGCCATGGACATCAGCAATTCTTCCAGGCTCACGTCCGGCAGCAACTTGCGCGCGCGGGCCTCGGGTGCATCGAGCTTGGGCACCACCACGTCACGGCCCACGCGGCTCAAGCCGTCGATGCCTTCGGCGGCGGCCTTGAAGCGTTCGTACTCCTGCAGGCGGCGGATCAGTTCGGCACGCGGGTCGTCTTCTTCGGCTTCCACCGTCTCCGAACGCGGCAGCAACATGCGCGACTTGATCTCGGCAAGCATGGCGGCCATCACCAGGTACTCGGCGGCCAGTTCCAGGCGCACCGACTGCATCAACTCGACATAGCCCATGTACTGGCGGGTGATTTCCGCCACCGGGATGTCGAGGATGTTGATGTTCTGTTTGCGGATCAGGTACAGCAGCAAGTCCAGCGGGCCTTCGAAGGCTTCAAGGAAGACTTCCAGGGCATCCGGCGGGATGTACAGGTCCAGCGGCATTTCCATGACCGCCTGGCCATAGACCATGGCAAATGGCAGTTCCTGCTGGGCGCCGGCCTGGGGGTCAACCGTTTCCACCACCGACATTCAGGCCTCGACCATGAACGGAGCCGGGTCGCCGCAACCCACGCGGATCACTTCGGGTTCGCCGTCGGCCAGGTTGATCACGGTGGACGCCTTGTTGCCGCCGTAGCCGCCATCGATGATCAGGTCCACCTGTTTTTCCAGCAGTGAACGCATTTCGTACGGGTCGTAAAGCGGCTCGGTCTCGCCGGGCATGATCAGCGACACACTCATCAGCGGCTCACCCAGCTCCGCCAGCAGCGCCAGGGCAATCGGGTGCTCGGGCACGCGCAGGCCGATGGTGCGCTTCTTGGGGTGCAGCAACAGGCGCGGCACTTCACGGGTGGCGTTGAGAATAAAGGTGTAGGGCCCCGGCGTGTGGGCCTTGAGCAGGCGGAAGGTGCCGGTGTCGACCTTGGCGAACAGGCCGAGCTGGGACAGGTCGCTGCAGATCAGCGCGAAGTTGTGCTTGTCGTCCAGCTGACGCAGGCGTCTGACACGCTCGACCGCGCCCTTGTCGCCGATCTGGCAACCAATGGCGTAGGACGAGTCCGTTGGGTAGATCACCACGCCACCGGCACGAATGATCTCCACGGCTTGCTTGATCAGGCGCGCCTGAGGGTTTTCCGGATGAATCTGGAAGAATTGACTCACGTGTTCTACCTGTTCAGACGGTGGCAATAATGGGGTCATGCTTGAATCGCCCCCACAAGAGCGGCAGGTCTTCCGGGACGGGGCGGTATTCGCCGATCTCGGACCAGCCGCCTGGGCCATGAAAATCACTGCCGGCGCTGACCAGCAGACCAAATTCGCGGGCAAGAATCGCCAGGCTGCCCACCTGTTCGGCGGGCTGGTGCCCGTTGACCACCTCGATCGCGTGGCCGCCCGCTCCAATATAGTCGGCAATCAGCTTGCGGCGCTTGCTGCGGGTGAAATCGTAATGCCAGGGATGTGCCAGGCTGACCCAGGCCCCGGAGGCCCGCAGGGTCTCGACGGTGTCTTCCAGGGTCGGCCAGTGTTGCTTCACATCCCCCAACTTGCCGGCGCCCAGCCATTTGCGGAAGGCTTCGGCACGGTCTTTAACAAAACCTTCACGCACCATCCAGTCGGCAAAGTGCGGCCGGGCCGGTGCGTTGCCGCTGTCCCCCAGCTCCTGCTGGATGGCGCGAGCGCCGTCGAGGGCATTGGGCATGCCTTTGAGGCTGAGTTTTCGGCTTATTTCTTCGGACCGCAGCCAGCGGCCATCGTGCAAATTGGCGATGGCCTGCACCAACGGCGGGGCCTTTTGGTCGAAGCCGTAGCCCAGCACATGAATGGTGGCGCCGCCCCAGGTGCAGGACAACTCCACGCCGTTGACCAGTTGCATGCCCAATGAATGGGCGGCTTCACGGGCTTCGTCCAAGCCTTCGAGGGTGTCGTGGTCGGTCAACGCCAGGACTCGCACGCCTTTTTCAAACGCACGCGCAACCAGTACCGCGGGCGCCAGGGCGCCGTCGGAGGCCGTGCTGTGGCAGTGCAAATCAACATTCACGGGGATGTGTAACCTCAAGTCAGCTGGCGCTTTCGCTACCAAGGATGTTTGTTATTATGCCGCCACATCCAGCTTCTGGCTCTTACTGTGAAACAATTCATCGACTTCATCCCGCTGTTGTTGTTTTTCATCGTTTATAAACTCGACCCCCGGGTCATCGATCTCGCCGGCCATGAGCTGACCGTCGGAGGCATCTACAGCGCCACCGCCGTGCTGATCATCAGCTCTGTCGTGGTCTACGGCGCCATCTTCATCTCCCAGCGCAAGCTGGAAAAAAGCCAATGGCTGACCCTGGTCGCCTGCCTGGTCTTCGGCAGCCTGACCTTGGCCTTCCACAGCGAAACCTTCCTCAAGTGGAAAGCCCCGGTGGTGAACTGGCTGTTCGCCCTGGCCTTCATCGGCAGCCACTTCATCGGTGACCGCCTGCTGATCAAGCGGATCATGGGCCACGCACTGACCCTGCCGGAGCCGGTCTGGACACGCCTGAACGTGGCCTGGATCGTGTTTTTCCTGTTCTGCGGCGCTGCCAACCTGTTCGTGGCGTTCACCTTCCAGAGCTACTGGGTCGACTTCAAGGTGTTCGGCAGCCTGGGCATGACCGTATTGTTCCTGATCGGCCAGGGTATCTACCTGTCGCGCCACCTGCATGACACCGACCCTACCACGCCAAAAACCGAGGACTGACATGCTCTACGCCATCATTGCCACCGACGTCGCCAACTCGCTGGAAAAACGCCTGGGCGTTCGCCCGGCCCACCTGGAGCGTCTGAACGTATTGCAAGCCGAAGGCCGCCTCGTGCTGGCGGGCCCACACCCGGCTGTCGACAGCAATGACCCGGGGGCAGCAGGTTTCACCGGCAGCCTGGTGGTTGCCCAATTTGCCTCCCTGGCCGATGCCCAGGCCTGGGCCAAGGCCGATCCGTATGTCGCGGCAGGCGTTTATGCCGACGTCGTGATCAAGCCGTTCAAGCAAGTCCTGCCTTGATAAAGACGGCGCCGAACCTAATCGGTTCGGCAAACGCCTAATGGCTCATCATTCTCGGTAACCTGCCGACAACGTTCTGAATATTCGTGTGGAATCAGGAGTTCCGATGCGCTTAAGTCAGTTGTGTCTGTTGGCAGTGTTAATGATCGGGGCCACGGCCCACGCTGAAGAAACCTCGAACACCGGCAGTTCCACGCCCCTGTCCTTGAGTGCCGGCAGCCAGATCACCGATTTGCAGCAACGTTTGAAAGAAAGCGAGCGGCTGCGCGAAGAACTGAGCAAACAATTGCAAAACGCAGACGCTGCTCGCGAAAGCGCCCAACTGAGTCGCTTGCGCCAGGAGAACCAACGCCTGGTCCAGCAACTCAAAGAAGCACAGGGCGGCGCCTTGACCCGCTGGCTGACCGAGCAACAACAGTGGTTTGTCACCGGTGGGGCCGTCGCACTGATCGCCTTGCTGTGCGGGATCTTCGCCAGCGGTGGGCACCGTCGCCGTCGACAATGGCTAAATTGAGTGAGTCATGAGCGAGCTGTTACTGATAGATGATGACCAGGAGCTCTGTGAGCTACTGACCAGTTGGTTGAGCCAGGAAGGTTTCCAGGTGCGTGCCTGCCACGACGGCTTGAGCGCGCGCAAAGCCCTGGCCGACAGCGCGCCGGCCGCGGTGGTGCTCGACGTGATGCTGCCCGACGGCAGCGGCCTTGAGCTGCTCAAGCAATTGCGCAATGACCACCCGGAATTGCCGGTGCTGATGCTCTCGGCCCGGGGCGAACCGCTGGACCGCATCCTCGGCCTGGAGCTGGGCGCCGATGATTACCTGGCCAAGCCCTGCGACCCGCGCGAACTCACGGCCCGCCTGCGCGCCGTGTTGCGCCGCAGCCACCCGGCCGCCGTGTCCACCCAGCTGGAACTGGGCGACCTGTGCTTCAGCCCGGTGCGTGGCGTGGTCACGATCGATGAACAGGAATTCCCCCTCACCGTTTCCGAAAGCCGCCTGCTGGAAGCCTTGTTGCGCCAGCCGGGTGAGCCGCTGGACAAGCAGGAACTGGCGCAGATCGCCCTGGGCCGCAAGCTGACCCTTTACGATCGCAGCCTGGACATGCACGTGAGCAACCTGCGCAAGAAGATCGGCCCGCACCCGGACGGCCGCCCACGTATCGTGGCGTTGCGTAGTCGGGGCTACTACTACAGCCTATAAGCGCTGCACTAATCCTCTGTGGGAGCTGGCTTGCCTGCGATGGGATCAACTCGGTCCGTCTGTGAGACCGAGTCGTCTGCATCGCAGGCAAGCCAGCTCCCACAAGGAATATACCCAGCGCTCTTAATAGTTTTGTCAGTTCGCACCAAAACCCTCTTTACCCAAGCTTTACCCACACCTGACCGCCGCTGACCTCTATCTCCTTAATCTACTCACATCCGGACTCACCGGAATAGAGACAGGAGAATCACCATGCGCAAGACCCTTATCGCTTTGATGTTCGCCGCTGCCCTGCCCACCGTTGCCATGGCGGCACTGCCTGACGGCCCAGGCCCGATGGGCGGCCCCGAAGGCCACATGATGGGTGGCCCGGGCCACGGCGGTGAACACGGTCCGCGTGGCAAAGGCGGCCCCTTCAGCCAGCTGGACCTGACCAAGGAACAGCGCCAGCAGATCGGCAAGCTGATGGGCGACCAATGGCACGCTCGCAAAGACCTGGTCAAAAAGTACCTGGACAAACTCCCGGCCGCTGACCAGAAAGCCATGCAGGACGAGATCGCAGCCGGCAAGCAGAAAACCCAGGCCGACATCCGCGCCGTGCTCAAGCCTGATCAGCAGAAGAAGTTCGACGAGATCGTCAAGAAGCAAGCCGAGCGCCGTGCCGAGTGGAAGGAATTCCAGGCCTGGAAAGCGCAACAACCGCAAAAAGCGCAATAATGGCTTAGCGTCACGCTCCAGCCCAGTGGTCACCGCCACTGGGCTTTTCCTGTTTGAGGGTTTCCTGTGCGTTCATTGTTCTGGCGTATCCTGGCCAGCTTCTGGCTGGCCATCGCCCTGGTTGCCGGGTTGTCGATTCTGCTTGGGCACATGCTCAACCAGGACGCCTGGATTCTCAGCCGTCACCCTGGCCTTAACAACCTGGCGCAGGAGTGGACGCAGCTCTATGAAACCCAGGGCGAAGATGCCGCCCAGGAATTGCTGCAACAGCGCAAACGCCAGTACCACATCGACGTACAAGTGCTGAATGAAAGCGGCGACCCGGTGGTGCGTGGCACCTTCCCGCGCCGTGCCGCCGCCTTCGAAGCCCGGCAAAACGACAGCCAGGACGGCCACCTGCCGTGGCGCCGCCTGACCGCCGAATACACCAGTGAAAAAACCGGCGACACCTACCTGCTGATCTACCGCATTCCCCACCCGGAACTGGATGCCTGGCACCGCAGCAGCCTGGCGTGGCCCTTGAGCGCGCTGGCGATCGCCCTGGTGGTGCTGACCCTGTTCAGCCTGCTGGTGACGCTGTCCATTACCCGCCCGCTCAGCCGCTTGCGTGGCGCGGTGCATGACCTCGGCCAGACCACCTACCAGCAAAACAGCCTGGCGCGACTGGCCAACCGGCGCGATGAGTTCGGCGTATTGGCCACCGATTTCAACCGCATGGGCGCGCGCCTGCAAAGCCTGATCGGCAGCCAGCGCCAACTATTGCGGGACGTGTCCCACGAGCTGCGCTCGCCGCTGGCACGCCTGCGCATCGCCCTGGCCCTGGCCGAACGCGCCAGCCCCGAAGAACGGGAAAAACTCTGGCCCCGCCTGACCCGTGAATGCGACCGCCTGGAAGCACTGATCAGCGAGATCCTGGTACTGGCCCGCGTCGATGCCGACAACGCCGGCGCCGAAGAAGTCGACCTCACCCCACTGCTCAAGGCCTTGCAAAAGGACGCGCAATTGGGCGCGCCCGACCAGGTGGTGCAACTGAGCGCCGAACCCGACCTGCACCTCAAAGGCTGGCCGACCATGATCGAACGTGCCGTGGACAACCTGCTGCGCAATGCCCAGCGCTTCAACCCGCAAGGCCAGCCCATCGAATTGAGCGCCCAGCACCTGGGCGAACGCATTCTGATCAGCGTGCGCGACCACGGCCCCGGCGTTGAGGATGAACACCTGAGCCAATTGGGCGAGCCGTTTTTCCGTGCCCCCGGCCAGGCCTCCCAAGGCCACGGGCTGGGCCTGGCGATTGCGCGCCGCGCAGCGGAACGCCATGGCGGCAGCCTGATCCTGGCCAACCATCCGCAGGGCGGTTTCATTGCCAGCATCGACCTGCCGTTGGAACCGGGGGTTGCCACACCGCCCTGAGGATCTTCTATAGTGGCCCTTCTCTTACGGAGGGCCTTTGATGACTGACCTGCTGACACCCATCCAAGCCGCACTCGCTCTACCCCCTACACCGCTGACCTTTACCGAAGCGGGCGCCCTGCCCTCGACCTTCGCCGTGACCGACCTGGCCAGCGCCAGTATCGGCGCCGCCGGCCAGGCCGTTGCCCGGTTGATCGAGCAACAGACCGGGCGCTTGCCCAGTGTCACCGTGGACCGCCGCCTGGCGTCGTTCTGGTTTTCTTCCTCGATTCGCCCGGTCGGCTGGCAAGTGCCGCCCCTGTGGGACCCGGTGGCCGGTGATTACGCCTGCGCCGACGGTTGGATCCGTTTACACACCAACGCGCCCCACCACCGCGCCGCGGCCGAACGCGTACTGGGCAACGTCGCCGACCGTACCGAGATGGCGAGCAAAGTGGCTCACTGGAACGCGGCCGAACTGGAACAGGCGATCGTCGATGCAGGCGGTTGCGCCGCGCAGATGCGCAGCTGGCAAGCCTGGCAGGCCCACCCGCAAGGGCTGGCGGTAAATGCCGAAGCGCTGGTGCAGCGCCACACCTATGAAACCACCACCGACAAACCCTGGCTCGGCAGCGTGGCGCGCCCCTTGGCCGGCCTCAAGGTGCTGGACCTGACTCGCGTATTGGCCGGCCCGGTGGCCAGTCGTTTCCTCGCAGGCTTGGGCGCCGATGTGCTGCGCATCGATTCGCCCTCCTGGAACGAACCCGGCGTCGTGCCGGAAATGACCCTGGGCAAACGCTGCGCCCGCCTGGACCTCAAGAGCGCCGAAGGCCGGCAGGTCTTTGAAAACTTGCTTAAAGAGACCGACATCCTGTTCCACGGTTACCGCGCCGATGCCCTGGAGCAACTGGGCTACACCGCCAACGCGTTGCAACAGATTGCGCCCGGCCTGATCGACGTGAGCCTCAACGCCTACGGTTGGAGCGGCCCATGGCGCAACCGTCGTGGCTTCGACAGCCTGGTGCAGATGAGCAGCGGGATCGCCGACGCGGGCATGGCCTGGAAACAGGCGGACAAACCGGTGCCTTTGCCGCTGCAGGCGCTGGATCACGCCACCGGCTATCTGATGGCGGCCGCTGCGATTCAGGCGTTGAGCGAGCGGTTGAAGTCGGGGCGTGGTGGTTCGGCGCGGTTGTCGTTGGCGCGCACGGCGACCTTGTTGGTGGAGGCTGGGCAGGTGCCGGAGCAGCCGGCGTTGCGGGCCGAGGAGCCGAGTGATCAGGGGTTGGTCGTAGAGCAAACCAGTTGGGGCCCTGCCCATCGTTTATTGGCGCCGTTAACCATCAGCGGCACGCCGTTGCAGTGGGATTTGCCGGCAGGGGAATTGGGGTCGCATCGGGCGCAGTGGTGACCTGAAAGCCGCTATCGCCGGCAAGCCGGCTCCTACAGGTGATCGCATTCCAATTGTAGGAGCCGGCTTGCCGGCGATGAGGCCCTCACGGCCACCCTCAATCCCCCCGGCTCAACGACGTCCACAAATGCTGCGCGGCATACGCCCGACGCGGCCGCCACGCCTCGGCACGCGCCAATAACTGCCGCGCCGACACCGGCCCGCCTTCCAGCGCCGTCAGCGCATTGATCAAGCCAATATCCCCCGACGCAAACGCATCGGCTTCACGCATCTGGCGCATGGCGATGTACTGCGCCGTCCAATCGCCAATCCCGGGCAACGCGACCAAGCGCGCCACGCCTTCCTTGAGGCTGGCCTTGGGTTCAAACAGTTCAGGGTCATCCAACAGCGCCTGGGCCACACCGGACAAGGTGCGACCACGGGCCTTGGGCATGCCCAATGTGGCCAGGTCCGCCGCCGCCAACACCTCGGCTGACGGGAACACATGGGTGATGCCAGCGCAGGGCGTCTCCAGCGGCGTACCGTATTGCGCCACCAACTTGCCCGCCAGGCGGATCGCCGCGACCACCGTGATCTGCTGGCCCAGCACGGCACGAATGGCCAGCTCCAGGCCATCCCAGGTGCCAGGCACCCGCAAACCGGGGCGCGCGGCAACCAATTGCGCCATCAGCGGGTCCTTCGCCAATTGCGGGTTGATCAGTCGCGGCTGGGCGTCCAGGTCGAACATCGTGCGCAATCGCCGCTCGATCTCGGGCAAGGCCGACCGGGTTGGAAAATCAACGTCGACGTCCAACCAATCCCCCGCCCCCGGCGCCACGCTGATCAGGCCAGGTTGCCCGTTCACACTGATACTGCGCCGGTACACGCCGGCCTCGACGGTCTCCAACCCGCTGATCGCCCGCACCGACAAAAAACCCACCATCGCCGCCCAATCGTAGGGCGGTTGATACGCCAGTCTCACAACGACAGCACCCCGCTGTACAACCCATACGCCGCCAGCCCCGCGCCAGCGATCACGCAGCTGAAAATGCCTTTTTCCATGGCCGTGAACAAGGGCTGGCCCTGCTCACGCTTGGCCAGTGCAAACAGGATCACCCCCGGCGCGTACAACAGCGCCGACAGCAGCAGGTATTTCAAGCCGCCGGCATACAACAGCCACACGGCGTAGCCGAGGGCGATCAGACCGACGAGCAAATCCTTCATGCGGCGGCGCTGGGCACCTTCATAGGTTTCACCGCGCCCACTCAACAGCACGGCGTAGGCCGCCGACCACAGGTACGGCACCAGAATCATCGAGGACGCCAGGTAGATCAGCGTGGTGTAGGTACTTTGGGAAAACAGCGTAATCACCAGGAACAGCTGGATCATCACATTGGTCAGCCACAAGGCATTGACCGGCACCTGGTTGGCATTTTCCTTCTTCAAGAACGCCGGCATGGTCTTGTCATGGGCGGTGGCGTAGAGGATTTCCGCACAGAGCAGCGCCCAGGACAGCAAGGCACCGAGCAACGAAACCGCCAGGCCGACGCTGATCGCCATCGCGCCCCAAGGGCCGACGATATGTTCCAGCACACCGGCCAACGACGGGTTTTGCAATTGCGCCAGTTCCGGCTGGCTCATGATCCCCAGGGACAGCACATTCACCAGCACCAATAGCGCGAGCACGCCGAGAAACCCGATCACCGTGGCGCGGCCCACGTCTGAACGCTTTTCGGCGCGGGCCGAATACACGCTGGCGCCCTCAATGCCAATAAACACAAACACGGTGACCAGCATCATGTGACGCACCTGGTCCACCACGCTGCCCATGCTCGGGTTGCCCAGGCCCCAGATATCGCGGGTGAAGATATCGGCTTTGAACGCCACGGCAGCAATCACGATAAACATCAGCAACGGCACGATCTTCGCCACGGTGGTCACTTGGTTGATGAACGCCGCCTCCTTGATCCCGCGCATCACCAGAAAATGCACGGCCCACAGCAACAACGACGCACACGCGATGGCGATGGGCGTGTTGCCTTGGCCGAACACCGGGAAAAAGTAGCCGAGGGTACTAAATAGCAACACGAAGTAACCGACGTTGCCCATCCACGCACTGATCCAATACCCCCAGGCGGATGAAAACCCCATGTAGTCGCCAAAACCTGCCTTGGCGTAGGCATACACACCGGAGTCCAACTCGGGTTTGCGATTGGCCAGGGTCTGGAACACGAAAGCCAGGGTCAGCATGCCGACAGCGGTGATCGCCCAGCCGATCAACACGGCACCGACCTCGGCGCGGGCGGCCATGTTCTGCGGCAACGAGAAAATCCCGCCACCAATCATCGAGCCCACCACCAGTGCAATCAGGGCGCCAAGTCGAAGTTTCTGGGCCGGTTGGGACATGAAGACTCCTGAATAAAATAATTGTTTGAGCTGACAACTGTGCACTCAACTAATTAACTCAGCGAGTGTAGCGTTTATTAGAGACCGCGATAAAACAGCCACGCTCATAACGTAATGGCATGTCAGTTTATCGAGTTTAGGCTTATTTAGAATTTAAATACCGCTTGAACTTCTCCACGCGCGAGCTACGCCACACTGTCAATGAGAAAAGTTTGCACATTCAGGAAAACAGACTAGCTTCAAACGTCCACACCCCTGACTAAATGATTAACCACAACGGGCGCAAGGCTCTGGAACAAGCCTTCCCGAGGACTTCTATCGCCCCCGAACTTTCAGCCTAAGTCATTAATTCACAATGGAATGTGCCAATGAAGTGATCTGAGTCAGCTGTTTGAATAGCGCACAGAATTATTCTGTGTTCTCTCTTCTCCTGCATTGGAGTCACGCAATGTCTGAAACTCCCGGAAAACTAAGGCTTGGTGCGCTCGTTGCACTTGTCGTGGGCTCGATGATCGGCGGGGGGATCTTCTCACTGCCGCAGAACATGGCCGCCAGCGCCGACGTCGGCGCCGTTTTGATCGGTTGGGTCATCACCGCCATCGGCATGCTGACCCTCGCATTTGTGTTCCAGACCCTCGCCAACCGCAAACCCGACCTCGACGGCGGCGTCTACGCCTACGCCAAGGCCGGCTTCGGCGACTACATGGGTTTCTCGTCCGCCTGGGGTTACTGGATCAGCGCCTGGCTGGGCAACGTCGGTTACTTCGTGTTGCTGTTCAGCACCCTCGGTTACTTCTTCCCTATCTTCGGCGAAGGCAACACGCCAGCGGCCGTGATCGGCGCCTCGGTGTTGCTGTGGGCCGTGCACTTTTTGGTATTACGCGGGATCAAGGAAGCGGCGTTCATCAACCTGGTGACCACCGTCGCCAAGGTGGTGCCGCTGGTGCTGTTCGTGTTGATCGCCCTGTTCGCGTTCAAGCTGGACATCTTCACCGCTGACATCTGGGGCGTGAAAAACCCGGACCTGGGCAGCGTGATGAACCAGGTGCGCAACATGATGCTGGTCACCGTGTGGGTGTTCATCGGCATCGAAGGCGCGAGCATCTTCTCGTCCCGTGCGGAAAAACGCTCCGACGTGGGCAAGGCCACCGTGATCGGCTTTATCACCGTGCTGCTGTTCCTGATGCTGGTGAACGTGCTGTCCCTGGGGATCATGACCCAACCGGAACTGGCCAAGCTGCAGAACCCATCGATGGCCGCCGTGCTGGAGCATGTGGTGGGCCACTGGGGCGCGGTGCTGATCAGCGTTGGCTTGATCATCTCGCTGCTGGGGGCGCTGCTGTCGTGGGTGCTGCTGTGTGCGGAGATCATGTTCGCCGCCGCCAAGGACCACACCATGCCGGAGTTCTTGCGCAAGGAGAACGCCAACCACGTACCGGTCAATGCCCTGTGGCTGACCAACGCCATGGTGCAGCTGTTCCTGGTGATCACGCTGTTTTCGGCCAGCACCTACCTGTCGCTGATCTACCTCGCCACCTCAATGATCCTGGTGCCTTACCTGTGGTCGGCGGCCTACGCGCTGCTGCTGGCGGTGCGCGGCGAGACCTACGAAACCGCGTTGGCCGAGCGCAAGAAAGACCTGTTCATCGGCGCCATCGCGCTGGTGTACGCGATCTGGCTGCTCTACGCCGGCGGCACCAAATACCTGCTGCTCTCTGCCCTGCTCTACGCCCCCGGCGCGATCCTGTTCGCCAAGGCCAAGCGGGAACTGGGCAAACCGATTTTCACCAACGTCGAGAAGCTGATTTTCGCCGCAGTGGTCATTGGCGCCCTGGTGGCGGCCTATGGGCTCTACGACGGCTTCCTGACGCTGTAATTGTTGATAACTGGAGGATCTGTAATGACCACGGAAAAAGTGAAGTACGGCGTACATTCCGAAGCCGGCAAACTGCGCAAAGTCATGGTGTGCTCCCCAGGTTTGGCCCACCAGCGGCTGACCCCCAACAACTGCGATGAACTGCTGTTCGATGACGTGCTGTGGGTGGCCCAGGCCAAGCGCGACCACTTCGACTTCGTGACCAAGATGCGCGAGCGGGATATTGATGTGCTGGAAATGCACAACCTGCTCACCGACATCGTCGCCATCCCCGAAGCGCTGGACTGGATCCTGGAGCGCAAGATCACCGCCAATACGGTTGGCCTGGGCCTGGTCAATGAGGTCGGCTCCTGGCTGCGCAGCCTGGAACCGCGCAAGACCGCCGAGTATTTGATCGGTGGCGTGTCGGCCGATGACCTGCCGAGCACCTTCGGTGGCAAGGCCATCGAGATGTTCCGCGATTTCCTCGGCCACTCGAGCTTCATCCTGCCACCGCTGCCCAACACCCAGTTCACCCGTGACACCACCTGCTGGATCTACGGCGGCGTGACGCTCAACCCGATGTACTGGCCGGCGCGACGCCAAGAGACCTTGCTGACCACCGCCATCTACAAGTTCCACCCCGAGTTCACCAACGCCGACTTCCAGATCTGGTACGGCGACCCCGACCAGGAACACGGCGCCTCGACCCTGGAAGGCGGCGACGTGATGCCCATTGGCAACGGCGTGGTCCTGATCGGCATGGGCGAGCGCTCGTCCCACCAGGCGATCGGCCAGTTGGCGCGCAACCTGTTCAAGAACAAGGCGGTGGAAAAAGTCATCGTGGCCGGCCTGCCGAAATCCCGCGCGGCGATGCACCTGGACACCGTGTTCAGCTTCTGCGACCGCGACCTGGTCACCGTCTTCCCCGAAGTGGTCAGCCAGATCGTCCCGTTCACCCTGCGCCCTGACGAGAGCAAGCCCCACGGCATCGATATCCAACGGGAGAAAACCAACTTCCTCGACACCGTGGCCGCCGCCCTCGGCCTCAAGGCCCTGCGCGTAGTGGAAACCGGTGGCAACAGCTTCGCCGCCGAACGCGAGCAGTGGGACGACGGCAACAACGTGGTGGCCGTGGAGCCAGGCGTAGTCATTGGCTACGACCGCAACACCTACACCAACACCCTGCTGCGCAAGTCCGGGGTGGAAGTCATCACCATCAGCGCCGGTGAACTGGGCCGTGGCCGTGGCGGCGGCCACTGCATGACCTGCCCGATCATCCGCGACCCAATCGACTACTAAGCGACCATCCACCCGGCGGCCTCCACCCGAGGCCGACCGGGCCGATTACCGAACTCAAGGAGAATCATCATGGCGTTCAACATTCACAACCGTAACCTGCTCAGCCTGGAACACCACACCCCACGCGAGCTGCGCTACCTGCTGGACCTGTCCCGCGACCTCAAGCGCGCCAAGTACACCGGCACCGAACAGCAACACCTCAAGGGCAATAACATCGCGCTGATCTTCGAAAAAACCTCCACTCGCACCCGGTGTGCCTTCGAAGTGGCGGCCTATGACCAGGGCGCCAATGTCACCTACATTGACCCGAATTCCTCGCAGATCGGTCACAAGGAAAGCATGAAGGACACCGCCCGCGTGCTCGGGCGCATGTACGACGCCATCGAGTACCGTGGCTTCAAGCAGGAGATCGTCGAAGAGCTGGCCAAGTTCGCCGGCGTGCCGGTGTTCAACGGCCTGACCGATGAGTACCACCCTACCCAGATGATCGCCGACGTGCTGACCATGCGCGAACACGCCGACAAGCCGATCCACGAGATCAGCTACGCGTACCTCGGGGACGCGCGCAACAACATGGGCAACTCGCTGTTGCTGGTGGGCGCCAAGCTCGGCATGGACGTGCGCATCTGCGCGCCAAAAGCCCTGTGGCCCCACGATGACCTGGTGGGTCGCTGCAAGAAATACGCAGAAGAAAGTGGCGCACGCATTACCCTCACCGAAGACCCGAAAGCCGCGGTGAAGGGTGTGGACTTCATCCACACCGACGTGTGGGTATCGATGGGCGAGCCGGTGGAAGCCTGGGCCGAGCGTATCGAGCAACTGCTGCCGTACCAGGTGAACGCCGAGCTGATGAAAGCCACCGGCAACCCGCGCACCAAGTTCATGCACTGCCTGCCGGCGTTCCACAACAGCGACACCAAGGTGGGCAAGCAGATTGCCGAGCAATACCCGCACTTGGCCAACGGCATTGAAGTGACGGACGACGTGTTCGAATCGCCAGCTTGCATCGCCTTCGAGCAAGCGGAAAACCGCATGCACACCATCAAGGCGATTTTGGTGTCGACCCTGGCTGACCTTTAAGGCACGACACCGTCAATGTGGGAGCTGGCTGGTGTGAGATCTGGCTTTTGTGGGAGCTGGCTTGCCTGCGATGCAGGCAACTCGGTCGCTCAGGTAGACCGCGGTGATGCCATCGCGGGCAAGCCCGGCTCCCACAAAAAGCCCGGCTCCCACATTGACCGTGCTCCTTCATCAGAATTTTCAGAAGGACATTCGCTATGCGTATCGTCGTAGCACTGGGCGGTAACGCCCTGCTCCGTCGTGGTGAACCCATGACGGCGGACAACCAACGCGCCAACATCCGAATCGCCACCGAACAGATCGCCAAGATCCACCCCGGCAACGAACTGGTGATCGCCCACGGCAATGGTCCGCAAGTCGGCCTGCTGTCGTTGCAGGCGGCGGCTTATACCCAGGTCTCGCCGTACCCGCTGGACGTGCTCGGTGCCGAAACCGAAGGCATGATCGGCTACATCATCGAACAGGAACTGGGCAACCTGCTGGACTTCGAGGTGCCGTTCGCCACCCTGCTCACCCAGGTGGAAGTGGACGCCAAGGACCCGGCCTTCAAGAACCCGACCAAGCCCATCGGCCCGGTGTATTCCAAGGCCGAAGCAGAAAAACTCGCCGCTGAAAAAGGCTGGGCGATTGCGCCGGACGGCGACAAGTACCGTCGCGTGGTCGCCAGCCCACGGCCCAAACGCATCTTTGAAATCCGCCCGATCACCTGGTTGCTGGAAAAAGGCAGCATCGTGATCTGCGCCGGCGGCGGGGGTATCCCGACGATGTACGGCGAGGACGGCAAGCTCAAAGGCATTGAAGCGGTGATCGACAAAGACCTCTGCTCCTCGTTGCTGGCCGGGCAGTTGAAGGCCGATTTGCTGGTGATCGCCACCGACGTCAACGCGGCCTTTATCGACTACGGCAAGCCCACTCAAAAAGCCATCGGCCAGGCCCACCCGGACGAAATGGAAAAACTCGGCTTCGCCGCCGGCTCCATGGGGCCCAAGGTGCAAGCCGCCTGCGAGTTCGCCCGCCAGACTGGAAAAACCGCCGTCATCGGTTCACTCTCGGACATCGAAGCGATTGTCCAGGGCAGCGCCGGCACGCGCATCAGCACGGCAAAACCTGGCATCACCTACCTGTGAAGTAGAGGAGAAACGCCTATGGCCACCTTTGAACCGGGTCACTTGCACGTCGAACGTCATGCGCTCAACGCCCAGGACTATAGCTACAACCTGTGCATCGACTATGAAGTCAGCCAGGATCCCAAGGAAGGCAAGGGGATGCTGTTCAAACTGCATGGCTCGGTCCAGGGCAAAGACCTCAAGGAAGAGTTTTTCCTACCCAAGGACCAGGCGTTCGACTTTGCCCGGCATGCGATGAACATCGCGCAGAAGTACGGCATGCCGAAGATCGCCGTGCTCAATGGGGCGATGCACAAGCAGTACGACCTGATGTTCGAGGATGTGCGGCATCAGCTGGATGTAAAACCCGGCGATCCGATCAAACCCGAACACCTGGAGTAACCCGATTTCACTGACACCGGCGATCCCCTGTGGGAGCTGGCTTGCCTGCGATGGCGGTGGATCAGTCACTGAAAATAGTGACTGTCAGTCCGCTATCGCAGGCAAGCCAGCTCCCACATTTTTTGATCTGCATCGCCTGTCAGGCATACTGGCCACCTCCCGCTTCCCAGAACCAAACGCCACCCCATGCGTATCCACGTCAGCTTCATCGACCGCGTCGGCATCACCCAGGAAGTCCTGGCCCTGCTCGGTGGGCGCAATCTCAACCTGGATGCGGTAGAGATGGTGCCGCCCAACGTCTACATCGATGCGCCAACCCTGAGCGCCGACGTACTCGAAGAACTGCGTGACGCGCTGTTCAGCGTGCACGGTGTGCAGGCCGTGACCGTGGTGGACATCCTTCCCGGCCAGCGCCGTCACCTGCAACTCGACGCCCTGCTGGCCGCCATGACCGACCCGGTACTGGCCCTGGACAGCGCGGGCAAGATCCTGCTGGCCAACCCGGCCCTGATCGCGCTGTACGGGCGTGAACCGGCCGGCGAAAGTATCAGCGACCTGTTCAACGACCCGGCGCTGCTCGACACCTTGCTCGAACACGGTTTTCGCCTGCCCCTGCGCGAGATCAGCGTCAACGGCCAGACCCTGCTGCTGGATGCCACGCCGATCACCGACGCCGGCGCCCTGCTGACCCTGTATCAACCCAACCGCATCGGCGAACAGCTGTCAGCGTTGCACCACGACCATGCCGAAGGGTTTG
The DNA here is from genome assembly GCF_059419385.1 of Pseudomonas sp. GW821-FHT05H12. NCBI lineage: Bacteria > Pseudomonadati > Pseudomonadota > Gammaproteobacteria > Pseudomonadales > Pseudomonadaceae > Pseudomonas > Pseudomonas sp. GW821-FHT05H12. The sequence continues at coordinate 102,072 of NZ_JBWKRS010000011.1, read as the reverse complement.
ACGCGCTGCTGGGCGAGTCCCCGGTGATCCGCACCCTCAAGGCGCGGGCGCAGCGGGTGGCCGCGCTGGATGCGCCGCTGTTGATCCAGGGTGAAACCGGCACCGGCAAGGAGCTGGTGGCCCGCGCCTGCCACGCCATCAGTGCGCGGCACAGTGCGCCGTTCCTGGCGCTGAACTGCGCGGCGCTGCCGGAAAACCTCGCCGAAAGCGAACTGTTCGGTTATGCGCCCGGTGCCTTTACCGGCGCGCAACGGGGCGGCAAGCCGGGGCTGATGGAGCTGGCCAACCAGGGCACGGTGTTCCTTGATGAGATCGGCGAAATGTCGCCGTACCTGCAGGCCAAGCTGCTGCGCTTTCTCAATGACGGCAGCTTCCGTCGTGTGGGGGGCGACCGTGAAGTGAAGGTCAATGTGCGCATCCTCAGCGCCACCCACCGCGACCTGGAAAAGATGGTCAGCGAAGGCACCTTTCGCGAAGACCTGTTCTACCGCCTCAACGTGCTCAACGTCGAAGTGCCGCCCCTGCGCGCACGCGGCCAGGACATTCTGCTGCTGGCGCGCTACTTCATGCAGCAAGCTTGCGCGCAGATCCAGCGCCCGGTGTGCCGCCTGGCGCCCGGCACGTACCCGGCGCTGCTGGGCAACCGCTGGCCAGGCAACGTGCGCCAGTTGCAGAACGTGATCTTCCGCGCCGCCGCCATTTGCGAAAGCAGCCTGGTGGACATCGGCGACCTGGACATCGCCGGCACCTCGGTGGCACGCCAGAGCGACGGCGAAATCGACAGCCTGGAACAAGCCGTGGAAGACTTCGAGCGCAACCTACTGGAAACCCTCTACACCAGCTACCCCTCCACCCGCCAACTGGCCAGCCGCTTGCAGACCTCCCACACGGCGATTGCCCATCGCCTGCGCAAGTACGGCATTCCAGCCAGCAAACCCTGAATACGCACGATCAAAATGCACGCGATCACATTGTAGGAGCACAGGGGGGGGGGGGGGGGGGGGGGGGGGGGGGGGGGGGGGGGGGGGGGGGGGGGG